>JBFIJN010000481.1:0-6827 GCA_041600735.1 Nannocystaceae bacterium
AGATCGATGTCGGGCTTGACGCGATACGCGGGCCCGAAGATGAGCGGCGGCTCGTCGCTCGGGAAGATCTCGATCTCGTAGTCGCGGGTGAGCGCCCCGGGCTGGAACACGAGCGTCAGCACCTCGTCGTGCGAGCTGATGAGCCCGCCGGCCGTGCCGATGGTCTTGCGCACCAGGTCCTCGCGCTCGCCTCCGCAGGCGGCGAGCGCCACGAGCAAGGCGCCGCCGGCCCATCGCATCATCCCAAGTCCACACGAACGCTTGCTCACGACCTACGAAGCTACCAGGCCCGGCTGCGCTCCTCTACTGGAGCGGCCGCCGCCCCGCAGAGGGCTCGGTACGAGGGATCACCTGCCCGCGCGGTCTGGCTCCATTGCGCGGCTAGATCCCGTCGCGGCAGCACAGCGCCCCGCCGGAGACCGAGCCCGTCTTCACCAGGTGCGCGACCTCGTCGTACGCATCCTCGGCGCACGACCACACGCCCGGCAGGTTCACGCACAGGTTGCCCGTGCTGCGATTGAGGGGGGCGCAGCCCGTGATGTTCGAATGGCCCACGTCGCCGCAGCCGAACACGTCGTTGGTGCCGGTGTCGTTGCAGGTGTTGGCGCCCTCGCCCGACTGGCCGGTGGCGAAGAACTGGCTGCCCCACGCGAGCGCGTCGCAGCTCGCCACGCCCGCCGCGGCGACCTCTTGGCGACTCGTGCACAGGTGCCAGCCCTCCGCGCACAGGTCATCGATGGTGCAGCCCATGCCGTCGGGCAGCGGCCCGTCGTCACCGCCCTGCCGGTCGCACAGCGGGGTCCCCAACGCGACCCCAGGCACCCAGAACCCGCCCGCACACGCGGCGATGTTGGGGTACGTGCCCTCGTCGAGCAGCGCCTCGCGAAACCCATCCGCGCAGCCAACGGGCGAGACCTCGCCGGTCGTGCCCTCGCTGCTCGAGCCGCTGTCGTCGGTCCCCACCACGCCGCCCGACGTCGTACCGCTGGAGTCGAGCACGCCGCTGCTGCTCCCGTCGACGCCAGAGCTCGTGCTCTCGCCGCGGCTCGTGCTCGTGTCGGCGCTCGACGTGGACCCATCGGCGCTCGACGTCGCCGCGCTGCTGCTGCTCGCGCTGCTCGAGCCGAGCGAGGTGCTCGCCCCCTCGACCTCCTGCGGATCGCCACCGCAACCGTGCAGGCCCGCGACGAACGCGATCGCCGCTGCCGTTGCCCGCCTCGTCATTCCCCCAATCGAACCGCGGCTGCGGCTCGACGGCAAGCCCCATCAGTCGAGCTTGCCCAGCGGCAGCATGCCGGCGCGAAATAGCTCGAGCACGGTCACCACGTCGCGGTCCTGCGCGCGATCCTTCGTGAGCCGCGGCACCAGCTGCCGCACCGCACCATAGAGCGCGATCGCGCGGCGATGACAGCCCTGCCCGTCGCGCAGGTCGACGGCCTCGCACATCGCAAGCGCAACGATCGCCGTCACCGACTCGGCGACCGAGAGCACCCGCAGGCTCTCGAGCGCCGACAGCTGCGCGGGGTTCGGCAGGTCGTGGCCGATCGCGAGCCCGCCCAAGAAGCCCGCGCCGGGCAGCGCGTGCTTGCGAGCCTGCGCCGCCAAGCCCGCTGCGCTCACCCGCAGCGGCCGCGCCCCCAAGGCCCCCGCCGAGGCGTCACGCGTGAGGTCGCGGGGCAGACCATGGCTGCCCTCCGGATCGCAGACCAACGCGAGCAGGCGCTCGAGCAGTCCCACCACCATCCCGAGCGCGCTCTTGAGCCCGTCGAGGGCGAACGCCACGTGAGCGCCGTGGCCGTTGCCACCCACGAGCAGCTCGCCGGTCGTGGGGTGCACCACCGGGGCGTCGCTCACGCTGTTGAGCTCGACCTGGAGCACGCGCGCCAAGCCGCGACCGGCGTCGACCAGCACGCCCAGCACCTGCGGAGCCGAGCGCAGGACGCCGGGATCCGGGGCGATACGCGCTTCGCCGTCGCGGCTGCCGTGGTCGATGTCGTCGCGGATCCACTGCGCCACCCGGCGTGTGCCGTCGTAGGGCTTGAGCGCATCGAGGCGCGGGTCGTAGTGCCGCGGGTTTCCTCCCGTCACGTCGTGGGCCATCGAGGTGAGCGCGGTGGCGAAGCGGGCGAGTCGACGCGCGCGATCCCAGGCCAGGCACGCGAGCCCCGTGGCCATCGAGGTGCCGCTCATGATGGCCGAGGCCTCGCGCGGGCGCAGCTCCACGGGACGCAGCCGCGC
This sequence comes from Nannocystaceae bacterium, assembly GCA_041600735.1. GTDB lineage: Bacteria > Myxococcota_A > Polyangia > Nannocystales > Nannocystaceae > Paraliomyxa. Next base: position 2,239 of record JBFIJN010000481.1, read on the forward strand.
CGCACGCAGGCCCTCGCTGGCCAGCACCACACGGCCGAGGTAGCTCACCTCGCGCTTGCCCATCATCGCCGCGGCCAGATACGACATGGAGATGTGCTCGCCGTCGCTCGAGCTGCTGGTGCTCGCGGGGATCCGCGGCAGCACCCGCAAGTTGATGAGCTCGCACATGAGCTCGAGCACCTCCACGCGCACGCCCGAGTAGCCGCGAGCCAGCACGGCCAGCCGCGCGGCGATGACGGCCGCCGTCTCGCGGTCGCGCAGCGTTGGCTCGGTGGCCGTGGCGTAGCGCTGGACCAGGCCCCACGCGTCGTCGCGACGCGGTGCGCCGCCGTCGACGGTATGGGTCAGATCATCACCAAGCTCGAGCTGGCGCGTGACGACGTCGGCGCCTCGCTCGATGCGTTGGCGATGCGCCTCGTCGTTCTCGACCAGCGCGCGATAGCGGCCGTCGGCGAGCGCGACGATGTCCAGGGGCGTCACCTCATTGGCGCCCAGCTTGAAGAGAACAGCACTCTCGCTGGCCATGGGTAGGGGATCCCACGCAGTAGAGCGCGGGACTGTGTTCATCCTACCGGGAAGGGCGGTCCCCTCCCATCGGGGATCCACGTGCGACTTCGAGCGCGGAGTGTCGGGCTACGCCGACGCGCGCCGGACCAGCACTCGCGCTGGCCGCGGCATCGGGGCTCGTCTCACGGCGAGGTGCGTGTTCCCGTCGAGCTCGGCGGAATCCTCGTCGACGACCAACGAGATCACGTCGCCGCTCGCGGTCCGTCGCACCAACGTGTCCTCCTCGATCTCGAGGTCGGCGAGATCGATGATCTGCGTGGCCTCGCGCTCGGCCCGAGGCCGCGGTGCCGCGCGACGCAGCGGAGGCGGGCACGGGGGCAGGGCCCGCGGCGTGCGAACGACCTCGATCACGTCGTCGGACAGGTCGAGCACGCCGGCCTCGTCCGAGGCCATCAGGTCGCGGATGTCGAGCACCACGGTCCCCTCGGGGGTCGTGGGCCGCGGCGCGAGCGCGCGAAGCGGTGCGGGAGCGGGCTTGGGCATGCGCAGCGCCAGCACGGCGCGGGCGAACTCGTGATCCTCGTGTCGCCACCCAGCGGCGCGCTCGAGGATGGCCTCGGCCTGGGGGGCCCGACCCGTGGCGACGAGCTCCTCGGTCAGTCGCTCCAGCACCGAGAGCGCAGTGGGGATCCGACCGAGCACCGCAAACGCGTGGGCCAGCGTCTCATAGCCCACGGTGTCGCCCGGGCTCACGCGCATGAGATCGGCGAGCTTCACCACCGCGCGCTGAGGCTCGCCCATGCCCAGGTACACCCGCGGGAGCTCGCGCAGCGTCTCGAGGTGGCGCGGGTCCAGCTGCAGGATCTGCTCGGCGACCTCGACGTACTCGGCGTTGTTGCCCGCGGCCCGCAGCAGCTGACCCGCCGCCGCGAGGTGGCCCGCCGCGTCGGTGTACATGTGCTGCGACAAATAGATCTGTGCGAGGCGACGGCGCACCTCGGGATTGCGCGCATCGATCTCCGCCCCGAGCCGCAGCATGTACAGGCCATCGACCACGCGACCGGCCTGCAAGTGGGCCTCGGCCGCGCGGGCACACAGCGGCCGCGCCTGGCGGCCCATCCGTCGCAGCACCTCGGCGACGGCCACGTACACGAACTGGCTCGCATCGAGGTTGATCACCTGGTAGCCGAGCGCCATCGCCTCGCCGTCGCGTCGCTGCGCGGCGTAGAGCGAGACCACGCGCAGGTACTCGCTGGCGGCCGCCGCACGCTGGTTGCAGCGCACCAGGCAGTCGGCCAGCATCATGCGCACGCGGGTGTCACTCGGTCGAAGATCGAGGGTCGCCGCGTGGAAGTGCGCCGCGTAGTCGGGTCGCCCGCTCGAGGCCCAACGCGCAGCCTCGGCCTGGTAGTGCGCAACGGCTTGCTCGGTGCTGGGATCATTGGCCATGCGGCGTCGTTCCTCGCTCGGCAAGAGAGACACCAGACCCGACGACGATTTCCCACCGTGCCTCACACTTTCTTGCATGCACCCTCATCGAGCAGGCTTGCGTGAAGAGCGCCGTCGGCGAAAACCCTGAGGGTGCGTCCTGAGATAGGTCGCCCTCGAGGCCTCCTCAAACCAACTTCTCGCGTGATTATCGATGGATCTTGGCGTAAGCTACAAGACACCGAGGAGCTGAGAGCGCAGTGACTGGCGCGGATCAGCGAGTGCCCGACGTGGTGGTCGACACTCGCTGGAAGTTGGTCACGAAAACGCGAGCAGCATCCGAGGGGGCGCCAGCCGCGGGAGGTGCAAGGGAGCCCACCCGCGGGCGCGATGAGGAGTGCGAGGGCGGCCGGGTGCGGACGAGTTGGGAGCTCGTCCGCCCCGCGCCGACCCAGCCGTTGACCTCGTTCGCCGCGATCGAGGAGGCGGCGCCGAGGAGGCTCCTCCCCTTGGACTGCCGTAGACTGCGCGCCCGTGACCGAGCCCAGCCCGCCCGAGCCCGAAGCCGCGGATCCTCCTGCGCCGCGCGAGGCCGGGTCGCGCGCGACCATCGATCGTTTGCTGGAGCTGCACGGCGAGGTCGCTCACCGCTACTGCGTGGCGATGCTGGGCTGGGAAGGCGCGGCCGCAATGCTGCCCACGATCTTCGGCCACCTCGAGGAGCACGCCGAGGCGCTCGACCCCGGCGCGGAGCGACGGGTGGTGCTGGCGGTGGCGCACAATCGCTGCATCGAGCGCAGCCGCACCAGCGGTCGACCAGCGCTGGAGCCTGGGCTTCCCGAGGCCGCCGCCCGGGCCGTGCGCGCGCTGGCCAAGCTGCAGCCCGTGGGGCGTGATGCCCTGGTGCTGCGCTCGCTCATGGGCTTGCGCTGGCCCGAGCTCGAGCGCGTGTGTGGCGTGCCCACGACGCGCTCGATCATGCGGGTGTGCCGAGCGTGGCGGAATGTCGCGGAGGTGGTCGAGGGACGCCCCCCCGGTCCCGGTCCACGACCCGCCGGGGCGCGGCTTCACGACTCGCCCGCGCGCTGGGCCGCCATCCGCGAGGATGCGCGGCGCTTCGTGGCGCTGCGCCAGGTGCTCCGCGAGGTGATCGACGGCTACGCGCCCAGGAGCGGCTGGCAAGAAGACGCGTGGCAGCGGCTCGAGCAAGAGCGCGAGGACCAGCGCCAGCTCGCGCGCGAGCGAGCCGCCGAGCGAGCCGCAGCCGAGGCCGAGCGCATCGCTCGCGCCGAGCGCGAGGCCATGGCCGAGCGCGAGGCCATGGAGGAGGCCGCCGCGCCCGCGGGTGGTGGCTTCGAGGCCGCCGTCGACGAAGCCCAAGCGGAGGATCGCACGCCCGCCCGCACCAGCTCGTGGCGCTGGGTGAGAGTGGGCGTGGTGCTCGCGGTGATCGGCTTGATCGCTCGCTGGCTGATGCTGCGCTGAAGTCCGCTCGGCTCAGCGCTCCTGGCACTGAACCTGGGCGCCGAGCGCCAGGAGCGATACATCGAGGTCGAGCACCACCCCCTCGCCCTTGCCCAGCAGCTGCACCGAGTACGCACGGAATGCGTTGCGACCGGCGGCGGCGTCGCTGCGGATCCACATTGGAAGCCGCACCTCGACATGCGCGCCCTCGCCGAGCTCGCCGATCACCTTGGTCTTGGAGGTCGAGCCCGGCTTGCCGAAGCAACCCTCGTAGTGCAGGCGGAGCTCCACGTCGGCGAGCGCCACCGGCACGGGATTCGTGAGCCCCACGACCACGTGTTCACCGTCGACCCGCGCCTGCAGCTCGTGAAGCGGGCGCACCGTGTCCGCGTGAAAGTAGCGGAAGTCCGGACGATCACCACGCTCGATGCGTGTGCCTCGCGGCGTCCTTCGCCAGTCCGAGCGCATCTGAGCGGGCGTGCACGGCTCTTCCTCGGGCGCGAGCGCAGTGCTCGGCCGGCCCGGGGGTGCGTCGACGGGTTGCCCCACCGCGACCACGGGCTGGTCCATCACCGGGTCGAAGATCGAGCCCTCGGGACCGCTCACCTGCACATGACCGATCGTGGGGTGGAGGTCACGCCACTCCCGCTCGGCGCCGCCTGGAGGGCAGTGCTCGACGCCGCTCTGGCCGACCACGCCCACGAGGTAGGTGACGGGACCGAGCGCGGGGCTCGGGTCGGGCTGCTTGGGCTCGACCTCGGCCCGCGCCCCCTCTTGCGGAGTCTGGGCCAAGCTCGCGGGCGCCTCGGTGCTCGCGCAGGCCGCCACTAGGACACAAAGTCCAACCAAGGGTCGAATCACGAGACGCAGGATAACAGCTCAGCCGCCCCAGCCGCCCGGAGGGCGTAGCGCCAGCGCGACGATCCACCCCACCAGCGTTGCGTTGATCGCCGCACCATTGAGGATCACGAAGCGCAGGCACCCCTTGCGATCACTCGCTTCGGCGCGGTCGATCCCCTTGGCATTGATCAGCACGAGCAGCAGCGGCACCGCCTCGATCGCGGCCCACCCGGCCTGCGGAAGATCGGGCAGCACCCACGGGGTCGCCACCGCCCCGAGCGCGATGAGCTGAAGGCTGTGCTTGCGGGCGCGCCGGGGTCCATGGCGCACGGGCCACGTGAGCTTGTGCG
>JBFIJN010000482.1:0-6822 GCA_041600735.1 Nannocystaceae bacterium
ACTGACCGAGCTGCGGCGTGCGGTCGCCCGGCGGGTGCCCGTGGCCCAGCTGCGCGAGCGAGCCGAAGCGGTGCTCACGGCCGACCCCTGGGCCATCGACGCGCGGCTGCTCGTGCTGGGGCTCGACGAGATCCAAGCCGGTGGCCTCGACGACGATCCTCTGTTGCTCGAAGATCTCCAGGGGCCGTTCGAGGGCAGCTCGAGCCGGCTGGCGCGCCTGCACCTGCGGGCTCGGGCCGCGGCCACGGCCTGCGGCAGCCGGCCCTCGCCGTGCGGATCGCCGGTCGTGTCGCTCGCGCTGGCGTGGTGGCTGCTGCAGGCAGATCTGATCGGTGATGCTCAAGGGGTCGTCGACGGCCTCGTGCCTCGTATGATGCCGCCCCCCGCGGCACACCTGCATGCCCAACTCGAGGCCATGACGGCCGCCCGACGCGGCGACGTGGCTGCGCTCGAGCACTGGCGAGCCACCGTCGATGCACGCTCGCCCTCGCTCGATGCCTGGCTCGCCGCGTTCGACAGGGAAGGCGAGGGGCTCGCGCTGCGGGCCGCTGCCGCACGGGCCCTGCGACGCCGAGCCCGACGAGCGCTGCCCCTCGACGACGTGCGCATGCAGTGGGCCGTTCAGCTCGATCCGCGGCTCGACGCCGAAGCGCGAGATCGGCATGGCTTCGATGTCGCGCGGGGCGAGGCGGCGGCCTGGCGGGCGATCTGCATGCAGATGCACCGCGACGCCGCGGCCTGCGTGCAGCTGTGGTTTCACGAAGACCTCGCCGCCGGGCTCACGCTGGCCGGTCGCACGCGTCACTTCCACCCCGACTTGATCGGCGACGCGAGCGAGCTGGAGGCCGAGGCGCTCGTCGGGCTGTCTGGGGTGGTCGCCGCCTACGAGGGCACCGTTGCGGCCGCTTCACCCGAGCTCGAGGCCCTGCGGCTGCGCGTGCTGCTGGCGCGAGGCGACTACGCGCAGGCGCGCGCGAGCCTCGAGCGCCAAGGCGCGCTGCTGCCCGCGTACGAGCGCACGTGGGCCTGGCTGGTGCTCGACGACCTCGAGGCCGGCGCGGTCACCTACGACGACTCGGTCCGCTGGTTGCCCGAGTACAGCGACGAGGTCGCCCTCGGGCCGTCGGGTGAGGACGAAGCCGAAGCGCCGCTGCGGGTCGATCGCTATCTGCAAGGCATGTACGCCGCGGCCGAGGGGCGCCACGCCGTGGCGCTCGCGCGGCTGATGCCCGTGCTCGATGCGCTGCCCGACGAGGTGATGGTCGAGGGCCTCGCGCGAGCGAGCTTGGCCGCCCACCTCGGGGGCGACGCCGCGCTCCGCGATGCGTTGAGCGTGCGACTGCACGCCGTCGATCCGCATGGGCCGGCCTACGCCCGCATGCAGGCGAAGATCGCCGTCGGCGCGGGCCAGCCCGAGCAGGCGCGGCGCTTCATCGCCCACGCGCTGCACTGGCATCCCGACGACGTGATGCTCCATCGTCGCATGATCGAGCTGCTCGGCGAGGGCACCAGTGACTCGCTCGCGCTGGCGTTCGTGGCCGACGCCACGCCCTCCAACGAGTACTTGCTCGGGTCGCTGCGCCAGCAGATCCGCCGCGGAGCCGTGCGCACGCAGGCCGTGATGCAGCAGGTCCGGGCCGGCCTCGACGGGGCGCCCGAAGACGCGTGGGCCGTGGAGCCCGCGCTGGCGAGCGAGCTTCCTTGGCTCGCCACGCGTGCGCTCCAGTGGGGCTTGCAGCGGATCAGGGAGGCCCGCGATCTCGACGAGGCGCGGCACTGGGCGACCGCCATCTTCGAGCGTCTCGAGGCCTCGCCGCCGCGCACGAGCCATGACCGCAGCCAGCAAGTGTGGCTGGCGCTGTTGCTCGGGCGCGTCGAGGCTGGGCTGGCCGCCGCAGCTCGGCTCGACCGCGAGCGCGGCCTGGCACCGCTCGGCGAGAACGGAAGCGGGGTGATGTTGTTGCGAGCCCGCGGCGCGGGGGAGATCGACGATGCCCTGGCCTGGGACTTCTGGCGCTGGCACAACGGCATCGACGAGGCCGCCCAGGCGCGCGTAGAGGCGCTGCTAGACCATGCTCCGGAGGGGTCGATCCTCCAGGTGTTCGCGTGTAACGAGCGCACCGCGGCCGAGGACGTCGGGCCCGCAATTCCCGTGTGCGCCGCGGCGTGGCGCGCCCAGCCCGACTCGCTGGCGCTGGCGGTGGCCGAGTCGTACCTCGCCCTCGGGGCTGCGGCAGCCGTGGCCGAAGCCGCCGCGGCCGAGGACGAAGCGCCCCCCACCACGGCGGTCGATCCCGCCGCCGCGGTGTTCCAGTCGGGCGTGGTTGCGCCCGAGTTCCTCGCGCAGCCCAGGCTAGCGCTCGGCGGCAACCTGGCCGAGCCCTGGCATCACAACCGCGCGGTCTGGCTGGGTCGTCGCGGCGAGCACGAGGCGGCCGCGTGGTCGTGGTGGCAGGCCCACGCGCTCGGGGGCGGGGCCGAGCCAGGCCGCGACCAGGATGCCCATGCACAGCTCCGTCATCGCGGCTCGCTCGTGCGCGCGCAGCAAGGTGAAGACGACGACGCGCGTCCGCGGTCGCTCGACCTGCGTCGCAGCATGCTTGCGCTCGCGGGGGCCGAGCCGCACGTGGCCCGCGCCTACGCCGAGATGGCGCGCGCGCGCGTGCCGAGCGACCACCCGCGGCTCGATCGCGGCGAGCGCATGCTGCCCGATCGCCTGCGCCACATCTCCGCGTGGGCGGCGAGCGATCTCGAGAAGGGTCGGCTCGGCGCCGACGCGGTCGGCGAGGCGCTCGATCTCCTGCTCACCCCCGAGCTCCCCGCGGCGCAGGCCCTCCATGCGCGCCATCCCGAGGCCAGCCTCACCCGCTTGGCGCTGCTGCAGGCCCACCACGCCCAGGCCGAAGATTCCCTCGCGCTCGAGCTGGCCGAGACCTTGCTCGCGCGCCACCCCGAAGATCCGCTCGCGGTCGAGGCTGCGCTGCCGCTGCTCGTGGCGGCCGGCGAGGACGAGCGCGCGCGGGCGCTCTACGAGGGGGCCGACGCCAGTCACCCGGGCGACGCCTTGCTGCGCTACGCCGATGCCCCCGAGTCGATCACCGGCCCGCGCGATGGCGTGCCCGAGTGGGTGCGCGAGCCGGCCCGCTTCGACGCGCGGCTGGCCCGGGTCGGCGAGGCCGATGTGCGCGCGCTCGTGCCCGCGAGGCAGGTCTCGATCGAGCGCGCGGCCGAGCTGTTCGTGCCGCTCGCCTGGCAGCCCGACGGCGTGCGCGTGCTCGGCTTCGAAGACGGCCAGGGCGCGCGCATGTTGGTGCTCACCTCCCCGCGAGCCTCGCGTTGTCAGGGCGAGGCATGTGCGGGCGGCCTGCTGCGCGGCGTGGCCGGCCAAGGCCGCACGCAGCAGTGGATCCGCCAGGTACCCTTCGCCGGATCCGTCGCCACCCAGGCGATGTTCACCAACGCCGAGGAGGTGCTGGTGGCCTGGGTGCTGCCGAGCGGCGGTCGCGTGTTCACCGTGGCCATCGCCGCGCCCATCGAGCGCTTCGATGCCCTGCGCCCCGCGGTGGTGATGCTGCGCGATGGCTTTCGCCCGCTCGATGCGGTGCTGCCCCCGTTCGCGGCCGAGTCGCTGCGTGCGGCCGGGCCAGGCGTTCGCGAGGGCTGGCGCTTCGCCGCGCGCCGCGAGCAGGCGCGAGCCGAGGCCCGCGCCGGGGCCGACGCCTCCCCGTCGACCTCCTCGTCTCCCTCGGCGCCGTGCCCCGTGCCCGAGACGCTGGCCGCCCTCGCCCACGATCATCAGCGCGCCGAGCTGCTCGTCGATCTCTGGTTGGCGACCGCCCAGGCGCCCGCCCGGCAGGCGCTACTGCGCTGCACCGCGCCGCGCTCGGCCTCGGCCCGACGCCTTGCCATCGTCGCGCTGCTCGACGAGCAGCCGAGCGTGCATGCCTTCGGTCGCGAGGCGGTGCGCACCCACGCCACTCGCGTCCGCGACGATCTCCGCACGATCCTCAGCACCCCGCTGTCGCCCCCCGTCTCGGCCCCCGACTACCTGATGCGCACCGATCTCCCCGCGCACGGCCTCGTGGAAGTGCTGGGCGCGCTGCCGCGGGCCTCCGCGAGCCCCGTCGTCGAGGGCTTGCTGGCCAGCAAGGATCCGCGCGATCGAACGCTGGCCATGGCCGCGCTGCGCATGCGCCCCGAGCTCGCCACCGAAGCCGCGATCGACGAGGCCTTGGCCAGCGAGCCCCGCATGGTGACCCAGGCGGCGTACTTGCTGGCCGATCGAGGTGAGCCCGCCGACGCCCAGCGCCTGCGCGACCGCCTCGATGCCATTACCGCCGCCCGCACACGCGAAGAGCGGGCGAGCCTCGGTGACGTGGCGCTCGCGCTGGCCTCGTTCCTCGACCCTCGCGATGCCACGCGGCTGCGCGACGCCCCCTCCAAGGTCGAGGACGGCGACGATCCGGCCGCGGCGGCCCACGATCGCGAGCGCTTGCGGCTGGCCGCCCGCGATCACGCCCGCGCCCGCGCCTTGGCCGAAGACCCCACGCTCGTGCCCGGCGACGACGATCGTCGAGCGCAGCACTGGTCGAGCGAGCGACACCAACGCACCCTGCCGATCCGCAGCGAGGCCCAGCTGCGCACACGAAGCCTCGCCGAGCTATTGCCCGGCCACGACTGGACCTTCGCCCGCCTCGGCTCGCCGGGCTTGTTCGCGGGCACGGTGACCGACGTCGTCGAGCGCCTCACCACCGGTGACGACGCCGTGGACCAGCGCCTCGGCGAGCTCACCTCGCGCGTATTGCGCGACGGCGGCCTGGCGGCGCTCTCCGCCAGCGGAGGCCTCGATGTCACCAAGGCGATCGAGTGTGCCAAGCCCGTCGACGATCAGGGCTGGCTCTGCACCGCGCACGTCACCGATCGCGAGGCGCTGCTGGCCGTGCTCGGGCAGCGAGCCTCGGGTGATGACGCCGGGGTCTCGCTCCCGCTCACCGTGGCCACCACCGCCGGCTTGGTGCCCGTGGTGCTGAGCTTGCTCCCCGCGATCCTCCATCCGCTGGTCTACCCCGCGCCCGAGGACGACGACGACGACGACGAGGGCGACGCCCCCGACGTCGAGGATGCGGCCGAGCGCGCACGCATGAGCTTCGCGCTGGGCACCCTGCAGCTCGAGCGCTACGCGATCATTCACGCTCGCACCCACCGTATCGGCATCGACACCGAGCGCTACCTGTTCGTCGGCGATCGCCTGTGGGTGTTCTCGACCGAGGGCGCGATGACCCGGGTGCTGCACGCCCACGAAGGCCCGATGCTGGCCGACGATTCCGAGTATCAGCGCCTGACCGCCAAGTGGAAGGACGGCGCCGCGCTCCAGGCCGTCGCGCTCGGCCGCGCCTGGCCGCTGGCCGAGGGCGGGGTCTCGATGGAGGTCGTGCTCGACGAGGGCGGCCTGCGCTTTCGCTACGCGGGTGCGTTCGAATCGGAGACCGGAGTGACCGACATCGGCCCCGCGCTCGCCCAGCTCCCGCCCGGTGCCGTCACGATCTTCGCCCACGGCTTGGGCCGCGCCGAGTCGTTTCGCACCCCGCTGAAAGCCAAGGGCAGCGATGCCGCGCGCCTACCTCCGCTTCCCGTGCTGAGCGAGGCCCGCGGCGTGGCCTTCGGCTGGTACCTGCGCGAGGGCGACGCGCTGTGGCGTCGCTGGCTCGCCGTCGCCCCGCTCGATGAAGGCCTGCGCAAGGCCCTCGCCCGCGCCAAGACCCCGGCGGGTCGCGCTGGCGCGAGCCGTCGCCACGGCGCGCTGTGCTACCTGGAGCGCGACGGCTACCTCCTCGTGGGCGACTGCGCCCTCGTCGACGAGTCCGCCGCCGGTCCGCCTGCCCCCGCCGCCTCGCGCGAGCAGCTGCGAGTGGCCCACGCCGTCTTCGACGGCCCGACCGCGGCCGCGCGCCTCCCCAGCCTCGGCGGTCTCGACCTCACCCAGCGCGCCACCATGCGCGCCGCCGCGCCCCTGCTCGGCATCGTCGCCGACATGCAGGTGACGGCCAACTGGATCCCCGCCGAGCGCGTCGCCGTGCTCGAGGGCGGCGTCGCGCTGCGGCTGCGCCCGCCCGGCGATCGCACGCGCGTCATCGACGACTGGCTGGCCGCCTCCGAGGGCCGCAATGCCGCGACCCTGCCTCGGCGCCTGCGCGGCGACGAGCTCGAGGGCCCGCTGCGCTACGTGCTCGAGGTGCCCGACGCCGAGGCCTTCGTGCGCGACACCCTCGCCGACTCGCCCCGCCTCGAGGCCGAGGTGCTCGGCCCCACGCGCGTGCGCATGACCGTCTCGCCCACGCCCAGCCCCGCGCGGATCGAGCCGCTGCCCGCCGACGAGCTCACCAAGCTCACCAAGAGCACCAAGGAGCTCCGCAGCGACGACGCGCGCATCATCAAGCTCGCGCGCCGTCTCGCTCCCGCTGGGACCACGCCTGCGCTCGCGGCCGAGAAGATCGGCGCGTGGGTGCACGAGAAGATCACGTACGAGGTGACCCCGCGCTCGCTCGATGGCGTGGAGATCCTCGAGGCCGGCCGCGGCGACTGTACGGAGTATGCGCGGCTGACGGTCACGTTGCTGCGGGCTGCTGGGGTTCCGGCGGAGGTTCGCGATGGGATGGCCGCCTCGGGTGACGAGCTCGTCGCGCATGCTTGGGTCGCGTATCACGATGGCGAGAGCTGGCACGAGATCGATCCCACTTGGGGGCGCGCACGGGTGACGGCCGGGCACCTGGAGATGTCGGTGCTGGATGCGATCGCGTTGGTGTCACTTGGGAAGCTGACGAT
>JBFIJN010000483.1:0-6811 GCA_041600735.1 Nannocystaceae bacterium
CATCCCGCTGGTCGTGGCCAGCGTGGGCTGCACCACGCCGTCGACCACCACGGTGAAGTAGCGCCCCTCGTCGTCCATGCGGATCGCTGCGCCCGTGCCATCGAAGCGCACCACCAAGCCCACGCCCGACCAGCCCATGCGCACGGCTGCCGGGTCGCTCTCGTCGTAGCGGCCCACCCAGTGGACCGCGGGCTCGGGCGGCGGGCCACCGCTCGACTCGCTCGACTCGCTCGACTCGCTCGACTCACCCGGATCGAGGGTGGCAGACCCCACCGCGGTCGAAGCGGACGCGCTCGTCGAGCCAGGGCCAGAGGGATCTCCCGTGGCCCCGGTCGTCGCCGGGCGGCCCGTTGCGTTGGTCGTAACGCTGCTCTGCTCGGTCTCGCCCGAGCTGCCATCCGGGGAACAGGCCGTGAGCGCGAGTGAGAGTAGAACGGCGGCGATGTCGTCGATGTGCATGAGCGCAGACCTTCGTGAACCTACGCTACCGCGAAATGGCCCGGCGCCCTGTTCGCTGGGCTTTGGCCCGTGGCAAGCTATGAGAATGACGCTACGAACGACCCTATGCCTTGGCGCCGGCCTGGCCGCCATGACTGCCACTTGTATGACTCCGGGGCAATATCACGTGTATCGCGTGGCCAGCACCACCGCCGAGCTGAGCGCAGGCTGCTACCCCAGCGCGCCGGGAATCGACATCACGGGCGATAGCTCCACGCTGCGCTCGGGGCAGACCTTCGCCATCTACGCGGCCGATCAGGACACGTTCTTCCTCGACTTCGAGACCTACTCGCTGGCGGGCACGAAGGATGGCTCGGACTACACGTTCACCGGTGAGAACATCGACGCGATGACGGTGGGCGACTCGACCCTCACGGTCACCACCATCACCACGGTCGAAGCGGAGATCAAGGGTAAGAAGATCTCGGGTACGTCGACGGTCGACACGTCATCGCGCTGCTCGGGCGGGATGAGCTGTCCCAATCCGTCCACCACCCAGTGCGTCGCTACGGTTGCGTTCCAGGGGGCCAAGGTGAACGGCGTAGACCTCGAGCACCCGATCTAGCCCCCGATCTGGCGGCCGCGCGTCACTGTTCCCAGGGGTTCGCGAACGCCGGATCGGTGAGCAGCGCGTCGTCGGTGAGGCTCTCGAAGAACGCGATGAAGTCCTCGACCATCCGTGGGGTGAGCTCGAAGGTCTTCATCTGAGGGTCACTGCGCGGGGTCTGGGCCCGGCCACCCTGCGCATAGTGCTCGAGCACCCCTTCGAGGGTCTCGATGCTGCCGTCGTGCATGTACGGAGCGGTGAGCGCGATGTAGCGCAGCGTGGGGGACTTGAACTTCCCCATGTCGGCGGGGTCGCCGGTGAAGTTGAACAGCCCCTCGTTGCCGGCCGGGTACCCCCCATGGCCGTCGACGTTGTAGAGCCCGGTGTTGTGGAACGCGAGCGTACGCTCGGGCAGCGCGGCAAAGTAGGTAGAGTCGCTGAAGGCGAAATTGAAGTGACAGTATGTGCACTCACCTGGGAAATTGAACGCTTCCCAGCCGCGCTTGGCCGCGTCGCTGATCGCACTCTGGTCACCATCGAAGAAGAACCGATCGAACGGTGAGCGACCCGCGATGATCGTGCGCTGGAACGAGGCGAGCGCCTTCACGATGTTGTCGAGCGTGAGGGGAGCGGCCTGGTCGGGGTAGGCGGCGGCGAACAGATCCTCATAGGTTGGATCGCCCGCGATGCGCGAGATGGTGTCCGCCTCGTCGACGAGCCCGAGCTCGACCGGGCTGTCGCCGAACATCGGCCCGAGCGCATGGGTCTCGAGCTCGATGAGCGTGGGGTCGGCCCACGCGAGGCTCGACGCGTAGGCCACGTTGACCAGGGTCATCGACCCGCGCGGATGCAGCTGGCCGGTCGCGCCCTCGGAGCGCGCGAGGCCGTCGGTGAACGCGAGCGCTTGCTGGTGGCAGGTCGCGCACGCGTAGGTCCCGTCGACCGAGAGTCGCTCGTCGTAGAAGAGGTGCCGGCCGAGCTCGACCTTGGCCTTCGACATCGGGTTGTCCGGCGGGACGAACGGCTCGGGGAAGCCCGGCGGCAGCGTCCACACCCAGGGCTCGGCGGGCGGCGGTTGGGGAGGACCGTCGGTCGTCGCGTCGGACCCGTCCTCGGGGCTGGCCGCGGTCGTGCCGCTCGCGTCGCCCGTGTCCCCCGTGTCGTCCGCGGGCGGGTCGGCGGCGGGGGTGCCGCTCGCCTCACACGCGAGCGCGGCCCACAGCAGCATGAGGGTGTAGCGAGGAGCGTTCATGCGGACCTCCGAGCCCTGCGCCGGCGCAGCCCCGACAGGCCCCCGAGCACGCCGAGCAGCCACCCGGCGCTCGACCCAGCACTGCTGCGACAATTACAGCCCCGGCCGTCCTCGTCGGCCGCCGCTCCGTCCGCCCCGGTGGTGCCCGACGGGTCGGTGCTGACGGTAGTCTCCGCGCCCTGCGTGGTTGCGTCGACGCCCGTCGAGCTCGCGTCGCCCGTGCTCGATCCGCTCGCCACGTTGGCGATCGGCACCTGCACGGTGTGCTCGGCGAGCACCAGCGGTGGAGCCCCGCCGGCCGCATCGAACTGTGCGGCCAGCTCGAGGCCCGCCATGTTGGTCGCATTCTCGTCGGCGAGGAAGTCGACGTACTCGGCGGTGTTCACGAGATAGAGCAGTCGCACGGTAACGCTCAGCTCCCCGCCGTCGACCTCGGCCAGCGCGGGGATGCCCGCGAATGCATAGGTGTGCTCGTCGAAGCTGGGCCACGTGCCGTCGGCTTGCAGCACGTAGCGATCGGTGACCGGATCGGTCTCGAGATCGGGCCGCAGCCCCCGCGGGGGGATGCGCGTGTCCTCGACCCACTCGTCGTCGAGCAGCACGTGGAAGCGCGCCCCCGTGTCGTGCTGCTGTGCGATCGCCTCGTAGGTGCGCAGCTGAGCATCGCGCGCGAAGCTCTGCAGGTCGGGGTCCCACGCGCCCGAAGACCACAGCACTTCATCCTCGTACGTCGCGACGAGCTCGAGCCACATCACGCGCCCCTCGGCATAGCCCGTGGGCAGCTTGTGACCGCTCTCGTTGGTGACCGTGACGCGGAGGTCCTGGAGCCCATCCCCGAGGTCTACCGAGGCCGGCGCCTCGACCTCGAGGGTCGCCGCGGTGCGCACGAACGCATCGAGCTGGGTGAGCGAGTGGTTGAACGCGATCGAGTCGAGCAGCGAGGCCTCGGCGGCCAGCAGCTCGATCACGAAGCGGTTCGCGCCCAGCAGATCGTGTCGACGACCACCCGTGGGGTGCGAGTACTGGGCCACGTTGTCGCGACAGCCCGGCATGTCGGCGACCGCGGGCATGTGACAGGCTTGGCACGAGGCAAACCCCGCGCCGCGGACCGCGAATTCGCTGCCGGCCCACTCTCGGTAGGTACGCTGCTCGTTGAACGGGGTGCCCAGCGAGACCCCGTCGGCGTCCACGCGCGTGCGCGGCGTGCTGACGTCGTGGCAGGTGCCGCACAGCTCCGACGAGCCCACGAACGCATCCTCGAGGGACTCGTGCGGAGGGGCCGGGACCTCGCCGCCCGCGTAGGCCCACGGACCACGCCGCGGAACCTGCGTCCCCGCGAGCACGTCGTCGATCGCATAGTTCCCGTTGCCGGGCACCCCATCCTCGACCATGCGGTGGCACAGCTCGCACTCGACGCTCTCGAGATCCTCGATCCGCAGCTCGTCTTGGGCGATCGCAGCGCCGCGCCCCTCGAGGAACGCGCGCGGGGCATGGCAGCGAATGCACGCCTCGGTCTCGCTGGGCTCGAGCGCATCTTGGCTCGCGATCGCCACGCCGGCCCAGAACACTGGATCGCGCGCCGCATTGGCCATCATCGTGCCGCGCCAGGTGAAGTAGGGCGCGTAGAGGGGCTCCGCGGCGGCCGCGGGGTCGTTGTTGTACGAGTGGCAGTACTCGCACTGATCCGCGCGGACGAGCGGGTTGGCGAGCTCGTGGGGCTGGGTGGGCGCGGCCTGGGCCGGCCCCGCGCCGAGCAGCGCGAGGCCGCCGAGCACGGCCCCCCCGATCGCCACCTCATGTCGCATGCAGCCGCTCATGCGAGCTTAGAGGCAGGTGGCGTTGTTCTCGGGGTCGATGTCGGCGCACGATGACGCACAGCCCGGCTCCATGCAGTAGTCGCAGGAGTCCACGGTCATGTCGACACAGTCTGGATCCAGGGCTCCGCAGCCGCAGTCGCACCCGTCCATGAACCCGTAGTAGCCGGCCGGGCACACCCACTCGGGGGGCGGGCTGGGCACGTCGCTGTCGTCGGTCAGGGTGATCGGCAGCTGGAGGATGTTGTTGTCGAACGAGGACTCGAGCACGACCTGCTCGGGGTTGATGCTGAGCTCCAGCGTGTACTCCCCCGCGGGAAGATCGGTGATGTCGACCCACTGGCAATCGAGCCCGGCCCCGTAGATGTCGGCCCAGCCCACGCTAATCCCCATGTCCTCGCCGAACCCATACTGCGGCGGGCCGGCGTCCTGGGTGAACGGGGCCAGGTCGATGAGCGCGAACGCCGACTTGTGCCCGGTGCCGACCTCGGCGCCCTTGGCATCGAGCAGGCGATAGCTCGCGTAATTGGCGAACAGCCAGCTGCCGCTGCACGCGCTCTGCTCGAACAGCTCCGGATTCGCGATGTGGTTGCCCACGTGGAAGTCCGCGGTGCCGAGGTTGGGCGTGATGGTGTCGAAGCGCAGCAGTCGGCGCGATCCCGTCCCGCCCAGGCACCCGTCGACGAACGTACACGCCTGCTCGCTGAAGCTGAGGGTCTGGGTATAGATGCTCGCGAGCGTGTCCTCGCCGACGACGCTCATGTCGATGTCGGGCAGGCCCTCTTCGCTCCCGGTGCTCGTGCTCTCATCGGCCATCGCCGTCGAGCTCGAGCTCGAGTCGGAGGGGGGCTCGACGGTCGTCATCACCACGGTGGTCGCCCCGGTCGTGCTGGTCGACGATCCCGTGCTCTCGTCGGAGCTCGGCGGCGGATCGTCGTCCGGGCAGCCGAGCAAGGGAAGAACGAGCGACGAGAGAAGGGCCGTACGTGTGAATTTCATGATGCCGCGTATTCCTCTAGATGTAGACCGCCGGTTGGGCCTTCAAGAGTGGAGTGTGATCGAACCCATGGCAACGAGAAGTGCGCCCGCGGTCCCACCTGCTAGCCACCGAGGCGTCGTTTGGGTTGGCGAGCTGCGGGGGCGCGGTTGCGCAGCCGTCGGGCGGGTGTAGGCGGGCACTCGCGTGGGCACGCCAGCCGCCGCCGGCAAAACCCTTCACAGCTGCGACAGCCGCGGAGACAGCCCCGCTCGCACGTTGTCGCGCAGTCGGGCCCGCGGCAGCGCTCCTCGCAGCCCTCGAGACACTCGGGCACGCACTCCTCGCAGTGGGTCTCGCAGTCGCTCACGCACGCCGGCGCGCTCATCAGCATTCGCAACCAAAGCAGGGTCCACGCGGTCATGACCCATGTCTTCGACCACGAGTGCCCGGCGTTGCACGCCGAGCCGCGGTCGAAGATGCCAATCTCAGGCTTCGGGCGCGTGCCCGGCCGTGGTCGGCGCGCTCACGCTGCGCTTGCGCGCCTTGGCCTCGGCCACCAGCCCGCGAATGTTGCTCGTGTGTCGCACCCAGATCACCGCCGTGATCGCGAGCGAGAGCCACTGGTAGGGCAGCGGCGCCTCGGCGATCACGAGGGTGATGCTCATGGCCGAGACCGCCGTGAGCGAGCCGATCGCGGAGGTGCGAGTGAGCACCAGCGTCTGCACGTACATGATGAGCGCCCCCACGGCCACGGGCGGGTCGATGGCCACGAACACGCCGAGCGCGCAAGCCACGCCCTTTCCGCCGCGAAAGCGGAGGTAGACCGGGAAGATGTGGCCGAGCACGGCGGCCATGGCCACCGCCGCGATCCCGACGGTGTCGTGGGGCCCGAGCGCGAAGGCCTGGCGAGCGATCACCACGGGCAGCGCGGCCTTGGCCACGTCCAGCAGCAGCACCAGCATGCCGAGGCGTGGGCCAAGGGCGCGCGCGGCATTCGTCGCCCCGATGTTGCCCGAGCCCACCGCGCGGATGTCCACGCCGCGCAGCCGCCCCAGCATCACGCCCACGGGAATCGCCGCGACGAAGTACGCGACGATCACCCAGGTGGCCCGGTGGTGGGCGAGGAGCTCCATCTGCGGCGGCAGGATAGCCGCCCGTCGGCGGCGGGGGGAAGCGATCCCACGATCGGGTCACGATCGCCGACGCCCGAGGCTCGCGTTGGTGCGGCCGGCTCACCGCCCGCGGCCGCTGCGCCCCGCCGTGCTCAGATGTCGAAGACGTCCGCGCTCGTCGCGGCCGTGAACGAGCGGTCGAACCACCGCTCGAGCAGCGCCTCGTCGGTCGTGGCGAGCACGCGCTCGCGAACGACAGTGGAAACGGGCACACCGCGATGCTCGAGCACCCCGAGCACCGCCTCGGCCTTGGCCGCGGCACGGCCTCGCGAGAGGCCTTCGGCACGGCCTCGCGAGAGGCCTTCGGCACGGCCTCGCGAGAGGCCTCGCGAGAGGCCTTCGGCGCGCAGGGCATCGGCGATGGTCATGTACATCTCTTGGGCTGCCTTTCCGAAGCTGTCGAGGATGATAGCGTGGATTGGAGACTCTGCACCGAAGACTCCGATCACGTACGTCCACAGCTCGCGCACGTCGGCTGAGCCGAAGTGTACCAATACGGTGTCGAACAACGGCGCCAGGCTGGCGAGCCGGGCATTGGTGAGTGAATCG
>JBFIJN010000484.1:0-6792 GCA_041600735.1 Nannocystaceae bacterium
CGTCTTGGCCCTCGATGATGCAAAGATCGCCGCGAGCCGAACCGATCGGGGTCCCTCCGCTAAGGACCCCTCGATGTACCTCATTGGCCTCGTTCCCGTCCTCGCGATCAGCCTCGCCTCCGCCCCGGAGGACACGGTCCCTCAGCCCGCTCCGGCCCCCGCGACCCAGCCCGCGGACACCGTAGCGCCCGCGCAGCCAAAGAAGGGCACGGGCCTGCTGGTCACGACGGGGGTCGTCGCCGGCACGGCGCTCGGTGTCACGATCGCGCGCAACGTCATCCTGCGCAAGAACTGTCCGCTGGACTCGGGGGTTGCCGCATGTACCTACGACTTTCGCAGCGACATCGGCCTCGGCGTCACGCAGTGGACCCTCAACATCGCCACCATCGGGCTGGCGGCCGGCACCGGCACGATCCTGGGCCGATACCACGCGTGGAAGGACGCGAGCAGCGGGCGCGCGCGCAACGTGAAGCTGCTGCGCGGCGTGGGTGGGGGCCTGATCGGCGCGGGTGCGGTCGGGGTCATCAGCTCGGTGGCGCTCGCGTTCGTGCTGCCCAAGCGCTGCGTGGAGAAGGAGCTGGAGAGCGGCGATCCGCTGGCCGGTGATCGGTGTCTGCTCAGCGCGTACCCGGCGTGGACGATGACCAATTTCATGTCGTTCTCGATGATCAGCGCTGGCACGGGCCTGGTCGCCTATGGCTCCAACTACCGCTCGCGCCGCGGGGCCGTGGCCAGCTTCTCGCTGAACCCCTACATCGGCCGCAGTGAGGCAGGGATCGGCATCAGCGGGCGGTTCTGATGCGCGGCGATCTCACCGAGCCGGTCGCGCGCGACGACGCCTATGATTCCAGGGTGGATGACTCCTCTCGCGCGGACACCACCGATACGGTGCAGCGCCTGGAGGCCGCGCGAGTCCCGGTCACGGAGCTCGAGACCGATCGCGCGCTGGCCCGGCTCGAGTCCGCACTCTTCGGCGGCCCCACCCGTCAGCGCGTGCTCGATCGCTATCCGTTGATCCGCAAGCTCGGGCAGGGCGGCTCGGGGGTGGTCTACCTCGCCTACGATCCGCGACTCGATCGCAAGGTCGCGATCAAGCTGCTCAGCCACGTGCCTTCGAGTGGCCGCTCCGCCGCGGACTCGCGCCTGCTCCGCGAGGCGCAGGCCATGGCTCGCTCGCCTCACCCCAACATCGTCGCCGTCTACGACGTGGGGACCTTCCGCTCCGAGCCGTCGGGGCGCGACACGGTGTTCATCGTGATGGAGTACGCCGAGGGTCCCGACCTCGACGCATGGCTGGCCCGACCGCACGCGTGGCGCGAGGTCGTGCAGATCTTCATCGAGGCCGGTCGCGGGCTGGCGGCGGCCCATGCCGTGGGGGTGACGCATCGCGACTTCAAGCCGGCCAACGCGATCGTGGGCGACGACGGACGCGTACGCGTGCTGGACTTCGGCCTGGCCCGCGGCTTCGACTCGCTCGAGCCCGAGACGTGGGTGAGCGGATCGGACACGACGCGTCACCCCGAGCTCGAGTCTCCGCTGACCGAGGAAGGCGCGGTGCTCGGTACCCCGGCCTATATGGCGCCCGAGCAGCACGCCGGCCTGCCGGCAAACCCCGCGACCGATCAGTTCAACTACTGCGTGGCCCTGTGGGAGGGCCTGTTCGGCAAGCGCCCCTACTTTGGCCGATCGCTCGCCGAGCTCGCCGACGCGAAGCTGGCCGGGCCGCCCCCCGTGCCCAGCGCGTTCGGCGTGCCGCAGTGGCTCGTCGACGTCGTCGTCCGCGGGCTCGCGCCCGATCCCGAGCGGCGCTGGCCCTCGATGGATCGCTTGCTCGACGCGTTGGTCGCCGGCCTCGGCTCGCGTCGGCGCCGCGGCCAAGCGCTGCTCGGCGCGGGCGTCGTCGCCTCGCTCGCGGTCGGGAGCTGGCTGGCGACGCACGACGACACGTCGCCGTGCGCCGGCGCCTCGACCCACCTCGCAACCGTGTGGGGCAGCGCGCGGCGAGCCCAGGTGCAATCCGCGTTCGAGGCGACCAAGCGCCCGTATGCGAGCGCGAGCTTCGAATCGGTGAGCGATGGACTCGACCGCTTTGCGGCAGACTGGAGCGAGCAACGCACGACCGCATGCGAGGCGACCGTGGTCCACGGCGAGCAATCCGCTGCGTTGATGGACCTGCGCATGGCGTGCCTCGATCGTCAGATCCGCGCCGTGGATGCGCTCATCACCGTGCTCGAGGAGGTCGACGCCCAGACCTTGAACCATGCGTTCGAGACCGTGAACACGGTGCCCGACCCGACCGCCTGCGGGAACACCGAGGCGCTGCTGGCCGCGGTGGCCCCTCCCGCCCATCCGGAGCTCCAGCGCGCAGTGGACCAGGTGCGGGAGCGCCTGGCGCGGGCCGAGGCGCTGTCGCGGGCCGGTCGGGTTCCAGAGGCGCTCGCGCTCGCGCAAGAGCTCGCCGAGCACGCCAAGCGCCTGGGCTACCGACCGCTGCTCGCGGAGGCCCTGACCGACCGCGGCAAGCTCGAGGAGCACAACGGCGACTATGAGCACGCCGAGCAGACCCTGGCCCAGGCGCATGCGCTCGCGCTCGCGAGCGGCCACGACTACCAGGCGGCACGCGCCTCGCAGCACCTGGTGTTCGTGATCGGCGATCGGCGAAAGCGACTCGAGGACGGGCTGCGCTGGGCCGAGATCTCCGAGGCCGAGTACGAGCGAGCCGGGCGCAGCGACGAGCGTGCGGGCCTGATGCTGGCGCGCTCCACCTCGTACCAGGTCGCGGGGCAGCTCGAGGCGGCGCAGCAGCACGCGCTCGAGGCCCTCGCGCTCGCGCAGGAGGGCTCGGGATCCAAGGCCTATCTCGTCGCGGTGATCCACATCAATCTCGGAGAGCAGCTCCGCGAGCTGGGCGACCTGGTGGGGGCGCGGTCGCACCTCGAGCTCGCGCACGAGATCTGGCTGCGGGAGCTCGGGCCGGATCACCCGGAGCTCGCCATGGTGCTGCACAACCTCGGCTTGGTGGACCTCGAGGGCGGCGATCTGGGTGGCGCGGCGCTCCGGTTTCGCCAGGCGGTCGAGATCCGCGAGCGCGCGCTCGGACCCAACCACCCGCTCCTCGCCACCTCGCTCAGCAACCTCGGGGTGGTGCTGCGCCGCCGCGGCGAGCTCGTACCGGCGCGGGCCACATTCGAACGCGCCGCAGAGATCCTCGTCGATCGAGTGGGGCCCGAGGCGCTCGAGCTCGGGCCCGTCTACACCAACCTCGGCGTCATCGACCGAGAGGTGGGTGACCTTGCGGCCGCGCGCGCTCACCTCGAGCAGGCGATCGCGCTCCAGCATGACTCGGAGCACCCCAACCATGCCCGCACGCTTCACAACCACGCGTCGGTCCTCGTCGACTTGGGCGAGCTCGACGCGGCGATGCAGAGCTTCGAGCGCTCGGTCGAGATCAACGCGCGTGTGTTCGGCCCCGGGCACGCCACGCTCGCCGAGCGACGTCTCGACCTGGCCAACACGCTGCACCTGGCCGGCCACACTGCCGCAGGGGTGCAGCTGGCCCGCGAGGCGCGAGAGCAGCTGTCCGCCGCTGCCGATCCCTCGGTGCGCGAAGCGATCGAGATCTGGCTCGCGGAGGTCGACCACGGCTATCCTGAGCCCGGTGGGATCGAGCGCGCAGGACTATGAGCTGCTGCGCGCGTGGCGGAGCGATGATCCGTCGGCCGGCAACGAGCTCGTGCGCCGCCACTTCGCCTCGGTGTTCTCGTTTCTGCGCTCCAAGGTCCCCGAGCACGTCGACGATCTCGTCCAGCGCACATTCCTCGCCTGCGTCGAGTCCGTCGATCGGATCGACGACAGTCGCAGCTTTCGCGCCTACCTGTTCGGCATCGCGCGTCGCCAGCTCATCTACCACTACCGTCGAAACAACCGCGACAACGACCGCTTCGATCCAATGATGGAGTCGGTCCACGACGCCAGCGGCTCGCCGAGCCAGCACGTTGCCGCGCGCGAGGACCAGCGCCGGGTGCTCGAGGCCTTGCGCCGCCTGCCGCTCGACCTGCAGATCACGCTCGAGCTGCACTACTGGGAGACGATGACCGTGGCCGAGATCGCCGACGTACTCGAGATCCCGCCCGGCACCGTCAAGAGCCGCTTGCACCGCGCCCGCGAGCGACTCGGGGAGCTGCTGGTCGAGCAAGGGGCTTCGACCTCGCTCACCGACGCCAGCATCGATCACCTCTGCGCGCTGAAGGTCGTGATGGCGCCGGCGCCCGAGCAAGAGCCGTAGGCGCGCCCGCAGCCCGCAGCCCGTTGCCCGAGCTCACTCGCCGTCGTCGAGCGCTCGCTGGCCCTCGGACAGCGCGGGGGCTGGCGCCGCGCCCGGCAGCGCAAGGCGAGCCTTCGAGATCGTCTCGGCCAGCTCGACGTGGTTGGGCGAGCCGATCAGCGTCACGCGACGACGACCCTTTCCATCGCGCCACTCGATCCGTACCGCGCGCCCTCCATCCCCCGGCATGTTGTAGAGCCAGATCCCGCCCGGTCCGCGGCGAATTCCCCAGCCGCCAAAGGTCGTCCACTTGTACTCGGTGGGCGTCACGCTCTCGATCGCCGCCATCGGGATGGTGGGGCCGAAGAGCCCGTACTGCACGTTGACGTTGCCCTCCGACACCGTCACCCGCAGCACGGCAAACAGCGCCCACACCACGAACAACACGGGCAACATCGTGACCGCGGTGATCCACGCCCCCGGGAGGCCGAGCACCGCCGGGATCACCGAGGAGAGCGCGAGCGCACCGATGAGTGCGTTCATCGGCCACGGCGTGCGCTGCTTGGCGCGATACAACACCAGGCCCTCGCCCTTCATGTACTGGCGCTCGTACGGGTCCCCGGTCGCGAGCGGGCTCGCGTCGCGGCGCGCCAGGGATCGTTCGCCATCGTCGGTGTCGCCCATACAACTGGCTTAAGGGGATGGACTGGCCCGACGCAAGCCCGGAGTAAGGAGCTTCCTTACACTCGAACAATACGTTCATCACAAACAAACAAAACGCCAAAACATGCGTTGACTCAAGTTAGTTTTGAAAGTTATCCTCGGATTCATGGAGACGGCGCCGCTAGCACCACCGCTCGACCGCTCCTCGCTCTTGCCGGGGAATCCCACCGGGCTGGGGCGGGCGGCGCCGAGCCACCCCGGGCGCGACCCCGAGCTCCCGCCCAGCCTCGGGCGTTTCTCGCTGCTGCGTCGCCTGGGGAGCGGCTCGATGGGGGTCGTGTTCGAGGGCTACGATCCCGAGCTCGATCGACGCGTCGCGCTCAAGGTGCTGCGGCCCGAGGTCGAGGCCCAGCGCTCGCTGCAGGCGCGCTCTCGCATGATCCGCGAGGCCCAGGCCCTCGCACGACTGCGCCACCCCAACGTCACGATGGTCTACGAGGTCGGCACCAGCGAGACCGGCGCGCTGTTCATCGCCATGGAGCTGGTCGAGGGCAACACGCTGGGGCGCTGGCTCAAGGCACGGCCGCGCTGCTGGCGAGAGATCGTCCGCGTGTTCCTGCAGGCGGGTCGTGGCTTGGCGGCGGCGCATCGCGCGGGCCTGGTCCACCGCGACTTCAAGCCCGACAACGTGATCATCGACGACGAAGGCAGCGCGCACGTCGTCGATTTCGGGCTGGCCCGCGGCGCCGGCCTGGCCGAGCTCTTGCCCACGCTCGAAGACGGAGCCGACCCCGTGGCCGTCGCGCTCCACCTCACGTGCACCGGTGCGATCCTCGGCACGCCGGCGTACATGGCCCCGGAGCAATTCGACGGGGCCTCGCTGCACGCCGCGAGCGATCAGTTCAGCTTCTGCGTGGCGCTGTTCGAGGCGCTCTACGGGCGTCGCCCGTTCCCCGGCAACGACCTGCCCTCGCTCCAGCGCTCGCTCATCCGCGGCGAGCTCGTGGGGCCCCGACGCGGGATCCCGCGCGCGCTCTACCGCGTGCTGCGGCGCGGCCTCAGCATCGAGCCCTCGCGTCGCTTCCCCAGCATGGAGGCCCTGCTCGAGGCGCTCGCCGCCTGCCGACAGCGCTCCACCGCGCCGCGCTCGCTCGTGCTCGTGGCCGGGCTGGCCGTGGCCGCGGTGATGGGCGCGGTGCTCGTGCCCCGCCCGGCGGTGGGCGCCTACGCCGACTCGACGCGCAGCAGCACGTCGCCGTCGTCGACATCGGCTTCGTCGGCGGGCACCACCGCCAGCACGCGCGCGCGCGCAGGCAACCCATCGCCGCCGTAGGCGATGCGATTGAAGGTCTTCATCACCTCGAGCAACGCCACCGTCTGGCCGGTCTCGATCACGTCGCCGGGCTTCACGAATGCCGGCTGCCCCGGGGCGGCCCGCACGTAGAAGCGACCCGAGAGCGGGCTGCGGAACACGAGCCCGCCCGCATCGACGGCCACCGCACGCTCCGCGGCCAGCCCTCCGCCGGCCACCGCGGCCGCTTCGGGATCGAGCCGCGCGAGCAATTCGTCGTATGCGAGCGGCTGACGGGCGAGGCGGGGCCCGGGGCGCTCGAGCACCACGCCGACCGCCTCGTCGGGCGCGCGCAGGCGGTGCAGCACGCCCAGGATCTCCAGCGCGCCGATGCTGCAACCAGGCGTCACCAGGGTGCCCGGCGCCGGCGCATCGCGCCACAGCCCCACCGCGGGCGAGGACAGCCACGTCGAGGTCTCGTCGCGATGAAGCCTCGCCACGAGCTCGGGGGCGAACACCCGACCGTCACCATGTGCGCGCTTCATCGCAGCCCTCCCGTCAGCACCTGCAGATC
>JBFIJN010000485.1:0-6774 GCA_041600735.1 Nannocystaceae bacterium
CGAGCTCGAGCGCTGGACCGGCAAGCCCGAGCTCGTCGGCTACGACGTGTTCCACTGGAGCGGCAGCGCGTGGGAGGAGGACCCCGCCCAATTCTGGATCTTCGATCCGGGCTCGGGGGCCAAGACGACCGCGAAGCCCGATCGCAAGCCGTTCACGATCCGCTGCGTCGCGCGACCGTGAACGTTGGCCGCAGCGCGGTGCCCACGCCGGCCGCCGATCGACACCGCCGGTGAAATTTTCATCGGGAGGCCGACGGTCGGAGCGCCGAGCGCGGGCTCTCGCCCAGCCGCGCGCAAGAAACGGGCCTGGGGAAACCAATCGCTTGGTAGCATGGTCCCATCAGAAATCGTGTGATGTCGCCACCATTTTCCCGCCGACGTTTCATCCAGAGCGGGAGTGCCGTGTTGTCGGCCCCCGCGTTCCTCTTGGGGTGCGGTCACCGACCTGCGGAGCACGCCACGCGTGCGCCCGGGGTGGCCGCAACCCCCGACAACCCGTTCCTCGCGTGGTTCGCAGTCGACGAGGCGCGCCTGCGCCGGGTGCTGGCCGAGCTCGGCGCACGCGGGGCCGATCACGGCGAGCTGTACTTCCAGCACGTGCGCTCGAACTCGATCACCATGGAGGACGGGCTCATCAGCTCGGCGCGTGCACACGTCGACATGGGCGTGGGCCTGCGCGTGGTGGTGGGCGACCAGGTTGGCTACGCCTATACCGAGGAGCTGACCGAGGAGGCGATGCTGGCCGCGGCTCGCAGCGCGGCCGCGATTGCACACGGCGGTGCCTCACCCGCCCCCGGCGCGTTCACGGTGGCCGGGCGGCGCCGCTTCTACGAGCTGGAGGTGCCGTGGAGCGATGTGGCGGTGGATCGCAAGCTGCCGCTCATTCGCCGCGCCGCCGAGCTGGCGCGGGCCGGCGACCCGGCGATCGACAAGGTCTCGGTCACCTGGCACGACGAGGACGAGCGCATCTTGGTGGTCGACCTCGAGGGGCGCATGGCCCTCGACCGGCGGCCGATGACGCGCCTGTGGATCAACACCACCGCCGTCCGCGGCGACGACAAGCAATCCAATGGCTCCAACCTGGCGGCGCGCCAGGGGCTGGCTTGGTACACCGAGGAGCGCCTGGCGCAGGTGGCCCGCGAGGCCGTCGATCGCACCATGGTGCTGTTCGAGGCGCGCCAGCCCCCCGCGGGCGAGCTGCCGGTGGTGCTGGCGGCGGGGGCCAGCGGGATCCTGCTGCACGAGGCCATCGGCCACGGCATGGAGGCCGACTTCAACCGCAAGAACACCAGCATCTACGCCGACATGATCGGCAAGGTCGTCGCGCCCGAGTTCGTCACCATCGTCGACGATGGCACGCTGGCCAACGAGCGCGGGGCGCTCGACGTCGACGACGAGGGCATGCCCACCGAGCGCACCGTGCTGGTCGATCGCGGGGTGCTGGCCAGCTACCTGCACGATCGCATCAGCGCCCGCCACTACGGCCTGGCGCGCAGCACCGGCTCGGGTCGGCGAGAGTCGTTTCGCCACGCGCCGCTGCCCCGCATGCGCTGCACCACCATGCTCGACGGCCCGCACACCCGCGACGAGATCATCGCCTCGGTCGATCGCGGAATCGTGGCGGAGACCTTCACCAACGGCGAGGTGCAGATCGGCGCCGGCGATTTCACCTTCTACATCAAGAACGGGTGGCTCATCGAAGGCGGCAAGATCACCGCGCCGATCCGCGACTGCAACATCATCGGCAATGGTCCCGAGGCGCTGCGTCGCGTGACCATGGCGGCCAACGACAGCAAGCTCGACAGCGGCGGGTGGACCTGTGGCAAGGACGGCCAGGGGGTGCCGGTCTCGCAGGGGCTGCCCACCGTGCTGGTCTCCAAGCTCACCGTGGGGGGTACCCATGCCTGAGCGCGAAGATCTCGAAGCGCTCCAGGAGCGCGCCGCGGCGGCCGTGGAGCTGGCCCGCGCCGCCGGGGCCGAGCACGCGTGGGCCTCGATCAGCAGCGCTCGCAGCACCCAGTGTCACGTGCGCGACGGCGTGCTCGAGCGCATGCAGCACAGCCACTCGCGGCGGCTCGCCGTCGACCTCTACGTGGAGGGTCGTTACTTTCGCAACAGCACCAACGATCTGCGCGACGAGCCGCTGCGCGAGCTCATGGCCGAGTCGGTCGCGCTCACGCGCGCGCTCCAGCCCGATCCGTTTCGCGCGCTGCCCGACCCGGCGCTCTATCGCGGCCGCGCTTCGGTCGAGCTCGATGGCTTCGATCTCGGGCTCGTGAGCGTCGATGCCGACACCCGCGTGGCCCTGTGTCACGAGCTGGACGCCCGCGTCTCCGGGCAGGCGGGGGTGCTGTCGGCCAGCAGCTCGGTCTCCGACGGCTGCTTCGCCAGCGCGCACGCGAGCTCCAACGGGTTCTCGGGCGCCGCGGAGGGGACGTTCATGTCGACCTCGGTCGACGTGACGCTCCAGGGTGAGGGCGATCGGCGACCCGAGGGCGGGATGGGGGTGGCTGCGCGTCACCGCGCCGATCTGCCCAAGCCGGCCTGGGTGGCCGACGAGGCGCTCGCGCGCGCGCGGGCCCGGCTCGGCGTCACCAAGGGCGTCACCACCACCACCACGCTCGTCGTCGATCGCACGGCCGCGGGGCGCTTGCTCGGCGCGCTGTTGGCCCCGGCGCGCGGCTGGGCCGTGCAGCAAGGGCGCTCGTTCTGGGCCGATCGCCTCGGTGAAGAGCGAGTGTCCAAGGTGCTGCGGCTCACCGACGAGCCGCTCTTGCCCCGCGCGATGGGCTCGCGACGCTTCGACGACGAGGGCATCGCGGCGCGGCCCATGACCGTCGTCGAGGGCGGAGCGCTGCGCAACTTCTTCATCGACAGCTACTACGCGCGCAAGCTGGGCGTGGCGCCGACGAGCGGGGGCAGCTCGAACCTCGTGGTCGCGCCGGGGCGCGGCGATCTCGACAGCCTCGTGGCCGACGTGGGCGAGGGGATCTATGTGACCTCTTGGATCGGTGGCAACTCCGACGACACCAGCGGTGAATTCTCGCTCGGCCTGCGCGGGCACCTCATCGAGCGCGGCAAGGTCGGGGCCCCGGTGGGTGAAATGAACGTAACCGGCAATCTGCTCGAGCTGTTCTCGCGGCTGCGGCGAGTCGGCGGCGATCCATGGACCTACGGCTCGCTGCACAGCCCCACGCTGGTGTTCGAGGGCGTGGCGTTCAGCGGGGTCTAGTCGTCAGCGGCCTTGCTCGGGCTCGGCCCCGCATGCGAGGCTCGCTGCACGATGGGTAGAGCGAGCGCGAGCGCGAGAACGAGCTTCGTGACGGTGGTGCTGCTGGTGGGCTGCGCCCCGCCAGCGGCGACGGATGACGATCGCGGCGAGTCGAGCTCCTCGGGCGAGGCGAGCACCGGCATGCCCGGCACCACGACCGTTCCGCCGGGTTCGTCCACCGTGGTCGCCGACGGCACCGGGACCACCGGGACCACCGCCGACATGGACGAGACCGCTGCCGCCACCACCACCGGTGAATTGCCTGCGTGCCTGCTCGAGGCTCCGTTTCCCGAGCCGATGGCCGAGCACATGCTCACCCACGACGACGTCGAGCGCTCGTACGTGGTCTATGTGCCGCCGGCCTACGATCACAGCACGCCTACCCCGCTGGTGCTGGCCTTCCACGGGTACAGCAATTCGCCCGAGCAGCACGAGGCCTGGTCGGCGCTCAGCGAGAAGGCGGCGGCGGAGGGCTTCGTGCTGGTCTACCCGCGCGGCACCGGCGGAGTCAGCGGATGGAACGCCGGCGATTGCTGCGGCAACAACTCCAACGACGACGTGGGCTTCGTGAACGCGCTCATCGACACGCTCGAGACCGAGCTGTGCATCGATCCCCAGCGCGTCTTCGCCACCGGGTTCTCGAACGGCGGGTTCTTGTCGCACCGGCTGGCCTGCGAGCTGTCCGATCGCATCGGCGCCATCGCTTCGGTCTCGGGGGTGATGGGCATCGACGACTGCGCGCCCACGCGCCCGATGCCCGTGCTGCAGATGCACGGCACCGGCGACTACATCGTGCCCTACAACGGCTCCCCGGGCCTCGGGTTCGAATCGGTGGCCACGACGATCGCAGGCTGGGTCGAGCGCAACGCCTGCGAGGGCGACCCGGTCGAGACCTACCAGGTCGAGGAGGTCACCTGCGAGCGCTACGAGAGCTGTGGCGAGGGCGTCGAGGTGGAGCTGTGCACGATCGAAGGCGGCGGCCATACCTGGCCGGGCGGGGCCGACGTCTTTGGTGCGGGACCCACCACGCAGAACCTGTCGGCCAACGATCGGCTGTGGGACTTCTTCCTCGCCCACCCGCTGCCGTGAGGCCGTGAGGCCGCGTGCCTACTCTTGCGGGCACTCGTCGAGCTGCTCGATCCACTCGCGCACGACCACCGCTCCGGCATCGGGGATCGAGGTCGCGACCGGGGGCATCTGCCACGGTCCGCGCCGGGACAGCCGCAGCCACACCAGCGAGTCGCTGGGGTCACCGGGCGCGATGCGATGATCGGCGGAGATCGTGCTCGAGTACTGCGGGGCCACGCCACACAGGCGGGCGAGCGCGGTGGGGGTGGTCCAGCGTAGATCCATGTCGAGGTCGGGCGGGATCCAGCCGCCCGGGCGGTGGCAGTGCCCGCAGTTCGCGTGCAGGTAGGCGCGGGCGCGAGCCTCGGCGGTAGCGGAGGGATCGGCATAGTCGGCCATCACCTCCGTGTCGGGCACGGCACCGTCGAAGATGTCGATGTCCGCGAGAGCCTCGAGCTGATCGGCGAGCACCCCCTCGTAGTCGACCTCGCGCGCGAGCTGGTCGAGCCGGGGCCCGAGCGCGCGCGAGTCTCCGCTCCCGTGGCAGTAGCCGCACTCGTCGCGCGAGGGAAACGTGTGGCTGACGACCGTGGGCGCCCCGTCGTGCATCGTCAGCATCGGACGCAGCTCGCCGCGGTCGAGCAGCCGCGCGCTCGTGCCGGCTTCGTCCCACGCGTAGCCATGGAACTCCCAGCCGTAGCTGCGGCGGATCATCACCCGCGTCTCGACTGGAGTGCGCACCTCGGGATCCGCGGGGTCGAGCGCATAGGAGAAGGTCTTGAGCAGCAGCGCGCCCTCGGGGAACACGAGCACGCCGTCGTCGGCGAAGCCGAGGTGCGTGCCCGGGGGCAGCACCATGTGCCGCTGCTTGTGGGCGCCGTCGGTCCACAGCGGCGCGTTGATCTCGTAGGGTACGAGATCGGGCGCGGGCGCGCCGATCCCCGGGCCTTCGAAGCAGCCGCTGTCGGCGAGCGCGGTGGGGAACTCACCGGGGGGGCGCGCGACCACGAGGTGACCGAGCTGGCCCGCGGCATCGATCGCCCATAGACCGCCCGCCGGGTCTTCGACCAGCGAGACGATCGCGGGCTCGAGGCGACCCACCACGGCGCGTGCGAGGGGGCGGTCTCCCTCGGCCGGGCGCGCGGCCAAGAGCTTGCCGGAGCAGCGATCGCCGTAGACGATCGCGCCGTCGAGCTCGGGGTCCATGGCCTCGGCATGGGCGGCCGGGCCCACGCCGCAATCGCCTGCGGCGTGGCGATGGGTGCCCTGCGGGAGCTGGGTGTCGAGGTTGTCGCAGCCGCCGAAGCTGCGGCAGTCGTTGCCCTCGAGGCGCGGCCAGCCCAGGTTTGCGCCCGCCGGCACCAGGCTCACCTCCGAGATCGCTGCGCCGGCGTCGGCACACCACACGCGCTCGCGGGTTGCGTCGTAGGTGCAGGCCGCGGGGTCGCGCAGGCCCCAGGCCCAGGCCTCGGCCGCCACGCCGCCTTCGTCGACGCGCGGATTGTCGGGCGGCAGCGCGTAGCCGTGGGGGACCACCAGCGCCGAGACGTCGAGGCGCAGCAGGTTGCCCTCGCGCCGCCCCGGATCGTCGGCGGGGCCCGCCTGATCGCCGATCTCGTCATCGCCGAGCGGCAGCCACAAGAGGCCATCGGTGACCAAGAGCCCGGCGCCGTGGCGAGACTGCGGATCGTCGTGATCGATCGCGATCACCTCCAGCGCCGACGCGGGATCGAGCGTGCGCGCCTGGGTGAGCGTGAAGCGGGTCACCACGGTTCGCGCGGGTGCGCTCGACTCGCTGCGCACGTAGAGCACCTCGAGCCCCGCGAAGGCTCCGCGCGCGAGCCCGGTGATCGGCTTGCCGTCGGCCGCTCGCAGCTCGACGAGCGGGGCGGCCGGGTCGCTGGGATCGAGCCCCACCAGGCGGCCGTCGCTCGTGCCCACGAGCACCACACCGTCGAGACCGGTCGCGATCACGCGAGCGCCCGCGACCACGGGCACCGACGAGGCCTCGAAGGCGAGCGGCGGCAGCAAGCCCGGGGCCCATCCATCGAAGCGGCAGGTCTGCGCGGTGGGCCGGGGCGGCAGCGGGGGCCCAGCGGGCGCGGCCTCGGTCGTGCCCGCGGAGGTCTCGCTCCCACCGGTCGTCGTGTCGCCGTGGGCGGGCGTCCCCTCGTCGCCACACCCCAGGCTCGCAAGCGCGAGGAACAGCGCTCCCGAGGTCATTCGAGCCGTTCTCGCCATGCCCCGGGCGAGCATAGCAATCACTTCGATCCCTTGATCGCCGAGCTCCGCCCGGGCCGTGGGGGCGCCCTCTCGTGCGCGTGGCGCCGGGGATGATCGTTCTTCCTAGTGGGCGCACTATCGGGTCGATGCTTCCCGCGCTCGTCGGTCCCTTGCTCATGACCTCTCTGCTCTGGCTGGGCTCGGGTCCGCCC
>JBFIJN010000486.1:0-6767 GCA_041600735.1 Nannocystaceae bacterium
ACGTGGTGAAGAGGGCCACCGCGAGCGCGCCGCTCGAGAGCCCGCGAAGAAACGAGAACGGACGGATCGCGGACACGAGCACGAGTCTACCCACTTCGGCGGCGCCGACCACTGCGAGGGGATGGTCGCTCGTTCGGGGCTACGCCGCGTGAGCTGCGAGCGCGGGCGAGCCCAATTGCGCAACCGGCCGCAGGACCAGGCCACCGCTCGTGTCGGCGCGGGGCTCGAGCGCGACCGCGGTGCCGGGGACGAGGTGCGCCAGAGTGATGCGCAAGGTTGCATCGTGGGGTGACAGCCCGCGTCGGCGCAGGAACTGGGCCAGGCCGTCGTCGATCGCGGTCGGTCGCAGCTCGTGACGAGTGAGATCCAGGGCGATCGAGTCGGGCGCGAAGGCGTGACCATCGATGGTGAGCGCGGCGTGGCGCTGCTCGTCGAGCAGCAGCCCCTCGTCGTTGTAGACCCGCACTTCCCAGCCCAGGCACGGCTCGTGGCCGAGCGGTGCGTGCAGCACCGGCTCGCCCTCGACGAGGCCATGCGCGGCCCGCAGGGGCGTGGTGCTCGTGCGGGGCAGCGGGCGCCGCCAGCGTCGCGGTCGGGCCCGGCCCGGTCGCACGCGGCGGACGATCGCATTGACACCGAGCGCCGTGGCGAGCCACGTGCCGAAGAAGACCGCCACCATCAGCGAGGGGAATTCGGCGAGCAGCGGATCCAGCACCACCATCCAGGCGGCGACGGCGATCCCGGCCAACCCGCCGAGCATCACGCCGCCGTTTCGACCGGTCTCGTCGTGAAGGCGGCCGTCGAGGGCCTCGGCCTCGCGGTAGGCCAGCGCGGTGCTCTGGCGGCCAAGGTCGACCCACGCCTTGGCCTGGCACGAGGGGCAGGGCCCCGGCGCGGCCAGCTCGTCGCTGTCGCGGCGCAGCGGGTCGCCCCGGCTCCCGTCTTCGAGCCAGCCGCAGTCCCCACACAAGAAGAAGCAGGGGTAGGGCAGGCGATCGGGGATCGTGACACTGTTGGTGCGAAGGGGGCGCGGGCGGCCGGCCCGCGAGCGTGCCATCTCACGCTCGGCTCTACGCATCCTCGCGATGGCATCGAGGACGGCACCGGCTCCACTCATTCCCATGACTACAAATGACTCCTTGGCTCGGTCGCCCACGGCGCCCGTGGCAGGGGCTACCGCGCTCCTCGTCGAACGATTGCCGCGCGCTCGCTACAATCGTACGGCGCCGGTCGTTTCGCCTCCGGTCCCGGACTGTTGCGCAGACCGGCACTTGGCCGGGTGCCTCCCGCCGTTAGAGTTGCGGCAGCGAAGAGGACCCATCATGAGCACGCAGTTTCGGACTCGATCCATTGCCACGGTCGCCAAGGGGACCCCCGCCTCGGACGGCGCGGGGGTTCGCCTGATGCGGAGCCTGGGTACCCCCCAGGTCCCGATCGTCGACCCCTTCCTGATGCTCGACGAGTTTCGCTCCGACGATCCGAGCGACTACCTCGCCGGGTTCCCTTCGCATCCCCACCGTGGGTTCGAGACCGTCACCTACATGCTCGCGGGGTCGATGCAGCACAAGGACAGCGCGGGCAACACCGGTGATCTGCGGGCGGGCAGCGTGCAGTGGATGACCGCGGCGCGCGGCATCATCCACTCGGAGATGCCCAAGCAGGTCGACGGCCTCATGTGGGGCTTCCAGCTGTGGGTCAACCTCCCCGCCAAGGACAAGCTCGGCGACCCGCGCTACCAAGACATCGATCCCAGCGAGATCCCCACGCAGGCGCTCCCCGAGGGTGGCTCCGTGCGCGTGGTCGCGGGGCGCTTTGGCGAGCTCGTGGGGCCGGTGGGCGCCGTGGCCACCCAGCCGCTCATGCTCGACGTGGGGCTGCTCGCCGGAGAATCGGTCGACGTGCCGATCCCCGCCGGGCACAACGGATTCGCCTACGTGTTCGAGGGGGTTGCGAGGCTTGGTGATCGCGAGGTCGCGGTGGAGCGGGGGCACCTCGCGGTGCTAGGCGTCGAGGGTGACGGGCTGCGCATCACCGCGGCGGGCGACGCGGGCACGCGTGTGCTGCTCGTCGCGGGCAAGCCGATCGGCGAGCCGGTGGCGCGCTACGGGCCGTTCGTGATGAACACCCGCGCCGAGCTCGAGCAGGCGTTCCGCGACTATCAAAGCGGGGCGCTCACGCAGTAGGACGGTGAGGGCGAAGGCGGCCGCGCTCGACGGGGCGCGGCCGTGCTGCTATCAGCGGCTCGTGGCCGCCACGAACGCGCGACGCTTCATCGATCAGGTAGTGCTCGTCACCGGGGCCTCGACCGGCATCGGGGCCGCGGCGGCGCGCATGTTCGCCGCCGAGGGGGCCAAGCTCGTGCTCGCGGCTCGAGGCCGTGAGGCGCTCGATGGCCTGGCCGAGGAGCTGCGCGCGGCGGGCCATGCGGCGGAGGTGGTCCCCACCGATGTCGCCGACATGGCGGCGATGCGTCAGCTCGTGGCGCGTGCGGTCGAGTGGGGCGGGCGGCTCGACGTGCTCGTCAACAACGCGGGGGTGAACCACCGCGGTGCGCTCGAGGATCAGACGCCCGAGCAGCTCGCGCAGCTGGTGCAGGTCAACCTCACCGCGCCGATCGTGCTCTCGCGCCTGGCGCTGCCGCACCTCCGCGAGCAACGCGGGGCGATCGTCCACGTGGCCTCGCTCGCGGGGCGGATCCCGGTGGTGCACGAGGCGACGTACTCGGCCACCAAGTTCGGGCTGCGCGCGTTCTCGCTGGCGCTCGCCGAAGAGCTCCGCGCGGTCGGGGTGCGTGTCTCGGTGGTCTCACCCGGACCGGTGGACACGGGCTTCATCATGGAGGACCTCGACCACGTGCCCGACCTGGTGTTCTCGCAGCCCATGAGCACGGCCGAGCAGATCGCAGCGCTCGTGATCGAGTGCGCGGTGGACGGTCGGCCCGAGCGCATGCGCCCCGCCGTGGGCGGGCACATGGCTACGCTCGGCTACCTGTTCCCTGCGCTGCGCCGTGCGTTGACCCCAATGTTGGAGCGCCGCGGGCGGGCGGCCAAGCGCCGCTTCGCGAGCCGCAAGCGCGAGTCGAGCACCTAGAATGATGTTTCGAGCCGCGGCCGCGCCGGCGTAGTGCGTAGTGCGCAGGTGAGCGGGCGCTCGTCCACGGATCCACTGCGCGCTGGGTCGCGGCGGTTCGAGGCGCGAGAATGCCGGCGTGGAAGAGATCGCCGACGACACGCGCAGCCGCATCAAGGCGATCAATCGAGCGATCGTGGCCGAAGAGAAGCGGCTACGCGCCAAGCATCGCTGGCTCGCCTACCAAGACGGGCTGGGCGCGATCATCTTCGTGGGCAGTCTCGTGGTGATGGGCGTGATCGCCTGGGCCTACCTCGCCGGGCACGTGGCCTGGTGGGTACCCGTGCTGGCGATGGGTCTGCCGATCTCCATCCTCCACGAGCTCGAGCACGACCTCATCCACAACCAGTTCTTCAAGGGGCGGGAGCGCGTCCAGAGCTTCATGTTCTGGGTGATCTGGTGGTCCAAGCTCAACGCCAGCCCGTGGTACCGCCGCGAGCAGCACCTGCGCCACCACCGACGCAGCGGCCAGCCCGACGACGCCGAGGAGCGCCTCATCGGCCTCGGCGTGCGGGCGGGGTGGTACCGCGTGCTGATCGCGATGCACCCGATCTTCGCCGGACCGATGGTACCGATCGTGAAGCGGGCCGACCCCAAGTGGCGGGTACGCAAGGGCACGCGCGAGTCGGCGCCCGCGTTCGTGATGTTCGCGCTGGTGTTGTTCGTGCAGCCGCTGCTGCACGCGTTCGAGGCGATCCTGCCGGGCGTGGCTCCGGCGGGGCTGCTGCGCCTGTTCGACGTGCTGATGGTGCTGTGGGTCGCGCCCAACGTGCTGCGCCAGACGTGCCTCGCGCTGGTCTCGTCGTACTCGCACTACTACGGGGACATCCCCGAGAACGACGTGTTCTATCAGAACCAGATCATGGACCATCCGCTGCTGTGGCCGATGCAGCTGTACTGCTTCAACTTTGGCAGCACGCACATCGTGCATCACTTCGTGGTGCAGCAGCCGTTCTATCTGCGGCAGATGGTGGCCAAGGTGGCGCACGCCGAGATGCTGCGCCAAGGGGTGCGGCGCAACGACTTCGGCGTGATCGCCCGCGCGAATCGCTGGCGGCGCGATGCAGGCGCGAAGGCAGCCGCCTAGCAGGCCCGCTACGGCACCTCGACCAGCACTCCGCGGCTCTCCACGCTGGTGCGCGCCGCCGCGCTGATCGCCCAGGTTCCGGCGCTCGGGAGCTCGAAGCTGTTCGTGCCCACCGGGACGATGTCGACGAGCTCGAAGCCCGCGCCCGCATCCTCGTACACCACCCAGGCGCGCAGCGGCGTGTCGTCTTGCGGGGTGAGGGTCACGGTGTTGCCGGTCAGCTCCACGTAGGGCGGCAGGATCGAGTCGCCCAGCTTGGCCGCGAGCGGAGGCGTGAGCGCAGGCGCATAGTAGAAGGTCTCGGCCAGCGCCGTGCCGACGCCCAGCGTGTCGGCCTGAAATGGCTGGATGTGGAAGAAGATGTTCCCCATCGAGCCGAGGTCGCGATACGTCTGCGACAGCTCCACCTGGGTGAGGATCTCTTCGGTCGACCACGCCGCGCTCGATCCGATCTGCGAGAGGAAGTTCCCGGTGAAGATGTAGCGCCCCTCGGAGGTCATGCTCGACCACCACTCGAGCAGCGGCTCGTAGGCCTGGGCGGTCTGCGTGGTCGGCCAGTAGAGCTGCGGCGCGAGGTAGTCGACCCAGCCCTCGTCCATCCACAGCAGCGGGTCGGCATAGATCTCGGCGTACTGGTCGAGGCCGGTGATCCCGGGCGGCATGCCGGGGCGGTAGATGCCGAACGGAGAGATCCCAAAGCGCACGTGATCGCGCGTGCCCACGATCGACTCGTAGAGCACCTCGACCAGCTGGTTGACGTTGTCGCGCCGCCAGTCCGCGAGGCCGAGCGCGCCGCCGCCGTCCTGATAGTCACCGTAGCTGCCGCCATCGGGGAACGGCGCGCCATTGGGGTAGGGATAGAAGTAGTCGTCGAGGTGGATCCCGTCGAGGTCGTAGCGATCGACCAGATCGAGGCTCACGTCGATCACACGCTCTTGCACCGGCTCGCCGCCGGGATCCATCCACAAGAAGTTGCCGTACTCGTAGGCGAAGCCGGGCTGCTCGAGCGCGATGTGACCGGGCGCGAGGCTCGAGGCGAGGCTCACCTTGGCGCGGTAGGGGTTGAGCCACGCATGCACCTCGATGCCGCGCGGGTGCGCCTGCTCGATGAGGTAGGCCAGGGGATCGAAGCCAGGATCGCTGCCCTGCGTGCCCATGAGGAAGCGGCTCCACGGCTCGAGGTCGGAGGCGTAGAACGCATCGCCCTCGGGTCGCACCTGGAACACGATGGCGTTGAGGTTGTGCGCGACCAACACGTCGAGCAGCGCGACGAGCTGCGCGCGCTGGGCATCGGCCGAGAGCCCCTGGCTCGTGGGAAAGTTGATGTTGCTGACGGTCGCGACCCACACGCCACGGAACTCGCGATCGTGCCCGACCTCGACGGTGGGCTGCGGCGGCGG
The DNA here is from genome assembly GCA_041600735.1 of Nannocystaceae bacterium. Lineage (GTDB taxonomy): Bacteria > Myxococcota_A > Polyangia > Nannocystales > Nannocystaceae > Paraliomyxa. Next base: position 5,617 of record JBFIJN010000486.1, read on the forward strand.
ATCGTCGGTCTCCCCGGGACCGCTGCTGCCGTCGGGGTCGGAATCGCCCGAGGCATCCGCGCTGCTGCTCGGCGCATCGCCGGAAGCGGTCGCGTCGCCGCCCTCGGTGTCACCCTCGCTGCCCGAGCCGGGCCCCTGCCACGGCTCGCGCGCGTCGTCCTGCGCGCACGCGGTCACGAGCAGCGCGCCAAGCAAGCACGACGATCCCCGGCCCCCTGTAGTCCTCGACATCCCACCGCGCAGTATAGAGCCATCCTCGACGTCGCGAAGAAACGTCGGTGCACGAGCGGGCTGAGCTGTCTATCCTGACAATGTGAAGCGTGCGTCGATCATCGCGTTGCTCGGATGGATGGCGGCGTGCAACCAGCTCGAGTCAGAGGAAGCGCAGCAAGTAGCGCAGGCCACCAAGGATACCGTCGCGCGCGGAGTCGACTCGGCCAAGCGGCAGCTCGATCGCATCGACACCGACAAGATCCGCGGGGCGTGGGATCGCACCGTCGATGCCGTACGAGACGCGGCCGAGCGCGAGCCCAGCGAGGCCGCGGTCGACCCCTTGGCGGATGCGGCCCAGGCGATCGCCTGCGACGAGGCTCGTGAGCGCTGCACGGTCACCTACGACTTTGCCCGCCGCGCGCGACAGCACAGCGGGCGCGTGGCCGGGCAGGTGCGGGTGAGCGCGGCCTCGGGCGCCGTCCAGGGCGTGCGCATCGACGGCATCGACGCGGGCACGATCGGCGAGCTGGTGGGTCTGCGGGTCGGCGACGTGGTCACCCACGTCAATGGCACGTCGCTGGGCTCCACCCAGGACGCCATGATGCTGTACTTGAACGTGCGCTCCGCGCGGACGTTCGTGGTGCAGTACCAGCGCGGCTCGGAGGAGCGATCACTGCGGGTCGATGTGGTCTAGCGGCCGGCCGAAGCGGCTAGCTCCGCTGGCACACGTCGTCGATGCACGAGTAGCCGAGGTCACCGAGCGGCTCGCTCCAGCACTGGGTGTCGCCCTCGTCGCTCGTCGACACGCAGCCGGGCTGGCACACGTTGTCGACGCAGAACAGCTCGCCCTCGAGCCCGCAATCGCCGTCGACCTCGCAGTCGTGGCACGAGCTGGGAACGAGGTCGTTCTCGCCGTAGGCGCGCGGCATGAACAGCGG
>JBFIJN010000487.1:0-6742 GCA_041600735.1 Nannocystaceae bacterium
CTCGCCGCGCGCGGCCACGCGACCCTCGACGAGCACCACCAGCGTATCGGCCAGCGCCATCGCCTCCTCGGGATCATGGGTCACGTGGACGAAGCCGAGGCCGGCGCTGCGCTGCAGCTCGCGAAGGGTGCGGCGCAGCCCGGCGCGCAGGTGCCGATCGAGGGCGCTCAGCGGCTCGTCGAGCAAGAGGAACGCCGGGTGATCGAACAACGCGCGAGCGAGCGCCACGCGCTGGGCCTCACCGCCCGAGAGCGTGGTCGGCTGGCGCTCGGCGTAGCGCTCGGGGGCCAGCCCGACCTCGCGCAGTCGCTCGCGCGCGCGCTCGTGCCGAGCCTCGCGCTCCATGCCCGCCACTCGCCCGCCAAACGCCACGTTGTCGAGTACCGTCAGGAACGGGAACAGCGCCTGATCCTGGAACACGGTGTGGAGCGGGCGACGCTCGGCCGGCCAGGCCGTGATGTCCGCGGCCCCTAGGCGCACGTGGCCCGCGTCGGGGTGCTCGTGCCCGCCCAAGATCCGCAGCAGCGTGGACTTGCCCGAGCCCGAGGGCCCCATGATGCAGGTGTAGCGATCGGGCTCGAGGGTCAGGTCGACGTGGTCGAGCGCCACGGCGCGCCGCGACGCGCGGCTCGATCGACCGTCGCTAAAGCTCTTGGTCACCGCGTGCAGCTCGAGCGCCTCGCCGCTCATGCCCGACTCCTCCCCCACCGGGCCACGCCCACGCCCGCGGCCAAGGGCAGCAGCGCGAGACCCAGGCAGCCGCGGTGCAGCGTGCCCACGTCGCCGCTGTGGGCCAGCACCTCGAGCCCCATCGCGAGCGTGCTCCCGCCCGGGCCCGCGGTGAATGCAGGGATCGACGGCTCGCCCACGATCCACGCCAGCGTGAGCAGTGCGGTGACCACGAGCGCGGCTCGGGCCAGCGGCCACCACACGAGGGCCAAGCGCACGCCGGGCCCCGCGCCTAGATCGGCGGCCGCGGCCGGCAGCGAAGCGGGGACCGCCCGCAGCAGCAGCAGTCCCGCGAGATACGCCAACGCCACCGCGGCCGGCAGCAGCGCGATCGCGGTGAGCAGATCACCCGGCTCCAGGCCCAGACGGGCCGCGGCCCCGAGCCACAAGCTGCCCAGCACGCTCGGCGGCAGCGCGAGCGGCAGCAGCAGCGCCACCGTGGGCGCCCACGGGCTACGCCGCCGCAGCGACAGCACCAGGCCGAACGCCACCACCACCGCCACGAGGCTCACCCCGAGCGCGAGCATCAGGGTCGAGGGCACGAGCGAGAGCAGCCGCTGTGCGCCCCGGGCCGTGCTCGGGGTCGCGAGGATCCCGGGGACCAGGCCCACCAACGGAGCGAGTGAGGCGATCCACAGGCCCCAGCCGAGTCCGCGCAGGACCCCCCGGGCCGGGGTGAAGGCACGCGAGGTGCCGCCTGGCACTGCCCGAAGGTCGTGCGCAAGCCGGGCCGCCACCACCAGCGCGACCCCCAGCAGCACCAACACCACCAGCAACGCGCGCCCCGGCCCTCCATCGCGCAGCAGCGCGTCGCGGGCCAGCAATCCCGGTCCGTAGACCATCCCGCCCCCCGCCAGTCGCATCACGGTCACGTCGCCCAGCACCTGCAGCGTCACCCAGGCCGCGGCGGTGGCCAGCGCGGGCCGCAGGTGCGGTCGCTCGATCCACCACGCGCGCGCCCATCCGCTGGCCCCGAGGTCGGCCGCCGCCTCGAGCCAGCGCTTGGGCCGCGCCTGGAGTCGCAGCCGCACCACCAGCGCGGCCAGCGGCATCGCCCCCGCTCCCAGCGCCAGCGCGGCCGCCGTCGTCCCCGGCGCGAGACCCAGGCCCAGCACCCCCAGCGCCCGCGCCGTCGGGGTCACCATCACCGCGCCCACCAACAGCGGTGCTGGCACCGCCCGCGCGATCGGGTAGGCCAGCGCCGTCGCGCCAAGGCCGAGGCCCAGCCCCAATGCCAACGCGCGTCCCGTCGAGCGCAGCACGGCGGCCTCCCCCAAGCTCGCCGTCCCCGTCGCGTCCAGGGTGGCCTCGACCAGTCCCGCCAGCGGCACCCCCACGGCCAGCAGCGCCAGCAGCAGCGCCAACCAGGCCGCATCGCGGGGCGCGGTTCGAGCACGGGGTCCCGACATCAGCGGGCGCGATGGTGAACCGCTTGGCGCATCGAGGCCAGTCAGCGGCATTCCCGCGAACACCTACATGTCCTACCAATTTCGGCCGACCGACGAAATTTCCATGATCGGTTGGTCGCCACCTCCCACTAATACCCGTCGCTGCCGAGCGGCGCCGAAGCAAATCCCCTTCCCCACCCCATCCTCGCTTCGTCGTCATCTTTTCATGCTCGACGGTGACAGGGGTCGCAGTCTCCTACTGCGGCCTTTCCTTTCCGGCCCTCCATACCGCCGCGGGCTTGCCCCCAAAATAGGGCCCGCGGCTCGAGGAAGGCCCTCTCGACCGGATCCCCCCCAACGAACCAACCGGTCGAGAGCTCGGAGCCCTGCCGCCCCTTAGGCGCCAGGGCTCATTTTCTTGGTTCGGCCGCAGGCGTCTCGCCTCGCCTCGTCTGGCGGCGCCCATGTCCCCCGCCACCGTAGTGCCGGTATGGTCTCGCCCATGAGCACCAACCCCAAGCACCTCGTCCGCACTCGCGACCTCGATGCTGCCGAGGCGTTGCATGTGCGTCACCCGCTCAACCCGGCCTCCGAAATCTTCATGACCCGGCTGAGCGACCGAACGGGCATGACCAAGCTTGGCGTGTCGCTGGCTCGCGTGCCCCCAGGCAAGGAAGCCTTCGTTCCTCATGCCCACACGATGCAAGAAGAGTGGGTCTACATACTGGAGGGGCACGGGCTGGTCCTGGTGGGCGATCGCGTGATCGAGGTCGGCCCCGGCGATTTCCTCGGCTACCCCACCGACGGCACCGTGCACCACGTGGCGAACCCCGGCCCCGGCGATCTCGTGTTCCTGCAAGGGGGCGAGCGCAGCGGGAGTGAGGTCGCGCGATTCCCCACGCTCGGCAAGATCGGGCTCTCGGTGGGCGATGGCGTGATGCGGTTCGTCGACGAGGCCCACGTGGAATCGCTCCCCTTCGAGGCATGGCTGGCGTCCCCCGACGACTCGACCCCCTCGCGCTGACCTCCTCCTGGCGAGGTGGCGCTAGTCACCGAGGGGGATCCTTTGGCATTGTTCGAAGCGGGGGCGGCCTTGGGCCGGGGAGTGACGCGATGCGAGACACGATGCGGTGGATGATGATCTCGGGCATGGCCCTCGCCGTCGCGGCGTGCGGCTCGCCCGATGAGCGCGCAGAGACCTCGGCCGGTCCGGGCATCGGCAGCATCTCGGTCAGCGATGGCACCGGCACCGCGGGCGACGACACCGAAGCCCCGCCGACGACCACCGCCATGACGACCGACGCGATGACCAGCGTTGGCGTGGACGGCAGCACCTCGGGCGGGCTCAAGTTCGATCTCGGGGTTCAGCCCGACGCCGGTCCGCCGGTCGAAGAAGGCTGCACCAAGGTCGACTTCCTGTTCATCATCGACAACTCCGGCAGCATGGCCGACGAGCAGGACAACCTCACCAATAGCTTCCCGGGCTTCATCGCCGGGATCCAGAGCTCGCTCGAGCAAGTCGACGAGTACCAGGTGGGGGTGGTCACGACCGATGCCTATGGTCCGAACAACCAGGTGCCTGGCTGCAACGTACTCGGCGGCCTCGTCACCAAGACCGGCGGCAGCAACTCGAGCAACGCCGTCTGCGGGCCCTACGCGGCCGGCAACAACTTCATGACCGAGGCCGACGACCTCAACGTCTCGTTCGCGTGCGCGGCCGACACGGGCACGGCCGGCAACGGCATCGAGCGCCCCATGGATGCGATGACCGCGGTGCTCAACAAGACCGTGGGCGCCTGCAACACCGGCTACCTGCGCGACGACGCGCTGCTCGTGCTCGTGATCATCACCGACGAGTACGACGGGGCGGGCGATCCCGAGGGCCAGTTCTCGGCCGGCACGCCGATGGACTGGTACAACACCGTGGTGGCCGCCAAGCTCGGGATCCCCGAGAACGCCGTCGCGCTGGGCCTGCTCAATTACGCCGGTGGCGCGTGCCCGCCCGCCAACATCGTGTTCGACGGGGTGAACATCGCCACCTTCGTGAACCTGTTCGGCGACAACGGCTTCCTCGGTGGCGTCTGCGAGCCCGACTACGGGCCCGTGTTCGCCGAGGCGGTGGGCATCATCCAAGACGCCTGCAACAACTTCCAGCCGCCCGGGTGATCGAGCGGGCGGTTTGGGCGGGCGGCTGATCCGCGGCCTCAGCCGTCGGCGGTGATCCGCCCGATGAGCTCGCGCAGCGTGGTCTCGGCCAGGGCGTTGTCGATCTGACAGGTCCCGGCCGCATCATGGCCGCCGCCGCCGTACTCGAGGCACAGCCGCCCCACGAGCGTCTTCGACGAGCGGTCGAGGATCGACTTGCCGATCGCGAACACCGTGTTCTGCTGCTGCCGGCCCCACATCACGTGCATCGAGATGTTGGTCTGGGGGTAGAGCGCGTAGATCATGAAGCGATTGCCCGCCCAGATCACGTCTTCGTTGCGGAGATCGAGGACCACGAGGTTGCCGTGCACGGTGGCGCAGCGCTCGAGCTGCTCGCGCTGCTTGGGCGCATGCTCGTGGTAGAGATCGACCCGCTCCTTCACATCGGGAAGCGCGAGGATCTCCTCGACCGTGTGGTCGCGACAGTACTCGATGAGCTCCATCATCAGGTCGTAGTTGCTGATGCGAAACTCGCGGAAGCGACCCAGGCCCGTGCGCGCGTCCATCAAGTAGTTGAGCAAGATCCACCCGGTGGGCGCGAGGATCTCCTCCTTCGAGAGCCGCGCCGCGTCGCACTTGTCGACCGCGACCATCATCTCGTCGGAGACCCGCGGCAGCTTGGCCTTGCCGCCGTAGTGGTCGTACACGACCCGCGCCGCGCTCATCGCATACTCGTCGATGATGTGGTTGGGCCGCTTTGCCCCCGTGCGCTCGACCTCGCTGGCGTGGTGGTCGAAGCACAGGTGCACGCCTTCCACGTAGGGCAAGTTGGTCGTGATGTCCCGCTCCGTGACCTCGATCTTGCCGTCCTGCATGTCCTTGGGGTGGACGAAGAGGATCTCGGCGGGCTCGATGAGGTCGAGCTCCTCGAGCAGGACCGCACACACCAGTCCATCGAAGTCGCTGCGGGTGATCAGTCGATACTTGCTCGTCACCCTTGCAGCATACAGGGGATCGCGCGCGATCTACATCCCGTAGACCGGCTCACCGCTGCTGCGGCACACCGGCTTGGGCAGCTCCGCCCACGAGTCGGTCGGCATGCGCGGCTGCTCGACCGCATCGTGCTTGCCGGGGTCGAAGTCATCGACGTCGTGGGTGCCCGGGCTGCGCTCCCAGTAGCTGGTGGCCGTGTGGGTGTGGTCGCGGCACGGCTGCTGCGTGGGCTCGCCACCCGGGCCCACGCGGGGGGTGCCGCAGGCATCGCAGGCGAACGCCGAGGTCCAGGCATCGGTGACCGCGGCCACGGGATCCTGCGCGCAGCCCAGCCACTGGCGCAGCGAGGCCTCGGCATCGCTGTTGGAGTTGTGACCCCAGCGACCGCTGATGAAGCGCGGCCAGCTCGCGGGGCGCTGCGAGCCCGCAAAGTCGCTCGGGTCCACGCAGTGCGTGAAGGGGTCGGTCCAGTCATCGGGGATCCCGTCGTTGCCCTGCACGTCGGCGCCCGCGGTGCTCATCCATGCATCGCCCGGGGCCTCGGCCGGCACCCCGTCGGGATCGGGCCAGTCACCATGGTCGGCATAGCTCGCCACATCTTGCGCTCGTCCCCACACCGAGCCGCCCACGTACCACACGGTGTGCCCGTCTTCGGCCTCGCTCCAGTTGGTGCGCGCGGCGACGAGCCCCGCATCGCTCACCGTGTAGGGCGCCACCGAGGCCGCGGGCACGCCTGCGATCTGAAAGCCGGGCTCGCTCGCGGCGAACGGCGTGCCGATGAAGCCGGTCGGCATCACGTAGCTACAGTTGCCGCAGCGCGAGTCGCAGAACCCGTCGTCGACCACGGCCAGGCAGGCCGCGACCGCCTCGGGCATGCCTTGCGCGGCGGGCAGCGTGGGTGAGCTCCACTCGCCCGCGGCGGTGCGCGTCAGCTCGATCACCTCGAGCAGCGCCAGCGGGATCAGCCCGCGCGAGGCGAAGAAGCCGTCCCACGCGTGGTTGGGCACCGTCTCGGCCAGCGTGCGCCCGTGGTTGAAGTGGCGCACGTCGATCAGCCGCTCGGGTAGCTCGCAGAGCGCGGCCGCGTCGACCCGCGGGTGGGCCTGCGACTCGGGCACCCACGGCAGCGTCTCCGAGGGCCACAGATCGTCCTCGTCGGCGGGCATCACCTGCGGCGCCACGTAGGTCTCGGCCCCGGGGTTGATCGTGCGCATGCGGAACTGGGCGGGTTCGTCATTGCCGTCACCCATGGCCCACAGCGCTCCGCCTGCGCCGCGCCACGGCGGATCGAGGCCATCGGCCGGCCCAAAGCGAGGATCGTAGCGGTAGGCGTAGCCGATGAGCCCGTTGCCTTGGTGCTCGCCGTAGCCCAGCGTGCCCGCGACGTTGTAGTTGGTGGTCCACAGCGACCAGCGCCAATGGGTGTCCGTACAGCCCGGGTGGCACGGGCCGAGCAGGAGCTCGCCGCTTGCGTCGATCGCGGTGCA
>JBFIJN010000488.1:0-6694 GCA_041600735.1 Nannocystaceae bacterium
TGATGCTCGCCGGCTTGGGCCTGGGTGCGGTGACGCGACGGAGGTGGTCATGATCGGCCGCAGCGCGCGGGCGCTCGCCCTGCTGACCCCCGTGACGCTGCTGATCGCCGCGGGCTGCGGACCGCTCGTCGACGTCGACGACGCAAGCGCGTCCGCCTCGAGTGGGGGCTCCGAGCCCAGCTCGGGGGCTCCCGACCTCACCTCCTCGAGCACGACCACCAGCGCCGATGACGACGGCACGACCGCGCTGTCGAGCGACACCGACGAGCCCCCGAGCGGCTACGAAGACGACGGCGTCGACACGGGCTGCGCGTTCACCTGTCCCAATCCACCACCACCGCCGCCGCCTCCCGGAGGTGATTGGTGCAACCTCAGCTGCCCGCCGGATGAGAAGTGCATGCCGTGGGCCAACGACGGCGGCGAGCAGTGGAACGCCGTGCGTTGTGCCCCAGTCTCGCCGCGTGCGAGTGGCCCGGGCGAGCAGTGCTACGTGGAGGGCTCGCAGTGGACCGGCATCGACAGCTGTGACGAGAGCTCGCTGTGCTGGCAGGTCGATCCGAAGACCAACGAGGGCACGTGTCACGCATTCTGCGGCGCCCAGGACGGCGAGCCGCTGTGCTCGAGCGGCGAAGACTGCGTGGTAATTCCTCCCAACGTGCCGCTGTGCGTGGTCTCGTGCGATCCGCTAGCTCCCACGTGCGGTGAAGGCCAGCGCTGTCTGCCTTCGGGCTCGGGCTTCACCTGCCTCGCCCACGACGGTACGGGCGTGGCGCTGGGCGAGCCCTGCGACGCACCCGAGGCCTGCGCAGACGGGCTGTGCGCGTTCGATCCCGCGTTCTCGTGCGGCAATGCGCCGGGCCAAGGCTGCTGCGCGGCGCCGTGCGACGTGAACGCGCCCGGGCTCTGCGACGGACCGGGATCGAGCTGCGAGGCATGGTTCCCGTTCCGACCGCCGCCCGAGCTCGCGCACCTCGGCGCGTGCGCGCTTCCATGATCGATCGAGCGCGTAGCGGGTCGACATCGCATCGCAACCGCATCGAGGATTTCGACTCGTCGATCCGCGCACGCCGAATTCCTTGCGCTTGTCGTCGCGGGGGCGCCCGCGGACGATCGAGTCATGGGGTACTTCGGATGTCGATGGAACTACACGATGGCGCTCTTCGTCGGGCTGGCCGCGTCCGCCTGCTACGAAGGTGGACCAGGTACGCAGGGGGAGTGGCGCGCGGGCAACGACGGCAAGGCTCTGTTCGAGGACGAGACCTTCGACGGCAATGGACGCACGTGCCGCACGTGCCACACCAAGGACACCGGGGCGCTCTCCCCGGCCCAGGTTCAAGCCGCCTTCGCCCATGATTTCAACGATCCGCTGTTTCGAGCGATCGACAGCGACGACGGTACCGGTGCCTCCTATACGCGTCTGCTCGCCGAGGCCACGGTGTTCGTGTCGATCCCGCTGCCGCCCGGGTGGACGCTCGCCGACGACCCGGCCGCGACCGAGGTCACGCTCGCGCGCGGCGTGCCGAGCACCATGAACGTGCCCGCGCTCGACGACATCTTCATGGCCGATGCTCGCTTCGACACCCTCGAGGAGCAGGCCCTCGGCGCGATCCATACCCACGCAGAGCCCGGCCGCGAGCCCACGGCGGCCGAGCTGGAGGCCATCGCCGAGTTCCAGCAGACCAAGAAGTTCTTCAACAACAAGGCGCTCGAGAAGTGGGCGCTGAAGGACGGCCCCGCGCCCGTGCTACCGCCGGGCAAGACCGCGGCCGAGATCCGCGGTCGCCTATGGTTCGTGCCCGGCCCGACCGGCGCCTGCGCCTTCTGTCACGCGGGGCCGATGCTCGACGAGACCAGCCCGTTCTTGCCCGAGCCGCCGCTGCCCGCCGGCACCCGCATCTTCACGGCCTTCGTCTCCGAGCTCAATCCCGGGAACCGGCCCACGCACACGTTCATCGTCGACAACGGCGATGGCACCGACACGATCGTCGAGACCCCCGATCCCGGCCGCGCGCTCATCACCGGCGATCTCGCCGACCTCAACCTGTTTCGCACGCCCACGCTGTGGGGCACCAAGCACACCGCGCCGTACTTCCACGACAACTCCGCGCCGGACCTTCCCGCGCTGATGGATCATTACTCGGACTACTTCGTGCTGGCAGGGCTGCCTGCGCTGACCGAGCAGCAGAAGGCGGACATCATCGCGTACCTGAACCTGCTGTGAGGCGCGTGGTCGGGGCCGCTACTTCTGCACCGAGGGCACCCACGCCGTGGTGCGCCCGCCGAGCTCGAGGTGCTCGATGGCCTCGCCCTTGGCCGTGCGCGCGCCGGCCTCCTTGCCCCAGCGGTGGTGGAACAGCCACGACTTGGGGAAGCGCGCCTTGTCGGCATCGACCTCGCAGGCCTTGCGCACGATCGCGCCCAGCTTGCCGTGGATCCGTCGCGCCTCGGCCTCGCCGAGGTCGGTGCCGCGGCGTCGCGGGTCGAGCTTGGCCTGGTAGAGGATCTCGTCGGCCATCCAGTTGCCGACGCCGGCCACGAAGCTCTGATCGAGCAGCACCGCCTTGAGCACGCCCTTGCGCCGACGCAGCGCGGCCGCGAACGCGGCGGCCGAGGGCAGCTCGTAGAGCGGATCGAAGCCCAAGCTCGCGATCGGGGGCTCGCGCTCGGGATCGTGCTGCAGACGGATCCGCCCCAGCCGCCGCGCATTGGTCATGGCCAGCTCCGTGCCGTCGTCGAGCACCACGAGGATCTTGCAGAACCGCGGCGGCCAGCTGCGATCGAGCGCCCGCTTGCCGTCGGCGGCAAGCCGCAGCGGACCCGCCTGGGGCGTGACGAATTGCCCCGTCATCCCAAAATGGAACAGCGGCCAGGGGCGCTCGTCGAGCGCCCACCACAGCTGCTTGCCGCGCCGATGACTCGCGGTGATGACCCGCCCCGTCAGCGCGCGCGCCATCGCGCTCGGCGTGACGCCAACCAGCACGATCTCATCTTCGGCGCAGTGCGCTTGCAGGATGCGGCGACCCACGGCCACCCGCTCCACCAAGCGACGCGCGCGCTCCACTTCCGGTAGCTCGGGCATGCGTCGACGAGGCCGCCATCCTAGCAGCCTCGCCACGCACGAACCGGGTGGCCTTCCTTGGCCTCCTCGCGCGAGCGGGGGCATCCCTGGAGGACGACCCACCCGCAGCAAGGGGCCCAGCGCCGTCCTGGCCCCGGGCAAGGTTCATCCGCGAACCCGACAGACCTAAGAGCAATCGTCGTGCCAAGCGCCACGCCACGGGATCTTGGGGACCTCGACCCGCGCGCTCGGCGAAGGCGTCAACTGGAGCTTACAGGTGGCAAACCAACTCCACCCCCCGGTGCAAGCTCGCGTTACCATCACCGCTTGGTCGCTGCGAACGCGCGCCCGCGGATCAACGCCTCGAGATCGTAGGGCGATGCCTGACCACCGAGATAGCGGTGGAACCAGTCGAGGTGGGCGGCATAGTAGAGCGGCATCGAGCGCACGTGGCTGGGCCAGTGCCCGTCGTTGGGGAACACGATCAAGCGCGCCGGCACGCCACGCCGCCGCAGCGCCGTGAACAGATCGAGGCTCTGCGTGTACGGCACGCGATAGTCCCGCTCGCCCGTGATCACCAGCGTGGGCGTGACGAAGCGATCCGCGTAGCTTGAGGGCGAGGCCTCGCGCTGGGCCTGGGCCTGCTCCCACGGCAGCCCCAGATCCCACTCGGGGAACCATAGCTCCTCGGTCGTGCCGTAGAACGTGGGCAGGTCGTAGATGCCCATCATCGACGCGATCGCCTCGAAGCGATCGGTGTGACCGAGCAGCCAGTTCATCATGTAGCCGCCGTACGACCAGCCCATCGCGCCCACGTGCTCGGGGTCGACATAGGGCTCGCGCTCGAGCGCATCGACCACCGCCATTACGTCGGTGACCACCTTGCCCTGCCAGTCGCGGCTGATGGCCGCGGTGTACGGCTGGCCATAGCCGGTCGAGCCGTGGGGGTTGAAGAACGCGACCACGTAGCCCGCCCCCGGGTAGACCTGCCAGTCGCCGCGCAGCGCGTCCACCCACTGCGATTGCGGGCCGCCGTGCACGTTGATGATCAGCGGATAGCGCTTGCCCTTGCGATACCCGTGCGGCTTGACGACGAACACGTGCACGGGCTTGCCGTCGGCCCCGGGCACCCACAGCTCCTCGGCGGGGCGAATGTCGTAGGCCGCCGCGACGGGATCGTTGACCCCGGTGAGCCGGCGCAGCTGCGTGCCGTCGGCCGCGGCGGTGTAGAGCTCCTGCGGCATGCCCACGCGCGTGAACGTGAACGCGAGGCGGCCGTCGGAGGCGAGATCCCAGCCGCTCGCCGAGGGCGGGCCCACGCGCTCGATCGCGCCCCCGTCCACCCCCACGCGCAGCAACGGCGTGCGCGCCTTCACCGAGCCCTGGAACACCAGGCTGCGCGAGTCCGCGGCCCAGCGAAAGTCGGTCACCCACTCGGGGAATGCCTCGGTCAGCACGCGCACGCGACCTGTGGCGCGCTCGTAGAGGGCCAGCTCGAACTCGTCGGCCTCGAAGCCCTCCGTGGCCTGACGACGGAACGCGATGAAGCGACCGTCGGGCGAGTACTGCGGCTGGCCGTCGTAGCCGCGGTTGTCCTTGGTGAGCACCCTCGCCCGGCTCGGCGCCTCACCGGGGCGCAGCGAGACCACGTAGAGATCCTTGTTGGTCGACCACGCCGCCGCGCTGCCGGGCTCGCGAATGCTCGAGAAGCACAGCTCCTGGCCATCGGGCGCCCACGCGAACCCGGGCTCGCCCTGACGAAACGCGGGTGAGTCGAACGAGCCGGGGGTCGCATCGACGATCGTGCCGCTCGCGAGCTCGAGCACCAGCAGGTGATCGCGGCGCCCGTCGTCCCACTGCGTCCAGTGGCGATAGAGCAGCTCGTCGGCGACCACCGCCTTGGTCGGGCTGTGCTCGATCGCCTCGAGCTCCGCGCGATTCTTCGCGTCGTCGGCCCCGTGCTCGGGGAACACGTGCGACACGAACGCGATGCGGCTGCCGTCGGGCGACCACTGCGGCTCGTCGACGCCGGTCGCGATCGAGGTGAGGCACTCGGGCTCCCCGCCGTCGATCGCGATCCGCCATAGCTGGGAGCCGTGACCACCGTGGGCGTCGCCGCGGCTCGACACGAACGCCAGGCTGCGCCCGTCGGGCGACCACGTGGGCGAGCCGTCGAAGCCCTCGTGGCGGGTGAGCTGGCGGGTCGTGCCCGCGCGGGGATCGGCGAGCCAGATCGAGGTCTCGGAGCTGCCCTTGGCGAGATCGTGGCGGGTGATCGTGAACGCGAGGTGATCGCCGTCTGGCGACCACGTGGGGCTGCCGACGCTCGCGAGGCGATAGAGCGCCTCGATCGAGAACGGCGCCTTCTTGGCCGCGGCGCGGTCGTCGGGGGGCGGGGTGGCCTCGAGGTCCCAGCCCTCGCCCGTGCCCGCGCCATTGCGAGGATCCGCCGCCGCATCGTAGGTCGTGGCCACCCGCTCGGGCTCGCCGCCGGCCGGGTCTGCGGTGCCGAAGCTCGCCTCGACGTCGCCGCGCGGCAGCGCCGTGTCGAGCACCGCGGGCGGTGGCTCCGGCATGTCGACCGGCGCGGGGCGGCAAGCGAGCACGAGCAACGAAGGAGACAGCAGCCCAGGGGCGATGCGGCGGCGCATGACGAGCCAGCCTGACACGGCCGCGGTGGCCGCGACAACTCACTCGCGCGCAGCTGGTATCATCCGTCGCTGCTGCGCATGCCCAAGCTCCGCCTCGTACTCGCGCTTTTCCCCGTGCTGCTCGTCGGCATGGGCAGCAGCACGCCGAAGAAGCGACCGAACCTGCCGCGCGGGTGGACCTGGCCGCCGTCGGCCGCGATGAAGGCCGAGGGAGAGCGCTGCCTCGAGGCGCTCGAGACCGCCGAGATCACCTACGAGAAGGCTGCGGTCGCGCGTGAGATCAACACCCCGATCGTGCTGCCCACGCTCACGCTCGGCGAGCTCTCGCTCGTGCCGCTGCGCCGCAGCGACGCCCCGCACCGCATGGATTGCCAGCTGGCCCTCGCGCTCCACGACGTCGCCCCCGCGCTACGCGAGCTCGGCGTGCGAGCGCTCCGCTTTCGTGCGCTGCACGACTACCGCAAGGTCCGCAAGAACGGCCGCACGCTGAACATCCTCAGCCGCCACGCGATCGGCCTCGCGATGGATGTGTGGGAGGTGGAATTCGAGGATGGAACGATCGCGGTGGTCGAGCGCGACTTTGCCAGCGATCCGCGGCTGGCCGCGGTGGTTGCGGTGGTCGATGGGAGCGAGGGGTTTCGGACTTCGCTGTCACCTGCGAATGATCCGGTGGGGCATGATGATCACATTCACATCGAGGCTCGGTTGGTGTTGGGCAGCGAAGCGAGCGCGAGATGAAGGCCGCGCGCTTCGACAACCTCGAGTCCCTACCGAATGGACCTTCCGACCGCATCGGGCAGCCATTGCGGGGGGTCGCGTCTGCGCTGAATGCTGCTACGGCCCGAAGAATGCACCACATGGACGCCCGGCCGGAAGTCGTCCATGCCGTCGATTGGGTCCGAGCCCGACCGACGGCGCCGTGACACCATAGGCAACCGCCGCATTGACATGACCCGAAGATGCCTCACCGCACACATGACCCAAA
>JBFIJN010000489.1:0-6621 GCA_041600735.1 Nannocystaceae bacterium
CCCCCGGCCACGATGCTGGGGTAGGCCCAGCCCCACGCGCCGCGGCGGCGAAACGTGTACTCGACCAGCGCCTGGATTTCGTACTCGTGCACGCCGGGGCGCACGGCCTGCATGGCGGCAACATGGGCCTCGGTGGAGATCTCCACGCCCGTGCGCATCACGGCCAGCTCCTCGGGGGTCTTGAGCAGGCGCATCTCGGCGAGCAAGGGCTCGGGGTCGCACAGCGTGGCCGGGCCGAGCGTGGCCTTGCGACCGGTCCGCACCTTGGCGAGCACGCGATGCAGCCGGGCTTCGCGGCTGGGGTGGCGGCCGAACGCGTAGTAGAGCACGTCGACATCGGCGAGCAGGCGCGCGAGCTGGGTGTCGAGGTCGGGCAGCGGCCAGGCGAAGTCGGCCCCGAAGTGCTCCTTGACGCCCTCGACGCCGTACCGCACGCCGGTCCAGGTCTCGCGCTCGCGATCGCGGGGCAGCACGAACATGTGGAAGCCGGGGTCCTCGCCGTCGCGCTTGATCAGCAGCCAGGCGTCGGGCTCGGGGAATCCACACAGATAGTAGAAGTCGGAGTGGGGCCGGAACGGGAAGTGGGTGGTATTGGAGCGCACCACCTCGCGGTGGGTGGGCAGCAGCAGTGCGCCCCCGGGAGGTAGCTGGTCGAGCACGCGGCGCCGGCGCTCGGCAAAGGTCGTCTGGGGCAGCTGCAGCATCGAATTCCCTGGTTGTTCCGCCATGGTACGCGCTGCACGCGGGGGCTACGAGGACCCGCCCGAAGGTCGTGCTGCACCTGCCCGAAGGTCGTGCGCACCTGCCCGATGCTGCACCTGCCCGAAGGTCGTGCGCACCTGCCCGAAGGTGCCGAGGGCCTGCCCGAAGGTCGTGCACGCCCGCAGGACCTGCCCGAAGGTCGTGCCGCCTCCTACCCTCCGAACGTTGTACCCCCCCTCGCCAGGCCATGAAGACCGATCTATAAGCCGGTCCCGATGCCCACCACCGCACGTCGTGCCGCCGACCCCGAGCCCTGGCCGCTGGCTGGAGCCATGCCGAAGGTGGAGTCACCTGCGGTGCAGAGCGGGTTCGCTCCGGGTGCGACGCCGGTGCCGTTGCTGGTCGAGCGTCTCGCCCCCACGGCCGTCGCGGCGCGTCGCTCGATGCGAGACAAGGATCGCTTGTTCACCGAGCTCGCCGCGCTGCTGGCCGACGCTGCGCCCTCGGTCTCCGCGGCGCAGGTCGAGCACGAGCTCCGCGAGCGCGAGTCGGTGTTCACCACCGCGATGGGCCACGGCATCGCGATCCCCCACGCCACCATCCCCGGCCTGCCGTGCACGCTGATGGGCGTGATGACCCTGACCACGCCGATCGACTTCGGCCAAGACGCCGACGGACCCGTCGACGTGTGCTTCTGCCTGGTGGGGCCGCCGTGCGATCGCTCGGCGCACCTGCACCTGCTGGCCGAGATCGCCGGCGCGGTGATGGACTCGGACCTCGTCGAGCGCATGCGCGCCGCGAGCACCACGGGCGCGCTGCTCGAGGTGCTCGGTCGCCCGCGCGGGTGAGGTCGCACGAGAACGCGAACGCGAGCAGCTCGGCGAACGCCATGCCGCTGGCGGGTGATCGCGCCGTCGGGGTCGCGCTCGGGGTAGGCCACATCGGGATCGATCGGCACCCCGCAAGCACCACCCTCGATGATCGCGTCGATCTGGGTCTGCAGCTGATCGAGCCCGTCGAGGTGACGATCGAGCACGCGGAGCCAGGCCTTGCAGTTGCCGACCACCTTGCCGACCCAGCGATGCAGAAGATCCGCTACCTCGACGAGCAGATCGACGATCTCGGTCGGGCAAGAACGTCCCTCGACGCGAAGACGCGGCTGCGCCCCTCCGGCAGTCAGTCCTACTTCAGGTGGCGCCGGCGGCACGGAGCCCAGGCCCGATTGGGCCAGCGCAGCTCACCCCGTTCACGAGCCGCTCGGGCCCATGTCCGCAGTCGCTAGGGCAGGAAGCATACACACTAGCGGGCCGCGACCTATGGCAGGACTTCGTCCAGTTCATCCGTCACTCGCCGAATGTGAACGGTATGGAAATCTGGTACCGTTTCCGCTGGACGAGTCGGCAACGGGTCGACCACGATGACCGTCGACTCTTGCAACATCGCGCTCGAGCGGGGCGTGACTGGGCTCTCGCCCCGGCACGGACTCTACGAGATCGAGGCAGGGCGCGCACGATTCGTCGTTGGCGCGACCGGTGTTGGAAGCGGTGCCAGCCTAAGAGCCATCAACACTTCGACGATCTCGCTGCGCGAGACGGATGCGGGGTGGTACCTGCTGCCGTTCTCGATCGGTTACGTCGACGCCGAAGGCAAGACATGGACGCTCACCATCAACCAGACCCAATGGTCGTTCGCGCAGTGAAGGTCGCGAGGGTGCTCGCGATCCTTCCCGCCTTGGCGGGCCTGGGGGGCTGCGGGGAACCGACTCCACTTCCCCCCGTCACGTGGAGCGGGGATCACCTCGACTACGGTGAAATCGGGGAGGTTCCACTTCTGTGCGGCGGCACGCTCTCGTACATGGACGAGCTCGTGGGGATCATTCAAGAGCGAGCTCAGGCCGATCCCGAGCAGCGTGCCGTGTACTACTTCGCACCCGAGGGGTGGGAGGACGAGTGGTGCGCGGGGGATGGGTATGGTTGCGCGCGTGGCACCGTCGCATTTGGACGAGGCGTCCCGCTCGAGCACGAGCTGGTCCATACTGCTCTTTACGGAGCAGTGGGGCACGGGGATAGAGTCCTCGGAGAAGGAATCGCCGAGGCATGGGGCTCGTTCCTGTCCGAGGATCCACCGTTCGAGGGTGACATCTCCGAAATGCTGAGGGACGCGTCGGGGCGGCTCGAGACCAGGTTCTACCTCCGAGCGGGACACTTCGTCTCGTACTTGATGAACGCGTTCGGCACCGCGGCAGTCCTGGATGTGATGGCAATGACGCCGGTCGACGCGACCGAGCAGCAGCTGGAGAGTGCCTTCCTGTCCGTGTTCGGCATGGACATCGACGGCATCGTCTCGGCCTACGCCGAGTACCCTGAGTGCCACTCCAAGGCCTACTCCGAGGCGGTGTGGGCCTGTACCACGCTCCCGTCGTTGGGTACGATCGACACGAGCCGCGAGCTGGAGGTCGACCTCCGCGTCACCCTCGATTGCACCGACGACATGACCATCGGCTCGGATGCCCGCGGGCTATCGATGGCGGCGGAACAGCCGGACGAGATGTGGCAGTGGGTGGCGTTCGACGTCGTGGAGACCTCGGGCTGCACCCTCCTGCAGGCCGAGGCTTCAGCAGCGGGCCGGATCGAAATCATGCGCTGTGACATCGGTTGTCCAGGGGTCTACCAGGAGTTCTCCGTGCCGGCCGCTGGCATCGCCGAGGGCAGGTGGCTCGATCTCGAGCCGGGCCACTACGTCGCTCGACTCACCCGCGAACTCGACTCGCCGGGCTTTGTGAGCGCGCACTGCTTCTGACGAGCGCTACTCGGCCGGCGGCGTGCGAGGTCGCCCCGCTTCGGGATCGACCTGCGCGGGCGACCACTCGGGTGGCGCCGACTCGTCGACTTGGGTCGCATTCTCGTCGCGGATCCCCACCAACCCGCGGAGATCCTCGATGACCATGTAGAGCGCGGGCACGACCAGCAGCACGATGAAGGTCGCGAACAGCACCCCAAACGCCAGGCTGATCGCCATGGGGATCAAGAATCGCGCCTGCACCGAGGTCTCGGAGATCATCGGCACGAGCCCGAAGAACGTGGTGAGCGAGGTCAGCAGGATCGCGCGGATGCGACCGGAGGCGCCGTCGAGCACGGCCTCGAACGAGGGCTTGCCGAGGCTGCGCTCGCGGTTGACCGCGTCGATGAGCACGAGCGAGTCGTTGACCACCACGCCCGAGAGCGCGACCAAGCCCATCGCGCTCATGATGCTGAGCCCGTAGCCGAGGCCCACGTGGCCGAGCACGGCGCCCACGAAGCCGAACGGGATCACGGCCATGATGATGAGCGGCTGGATGTAGCTGCGGAACGGCACCGCGAGCAGCCCGTAGATCACCAGCAGCGCGAACAAGAAGCCCTTGCCGAGCGCAGCGAACGACTCGGCCTGCTCGCGCTGCGCCCCGGCGAGGCCGATCTCGAGGTTGGGGTGGTCGGCCTTCAGCGTGGGGAAGATCTGCTTGTCGAGATCCTCGAGCACCTGGCGCGAGGAGTCGACGCCCACCGCGAGCTCGGCCGACACGGTGACCGTGCGCTGGCCGTCCTCGCGATAGATCGCGGTCGCGGCCTGACCACGCTCGAGCTCGGCCACGTAGTGAAGCGGGATCTCGCCGCCCCGCGGGGTGCGGATCAGCAGCGAGTCGAGGTCGTACTCGGAGCTGCGCTGCGCCTCGGGCAGCCGCACCATGATCTTGAGCTCGTTGCGGCCCCGCTGCTCGCGCAGCGCCTCGGCCCCGTAGAAGCTCGAGCGCAGCTGCTGGGCGATGTCGCTGCTCGTGAGCCCGAGGTTGCGGGCCTGTGGGCGCAGGCGAAAGTCGAGCTGAGGCTTGCCCGAGGCGTACTCGTTGTTGATGTTGCGCAGCGCGGGGTACGAGCGCAGCACCTCCTCGATCTGCTCGGAGACGTCGGCGAGCAGCTCGGTGTCGGGGTGCATGAGCTGCACCGCGACCGCCTGGCCCGCACCGGGGCCGGCCGTGCTCGAGAACGCGATCGCCTCGAGCCCCGCGATCGGAGGCGTGAGCGCTTGCCAGCGCGCCGCGAAGGCCTCGGCATCGAAGCTGCGCTGCTGCGAGGGCAAGAGCGCGACCTCGATCGCCACGAGATGGCTGCCCACCTCGGCCGCGCCGGCGGCAGGGCCCTGCTGCGGCGCGCCCTGGCCCACGCGGGTGAACACGCCGCGGACTCCGTCGGCACCGAACTCTTCGATCGTGGCCTGCAGCCCTACCTCGAGCTGCTCGCGGACGGCCTCGGTGCTCTCGAGTGCCGCGCCGTAGGGCAGCCGCGCCTGCGCGGTCACGAGGTCACCGGGGAGCTGCGGGAAGAAGTTGAACGGCAGCTTGCCGCTGGCCACGTAGCCCACGGTGAGGATGAACATCGCGGTCGCGGTCGCGAACGTGATGTAGCGATGGCGCACCAGCACCGTGGCCGTGGGTCGGTACAAGCGCTGCGTGGTCCACTCGAGCGCCCTCGCGACCGCGAGCCGCAGCGTGGTCGGTAGCCCCAGCAGCCCCCGGCGAGGCAGGCGTCGCGGGCCAAGGTGCGCAAGATGCGCAGGCAGCACGAAGAACGACTCGAACAGCGAGATCAGCAGCACCGCCACGACGACGGTGGGGATCATCTGGAACACCTTGCCCATCGTGCCCGGCACGAAGAACAGCGGCGCGAACGCGGCCACGGAGGTGAGGATCGAGAAGGTGACCGGCATCGCCATCTCGCGCGCGGCCAGGATCGCGGCCTGCTTGGGCGCGTGCCCCTCGTCCATCAGCGAGAACGTGCGATCGCCCACCACGATCGCGTCGTCGACCACCATGCCCAGCGTCACGATGAACGCGAACAGCGTGATCATGTTGATCGACAGCTCGGTGCTGCCCAGCACGAGGAACGCGGCGAGGAACGAGATCGGGATCCCCGACGACACCCAGAACGCGAGCCGCAGATCGAGGAACAGCGCGAGGATGATGAGCACCATCACCAGACCGCTGGCCGCATTGCGCATCAGCAGATCGATGCGGGCCTCGAGCACCTCCGAGTCGTCGTTCCACACGTTGACGTGGATGCCCGCGGGGAGCCGCTCGCGCAGCGTGTCGGCGTAGGCGCGCACGGCCTTCGCGACCGCGGTGGGGGTCTCGTCGCCCACGCGATAGGCGGTGAGCCGCACCGCGGGGCGGCCATCGAACAGCGAGTATTGATCGGTGTCCTCGTAGCCGTCGTGGATCGTGGCGATGTCGCCGAGCTGCACCTGGCCGCCGCCGGCCGTGCCCCGCAGCACCAGATCTTCGAGCTCGTGGCCCACGCGGCGACGGTCGGAGACCCGCACCAGGATCTCGCCCTTGCTGGTATCGATGCCGCCGCCGGGCAGCTCGAGCGAGGCCGAGGTGATCTCGGCCGCCACCTGGCGCAGCGTGAGCCCATACTGCTGGAGCACCTCGCGTGACACCTCCACGGCGATCTCGAGCGGGGGCACGCCCTCGAGCTCGATCTGCGTGACCGAGTCGGTGGCCAGCAGCTCGCGGCGCGCGGTCTCGGCGAGATCGTGCAGCGTGCGGAGGTCTTGGTCGCCCGAGATGATGAGCGACACCACCTGCCGCCGCCGCTTGGCGAGGCTCACCGTGGGCTGCTCGGCCTGCTCGGGGAACGTGGTGATGCGATCGACCTCGTTCTTGACGTCGGCGAGCACCTGGTCGGGCTCGGCGTCGAGCATCAGCTCGATCGAGACGGTGCCCGAGCCCTCGCGCGCGGTGGACTTGATGCGCTTGACGCCATCGATCCCGCGCACGCGCTCCTCGATGGCCAGCAAGATCCCCTGCTCGACCTCCGCCGGCGCAGCGCCGGGGTAGGGCACCGCCACGGTCACCATGTCGAGATCGAACTCGGGGAACACCTC
>JBFIJN010000490.1:0-6614 GCA_041600735.1 Nannocystaceae bacterium
CCTTGGCCGCCTTGGCCTCGGCCTCCAGCTTCAGCAGACGCTCTCGCTCCCCCAGCGACCGCTTGCGTTCGAGGGCCTCGAGCTCGACCGCTTCGGGGTCGAGCCGTCGCTCCGTCGTCACGCCCCCGGCGACCATCTCCCGCTCGAGTTGCTGCTGCTCGGCCCGAGCCCGACGCTCGACCTCGGCGTGCTCGGGCTTGCCTTGGGCGGCGACGATGACTTCCTCGAAGCGGTCGCGCAGCGCCTGGAGCTCGTTGTAGCGCGGCCCGCCCTGGCTCTCGATCACGTAGAGCTCGAGCTGCGCACGATTGAAGAGATCGAGCGGTTCCGGCTGTTCGACCGCGAGCAGCTTGGCGTAGATCTTGGCCGCCTCGTCATAGTGTCGTAGCCCCCGCAGCGCGACGGCGAGCAAGCGGAGGCGCGTGCGCTCCTCGTTGGGGTCCACCGTCTCGGCCGCGCGATCGAGCAGACCACGCGCACCGTAGTAGTCGCGCATGCTCAACATGATCGCGGCGGCCCGCAGCGCCGCGGCACTACGGCTCGGGTCGAGCTCCACGGCGCGGCGCAGCGCGCGAAGCGCGCGAGGCTCGTCCCCTTCGTCGAGGAGCAGCTCGCCCGACACGGTCAGGGCCTCGGCGGCGACCGCCGGCGATGGATGCTGCCGCAGCACGAGCGCCAGCTGCAGCTGCGCCTCGCTTCTCGAGGTCTCGGCGGCGGCGGGCTCGCGGCGCGCTCGGATCATGTGAAGGCGAGCCTGCTGAACGAGCGCCATGGGATCTTCCGGCTCGAGCTCGAGCCAGATCGCGAGGTGGCGCTGCGCGTCGTCGCGGGCGAACGCGGTGCCGCCGCTCTCGTAGATCCGCAGCAGTAGCCGCACCAGGTTGCCGCGGGCCTCGTGCAGCGCCGGGTCGGCCCGCAGCGCGGCGTGCAAGTGCACCAGCGCGGCTCCCTCGTCACCGCGCTCGTGGGCCAGCACACCGAGGGTGTTGAGCGCCACCGCCCGGGCCCAGCGCGGCATCTCTTCGACGGCATCGATGAGTCGCGCGCGGGCCTCCTCGGGTCGACCGCACGCGTGCAGCAGCGCCGCCGCCTCGAGCCGCGCGCCCACGTAGGGCTCGCCGTGGGTCACGTGCAGCGCGGTGAGCTCGTCGGCCCAACCCTGGCAGCTGCGTGAGTGGGCGAGCTTGCCGGCGACGCGGGCCTCCTCGATCTGCTCGCGCAGCGCCAGCAGGCGCGCGGTGGGCTCGACCTCGAGCGACGCAGGCGTGCGCGAGACCGCGCTCGCGCACGGCTCGGTGGTCACCGCCCCGCTGCCTCGCGCCACGCACCCCAGCTCCACCAAGCACAGCAACCCGATCCCAAGCCCCAGCCCGCGCACCTCGGTCATGGGCCGTGAGACGACGGATCGGGTGCTTTGTTCCCCAGGTGCCTAGAAGTAGAAGACGAGACCCATCTGGCCGCCCGCATCCACGCGCGTGGCCAGCTCCACCTGCAGCAGCCCGCGGAAGCTGTTGAAGCCCACCTGCGCGTCGCCCTGCATGGTGAGGCTCACGCGATCGCCCACGAAGTACTCGATGCCGATCGTTGGGCCCACGCCAAAGCCCACCATCCAGTTGGCGCGACCGTTGGGCTCGGCGTAGCTCACCCGCATGCGCCCGCCCGCATAGGGGGCGATGCGCCGCCACACGCGAAAGTACCGCTGCACGCCCACGCTGGCCGCGAGTCCCACGTCGTTCTGCGGGTCGCCTTCGTCGGGTTGGTGGTGGAACACGCCTGCGCCGATCGAGAACGGCAGCACCCAGCGCTCGCTCAGGACCCGACGAAAACCCAGCTCGGTGAAGAGCAGCCGATTGACCCCGAAGTCGCGCACGCCGGCGATGCTGAGCGGCGCCAGCCCACCGAACGTGAACTGCATGCCCCACTGACCCTTCTCGAAGCGCGCGACAGGTCCGTCGTCGTCATCGTCGTCGTCGTCGTCATCATCGTCATCATCGTCGTCGTCGTCATCGTCGTCGTCATCGTCGTCGTCGTCGTCGTCGTCGTCGTCGTCGTCATCGTCGTCGTCGTCGTCGGTGTGCGGCCGGGGCTCGGGCTCGACCTTGGGCTCGCGCGGCGGCGCAACCTCGATGACCGGGGACGCCTCGGGCTCACCAGCCGCATCGGAGGGCTCCTCGGGGGCCTCTGCACTGCGTTCCGAGGGCAGCGCGGGCGGAGCGAGCAGAGCCGTGACGATCAAGGCAGAACCCCAGGAGAAGGCGACCATGCGCTCACGGTACTTGCGACGGCGGTCCCACCAAAGAAAGCGGCGCAGTCCAATGCGTCCGGATTTCGTCACCGCACCGCGTCCCTGCTACGCTCGCGGTATGTCGAGATCGGTGGGGTTACCGCGGCTCGGTGCGGTGATCGTCATCGCGGCCCTGACCACGTGCATCGCGGGGTCGGGCCGCGAGGATGTGGCGGTGCAGCGGCTCGAGACCGCGCTGTGCGAGAAGGCGGCCGCGTGTGGCTGCACCGATGAGCCCCTCGAGTGTGGAGAGTGGCCCTCCTCGCTCATTCGCGACGGCTCCGGGGCCTTCGATCCCAGCTGTGTCGATCACTGGCTCACATGGCTCGACGGGCTCGCGTGTGGCGCGGCCGAGCTACCCAGCTACGCCGAGCTGTGCCCGCTCTATCACGGCACGATCCGCGAGGGCGAGCCGTGCGAGCGCCGGGCCCTCACCGAGACCGACTGCGACCGCGGGCTCTACTGCATCGCAGGGACCTGTCGCGACCCCCAGCGCATCGCGCTCGGCGAGCCGAGCCAGCCCTGCGAGCTCGGGGAGCGCTGTTCCCCCGGGCTGTTGTGCTTCGCCGAGCGCTGCGAGCGTGTGCCCGGAGCCGGCGAGGCCTGCCTGAGCTCCTCGTGCGATGCCAACTCCCGCTGCGACGAAGGGCGGTGCGTGGCGCTGCCCGGCGCGGACCAGCTGTGCGAGAGCGGCGAGTGTCGCGAGAACGCGTACTGCAGCTTCGATCCGGGCTCCGGGTTCAGCGTGTGCCGGGCCAAGGGCCGTGTAGGCGACCCCTGCCGCGGCCACGGCGAGTGCGGGAGCGGGAACTGCCCCGCGGGCTTCTGCGCGCACCCGGCCAAGGTGGGTGATCCGTGCTCCAACCGCCTCCCGTGCGGCCCGGACCAGTGGTGCGACCAGGGCGTGTGCGTGCCCGCGGAAGACCTGAACGACCCCACGACCACGACCTGCGAGCTGCTGGACACGATCTAGCACCAGCCCGATCGAGCTTCCGGGGGCGGCGGGCCCCAGGCCCGACTCCATGAATCTCCCCTCACGAGATCCAAGGGCCCGGGGCCTGTTATCATCGAGGCCTACTGAGCTCGACCATGACTCCTTGCCATCGTGATCTCGGCCGTTTGCTGGTGCTCGTCGCGGGGACCCTGCTGCTCGCCTGCTCGCCAGTTCCCTCGGAGGTCGAGACCGCCGCCGGATCGGGCAGCGAGGACACGACGACGGGGATCGGCCCCGGCGAAGACACGACCGACACGTCCACGACCAACACGAACACGGGCCCCTCGTTCGACCCCGTGTGCGGCGACGGGATCGTCGAGGATCCCGAGGAGTGCGATCTTGGCCCGCTCAACGGCGAGGGCATGTACTGCACCAACCTGTGCACCTCCAACGTGTGCGGTGATGGCTACCTCGGCCCTGGCGAGGCCTGCGACGACGGGAACCAGAACGACGAAGACCAGTGCACCACCCTGTGTGGGCTCGCCACCTGCGGCGACGGGGCGATCCAAGCGGGCGAGGAGTGCGACGAAGGCAAGGACAACAGCCAGACGGGCGCGTGCCTGCCCAGCTGCATCGCGGCCTCGTGCGGCGACTTGTTCATCCAAGAGGGTGAAGAGATGTGCGACGGCAACAACACCGCCGGCGCGTCTTGCATGACGGAGGGCTTCGAGCGCGGCACGCTCTTGTGCTCCACCGACTGTGAAGAGTTCGACACGAGCAACTGCCACCTCTGCGGAAACGACATCATCGAGCCGAGCGAGGATTGCGACGGTACCAACTATACCAACAACGTGACCTGCACCGACTTTGCGCCGATGGGGACCACGCCCTCGGGCGGCGCGCTCGCGTGCACCAACGGCTGCACCAACATCGACAGCAGCGCCTGCACGTACTGCGGTGACGGCCTACGCCAGGGCACCGAGGCGTGCGACACCAATCAGTTCGGCGCCAATACCTGTGCAACCTTCGCCCCGGGGGGCACGACGCCCTCGGGAGGCGCGCTCTCGTGCACCAACGCGTGCATCATCAACAGCAGCGCGTGCACGTACTGCGGCGATCAGGTCCGCGAGGGCACGGAGCTCTGCGACGGTGACGAGCTCAACGGGCAGACCTGCCAGAGCCAGGGCTTCGCCCCCGGCGGGACGCTGGAGTGCACGCCGGGCTGCACGTTCGACACGAGCGGCTGCAACGCGTGCGGCAACGGCATGATCAACGGCGCCGAGCAGTGCGACGGCGCCAACCTCAACGGAGGAACCTGCGCCGGGGTGCTCGGGGTCGGCCACGGGGGCACGCTCTCGTGCGAGGACGACTGCACCTACGACACCAGCATGTGCTGCCGAAACATCGGGCAGAGCTGCATGGGCGGCGGGCAGTGTTGCTCGGGCAACTGCATCGCGATGCTGTGTCAGCTCTAGGGGGT
This sequence comes from Nannocystaceae bacterium, assembly GCA_041600735.1. Classification (GTDB taxonomy): domain Bacteria; phylum Myxococcota_A; class Polyangia; order Nannocystales; family Nannocystaceae; genus Paraliomyxa. The sequence continues at coordinate 4,699 of JBFIJN010000490.1, forward strand.
GTCCCTATTGCCGCTCCAGCGAGCTACAGCCGGCCCTGGACCGCATACCCGGCCAGGGCTAGCGCCTCGCGCACGGCCCCTCGCACGCGCGCCCCCGTGTTCGGGCTGACGGTCCCGACCACCGCAACCTCGTGAAAGTGGCGCGAGAACACGCGCTCGCTGCGAAGCACATGGTACGCGTCGGTCACGACCACCACGCGGCGCCCTTGGATGGCCTCGGCGGCGAACTGGGCGTTCTCTTCGGTCGAGGTCGAGCGGGTCTCGAGGATCATTGCGGTGCGGGGCACCCCGAGCGACTCGGCCCGCGCGGCTGCGACCTCGGCCTCCACGAACCCCGTGTCCCCCGCTCCGCCGGTGAGAACCAGCGTCTCTGCGCGTCCGGCCAAGAAGAGCTCGACCGCCCGGTCGACCCGCCGCGCGAGCGCCTGGCTGGGTTGCCCGTCGGGATACACGCGGCAGCCCAGCACCACGATCGCGTCCCACTGCCCCTCGGGGGTCGGGCGTGCCTGGCCGTAGCGATCGAGACCACAGGAGAACGCGACCCACGAGAGCCCGCCGCCGGCCATGACCCACACCAAGGCCCTACGCCACGCGCTGGAACGCCGTCGTTGGGGGATCGGCTCGGGCTCGGGCTCGGCGGTCATGAGCGCAGCGATGCTACACGGCTTTGCTCGGGCGCTTTTTCGACACACGCAGGCGCCCAGGATGATACCCATGCCTCTGCGGATCGCGTTGTAACCAACCGCGCGCGATCACGTACACCACGCCGGAGGAGTCATGAGCACCACTCTCAGCATGTGGCTGGGCATCGCTTTCTTGATGCTTGCCATCGTCGCCGTTCTCTTGCAGGCCTGGCTCTGGGGCCCCCAGTTCTGGGACGAGGAAGCCAAGAAGACGCGGGCGCCCCGCGCGTGGCTCCGCGTCCACGCGCTGGCCGGCTACTCGTACGGCGTCATCTACCTGTTCATGATGTGGCACATGCTCCCGCGACTGTGGGAGTACCAGTACGAGCTCCCCGCGCGCACCGTGTTCCACGCGGTCCTCGCGATCGCGATCGGGGTGCTGCTCATCACCAAGATCATGATCCTGGTGTTCTTCCGCCACTTCGAAGAGTCGATGCCGATGTTCGGCTTTGGCCTGCTCATCTGTACGGTGGCCATGATCACGCTCTCGGTGCCCTACGCGCTGCGGGCCCACGACCTGGAGGGGCGCACCACCGACCCCGGCAACGTGGAACGCGTGGAGAAACTAATGGCCGAGCTCGCGATGGACCCGCCGGTCGATGTGTCCACGCTGGTGACCGAGAAGGCGTTCGAGCGCGGCCGCGAGGTGCTCGTCCGCAAGTGCATCACGTGCCACGACATGCGAACGGTGCTCGCGACGCCCCGCACCGCGAAGGGCTGGTACAGCGTCAACCAGCGCATGCTCGAGAAGCCCGCGGTGTTCGGCGAGCGCCTCGACGCCGGGGACGTTCCGTTCGTCACCGCCTACCTCGTGGCCATCACCCCCGAGATCCAAGAGTCGGCCAAGCAAAAGCGCGAGCAGAGCCGCATGGTGCTCGCTCGCACCGACGCGATGGTCGCCGCGGTGCACGATGCCGACACCGCCGCAGGCCCCGCCGTCGACAAGGAACAGGGCGAGGCGCTGCTCCAAGCCAAGTGCGTCGACTGCCACGAGCTCGACGAGGTGGAGGGCCACGGGGGTGACGATGTCGCCGGGTGGCGCTCCGTGATCGCGGCCATGGTGGAAGAGGGCACCGAGCTGACCGATGAGGAGGCCAACCTGCTCACGCGATACCTCGCGGTCAAGCATCCGGCCAAGCCTCAGCCCGCGGTCGTCATGCCGCCGAGCGACGATGGCGATGGCGACGGCGACGGCGACGGCGACGGCGACGGCGATGACGTCGTGTTGGACGC
>JBFIJN010000491.1:0-6607 GCA_041600735.1 Nannocystaceae bacterium
ATGAGCTGGCGCGTGGGTGGCTCGTCGAACAACAGATCCACGCAAGCATCGAGGCCACCGGCCCGCTCCACGCACGACAATTCGCCGAGCTGCCCCAGCTGGTGCTCGATGTCGAAATTTCGCGCAATCACGGGTCGCTCGAGCCACCGACCGCTCTCTCGCTCGAGCAGCGGACCCTCGTAGGCATGGCCCTCTACCCCGGGCTTGCCGAGATCCACGGTGACCGGCTCGCTCTCGAGGCCCGCGGGTGGGCACTGGATCCCACGATACGCCCGCGTGCGGGCGTCCTCCGCGACCGCAGCGAGAGAGAAGCTCGCGGCCGCGAGCTGGTCCAGCAGCGTATCCAAGGCTCGCGCCACGTGAGCTGCGAAGTCGCGATCGCCGGTGGCGCTGCGAACCTCGCGATACACGTCGAGGCGCGTCAACGTGCAGCGCTCCTCGTTGTCTTGCCAGCCCCGCCACGGCCGGTAGAGCACGTTCTTGGCCAGCTGGAGCCGTCGGGGATCGTGGTTGATCTCCGCGGCCAGCTCGGCCATCGCCCACTCGGTGGCCAGGGCGAAGCGAAGCCGCAGGCGCATTGCCGGGTCGTGGAGGAAGCCCGCCGGGTCGTCATCGATGCGCGCGTAGAGCCCGTCGCGCATCGCCTTGTCGAGCTCACGGTGCAGCCGCAGCGTGTGATGCTCGGCGTGCAGCAGCAAGATGTGCCGAAGCACCGCCACCGCCTCGCGCTGGACCCCGGCGGCGGCGTCTTGCTCGGCCAGGAACACCTGCAGGTAGCCGTGGAGGCCAGCCGTGGTCTGGAACAGATAGATGCGATCCCAGAACAGGCTGTAGTCGAGGTGCTGGGGCCCGGCATCGGCGGGCGCGCTCGCATCGGCCGAGGCGCTGTCGGTGAGGAAGCAGAAGAAGCTCTGCTCGGTCACCTGGGTCTTGAGGTTGTGGACGAGGTACGTGACGAGCTCGGGGTCGACCTTGTCGAGCTCGTCCACCACGAACACCGGGTGCAGCCCCACCTGCCGCAGCCCCTGCAGCAAGCGCGGGATCCGGTGGATCAGCGACTCGACGTCGGCCTTGAGCGTGTACGCGCGCTCGTCTTGCTGGCTCTGACGTCGCGTGAAGCGGCTGCTGAACGTGAGCGACGCGCCGACGCCCCCGGTGACGAGCGGGCCGAGCAGGCCAGCGAGGATCCAGTCGCCCTCTATCGCGAGCCCCACCGCCACCGCGGCCCCCGCGATCACGGCCGCGGAGGTCTTGAGCAGATCCGCGGGCTGCACGGTGCGCTCGTGCTTCTGCTCGGCCTCGAGCGAGCGCTTGGTGTCGCGCTTGTCCTCGGCCTTGGAGACGACCGCGAGCCGAGCCTCGGCCAGATCTTGCAGCACGGCCACCTCCGCGCCGCCGCGGTGCGTGCGCTCGCGGGAGAACGCTCCGCTGCGGCCCCAGCCCAGCCGCTCCCAGTAGGCCATGAGATCGGCCACCGTCGGGCCGCGACGCAGCTCGTGGCGCAGCTGGAGGAACAGCTCGAGAGCGTCGTCGCCGCTGAGCGGGCGCAAGCGAATGGTGCGCTCGATCTCGGCGAGCACCGCCTCGAACAAGCTCACCGCCATGTCGCGCAGCAGCTGCAGCACCGGGGCATAGCGGAGCTTGCCCTCGGGGTCGTCGCGCGAGCCTTCGCCGCGCGACCCGGCGGCCTCGACCGCCCACCCCGGCGGCGGATCGCGGATCGGCGCGAGGTTGGGCCCGTAGAGGCGCACGAGCAGCGGGCGGTGACCACGGTAGGGCGAGCCCTCGGCCAGGCACTCGGCATAGAGCTGCTGCACGACCCACTCGAGCGTGGTGGTCTTGCCGGTGCCACGCTCGGCGGCGAGCATGAACGACGACCCGGTGACCTCGCGCCGCACGTAGCGGACCAGCGCGCGCGCCAGCTGATCGCGGGCGGCCGAGTCGGCGTAGTACACCGGGCGACCCGAGAGCGCGTCGGTGTGCTCGAGCGCGTAGGCCAGCCCCGCATCGGTCCATGGGCGCGGACCTGGCCCGATCTTGGCAGACCACGGCACGGGCTTGGCACTCGGGGGGCTGGTGCTCATGGCCTCAAGGCTCGGGGCAGCCGTCTTGGTCTTCGACCCCATCGCGGTCTTCCGCTTGTCGCGGGCACTGATCGTCGCCGTCGGGAATCCCGTCGAGGTCGTTGTCGGGATCGGGGCAGCCATCTTGGTCTTCGAATCCGTCCACGTCCTCCGGGTGCAGCGGGCACTCGTCCACGACATCGAGGCGGCCATCCCCGTCGTTGTCGGGATCGGGACAGCCGTCGTGATCTTCGAACCCGTCGAGATCTTCCTGCGCGGCCGGGCACTGATCGGAGCGACCGAGCACGCCATCGCCGTCGAGGTCATCGAGCGCCGCGCGCTCGGGCAAGCCCTGCATCACCGTGACCGCGATGCCGATCGCCGAGGCACCCACCAGCACGAACGCGAACGCGGGCGTGACCTGCCAGCCGCCAAGGCCCTGGCCATAGCCGCCCCAGCGCTCTTGGATGCCGAGGCTCTCCCCGCCGAGGATGCGCCGCAGCGCCAGGATCCACGCGAGTGCGCCGATCAACCCGAACGTAATCGCGACGAGGCTACCCAGTGGGTCGGCGGCGAAATCCACGGTGTCGCGAATTTGCCAGGTCCGTGCGAACTGGTCCACGCCGATCGCAGTAGGGCATGCGCGCGGCTCCTCATCGCCCGTCGCCAACATGCGGTGAGCGGGTGCGGCGAGGCGAATGACGAAGGGGCCGAGCGCGAACGCTCGGCCCCCGGGACGGACGGACGGGTGGAGGGATGTTAGCGCTTGCGGCTCGGCGATGAGCTCGAGCGCGACGGCGTCGAGCGGCTCGGCGACGAGCTCGAGCGCGACGGGGTCGAGCGACTCGGAGAGCTCGAGCGCGACGGCGTCGAGCGGCTCGGCGACGGGCTCGTCCGCGACGGGGTCGAGCGACTCGGCGACGGGCTCGTCCGCGACGGCATCGAGCGACTCGGCGACGGGCTCGTCCGCGACGGCATCGAGCGGCTCGGCGACGGGCTCGTCCGCGATGGCGTCGAGCGGCTCGGCGACGGGCTCGTCCGCGACGGCGGGCTCCAGCTCGGCGCGGTCGTGCGCGAGGGCGTTGGGCTGCTCGAGGGGCCCGCGCTGCGCGAGGGGCTCGTCCGCGACGGTGCCGGCGCGGCATCACGCGAGGGCCGAGCCACGGGCTGGCCCCAGCTCGGCGCACGCGGCGGGGCGCGGAAGGTGGTGTCGGGCGAGGCCTGGAACGTCACCGGAGTGCGAGCGGGCGCTCGCGAGGGACGAGAGGCGGGATCGACGACCGTAATGCGCTGGCCCCCTGCGGTCGTGTACTCGTTGCGTGTGGGCGCGGGCTGACGGGGCTCCGGTCGCACCCGAGCGCCAGCATCGGCGTGGATGCGCGCGGGCTCCGTCCCTGCATCGGCGCCCGGCCGCGTGCGCGTGGGCCCCTCGGTCCCTGCGCCGGGTCGCCCGCCATCATCGGGTCGCGTACGCGAGGGATCGTCGGCGCCGGTTCGCCCAGCATCGTCGGGCCGCGTGCGCGTGGGCCCCTCGGAGGCCGCGGGCAGCTTGCGGGTGGGATCACCCGAAGGCCGCGCGGGGCTGGTCGCGTCGGCAACCTTGGTGCGACGCGGATCATCGGAGGTGGGCCCGCCGGGGCTGGGGCTGCTGGTGGGACCGCCCGCATTGGGACGGCTGCCGCTCTGACCGCCAGCCTGCGAGTCGTGGTGATGGTGATGATGATGATGGTGGTACTGATTGACGACGGGCAGCCCATAGGCGTGATAGCCGTAGACACCTACGCCGCCCCAGTACCAGCCCGATCCGTAGTAGCCCGTGCCCCAGTAGTAGGGCGAGTAGGGGTAGTAGCCGTTCCAGCACGCAACCAACGGCGCGGGCGGCCCCCAGTAGTAGACCCACACGCCCATCGGGTCGCTGTAATAGACGAAGTCGCCGTTCACGTTGTAGTACCAGCGGCCCGACCAGTAGACCTGCGGGTAGCTCTCGATCGGCTCGGGATACGTGTGCACGTAGGTCACGACGGTGACCTGACTGCCGTCGCTGAGGGTCTCGTAGCCCATCACGCCGTCGGCGGCGGGCTGCTCGACGACGTTCTGCACGTAGACCCCGTCGTAGGCGCCCGGCTCGGCGATCACGGTGCGGGGCGGCGCGTCTGGATAGGCCGACGACCCATACGCGTCGCGATTGCGGTTGGCGCAGCCCGCTGCCGCGCTCAGCCCAACGACCAGCGCGGCCGCCTTCCACCATCCACCAGCCCCAAGCCTTGCCATGATCACTTACGAAGTCTTCACCGCGGTTGGCGACCCTTCAAGGCGTGGATCCCCGGCGAGCCTTCGAGTCGCGCGCCGACCGCGACCAAGGGCATTCCCCTAACGAGGCCGCGGAGGACGAATGGGAGCCGAATGGAGGGCCTTTGGCTTCCCGGCCGATCGGGGTGGTCCCCCCGCAGAAACCTCGATCACCCCGCCTCGTGAGCTGGCGGGCAACTCGACGCTCGCCCGCCAAGACCGCCCCTTGGTGCATCACAGCGTAGGCGTGCGCAACCGAGCGCGGCGTGATCTCGAGGGCGGCGTTGACGCGAAGGCCGCAGGCCGCGTATCTTGCCGAACGGAAGATGACGGACGACGGCCTCGTCACGGTGCTGCATTTCGTGTCTGGCCGCTATGAGGGTCAAGACTTCCCGCTCGATGATCGGCGCAGCTACATCGCTGGGCGCAGCACCGAGGTCGACCTCGTGCTCGCCGACGATGCGGTGAGCCGCAAGCACGCCCGCTTCTACCCCGCGCGGGGACGGATCTGGGTGCGCGACCTGGGCTCGCGCAACGGGACGATCATCAACGGCCAGATGGTGGAGCGCCACTGCCTGCGCGAGGGCGATCGCATCGTGATCGGCTCGAGCCTGGCCAAGGTCGCGCGCGCCGATCTCGACACGCTGTCGGGCAAGCGCGCGGGCGAGGCCCACCGCGAGGCCGACATGTCCAATCGAGCGATGGCGGGCTCGCTCGAGGACATCCCGCTGATGGACGTGCTCCAGTGGCTGGCCACCAGCCGCAAGACGGGCACCCTCAAGGTCCGCGACCCCGACGCCGAGCGCGTGGGCTCGCTCCACTTGAGCGACGGCCGCGTCTTCTACGCCGCCATCACGGGCGCCGCCGAGCTCGCCCCCGAGAAGGCGCTGATCCGCATGCTCAACTGGAAGCGCGGCAGCTTCGAGCTCGACAGCGCAGTGATCGAGGACGTGAACTCCGAGATCAACATGTCGCTCGAGCACATGCTGATGGAGGCCGCGCGCCAAGAAGACGAGCTGGCGGCGCTGGCCAAGAAGACCCCGCTGCCCAAGCCACGCGCCCGAGTTGCGCTGACCAAGCCCTGTCCGCTGCGCTGGAAGGACCTCGAGCCGGCCGAGGTCGATCTCGTGCAAGACATGGTCGAGGTCGGCGGCTGGTGGCGCGTGCTCGACTACAGCGCCACCGACGACCTCACGCTCTCGCGCGTGCTGGTGGCGCTCAAGAAGAAGGGCGTCGTCGAGTACTGAGTACTAGAGTACTGAGTACTAGAGGAATCCAGCGGTATGACGGAGCGCGTGCCCTCGCCGGCCACCCTCGCCGCGCAAGCGCTGGCGTGGCCCGACCCCCATCACCACAGCCTGGTGCCGCCGCTCTACCCGTCGGTCTCGTACGCGCGGGCGCCCGATGGCAGCTATCCCGGCGGACACGCGTACTCGCGCGACGAGAATCCCACGCTCGACGCACCCGAGGCGCTCCTCGCCAGGCTCGAGGGCGGCAAGGAGGCGCTGCTGTTCGGCTCCGGCATGGCAGCGGCGACCAGCGTGTTTGCCACGCTGCCCCGCGCCGCCCACGTGCTGGTGCCGCGCTACATGTACTGGACGCTGCGCGCCTGGGTGCTCGGGCAGCGTGAGCGCGCACCGTTCGAGCTCGGCGTGTACGACAACGAAGACCCGGACCACTTGTCCGCGCAGCTGCGGCCGGGACACACGGCACTCGTGTGGGTCGAGACCCCGTCCAATCCGCTCGGGCGCATCACCGACATCGAGGCCGTCGTGGCGCGGGCCCATGCGGCGGGGGCCAAGGTCGTGGCCGATGGCACCGTCGCCACCCCGGTGCTGTGCCGACCGCTCGCGCTCGGAGTGGACATCGTGATGCACTCGGCGACCAAGCAGCTCAACGGGCACGGCGACGTGCTGGCGGGCGCGCTGGTCACCTCCGATCCCGGCGATCCGATGTGGGAAGCGCTCCGCTACGAGCGGGCGTATCGGGGCGCGGTGCTGGGCCCATTCGAGGCGTGGCTGCTGCTGCGCGGGATGCGAACGATCTTCCTGCGGGTGCCCGCCGCGTGCCGAGGAGCGCAGCGCGTGGCCGAAGCGCTGGCGCAGCACCCCGGCGTGCTCGAGGTGTTCTATCCGGGCTTGCCCGACCACCCCGGTCACGCGATCGCGGCTCGGCAGATGCACGGAGGCTTTGGCTCGCTGCTCTCGTTCCGCCCCGCGGGCGAGGAGGCACGCGCCCGCGCCGTGATGAACCGA
>JBFIJN010000492.1:0-6599 GCA_041600735.1 Nannocystaceae bacterium
ACGAACGGGAACACCGCCCCCGTCCCGCAGCCCGGCGTTGCTCGTCAGTCACTGGTGCCCGACCAACTCCCTCCTCGCGCCTTGGTCTGCGGGACGCTGACGGCGTTCCCGCCCGCGCGACAATGAGGGACACCCCCTAGCCGCCGCCCATCGGCCGATTTATGCTCCCGCCCCACGCGGGGGCCGTCGGGCTCTCGCGCGTCCCGGGCCCGCACGGCCCGTTCTTGCGACGAAAGGCTCGCCGATGATCGAAGCCACCGGGCTCACCCGCTACTACGGCGATTTCGCTGCCCTTCAAGACGCCACCTTCACCATTGCGGACCGCGAGATCGTGGGCCTGCTCGGGCTCAACGGCGCCGGCAAGTCCACCGCCATGCGCATCCTGGCCGGTCTGCTGCTGCCGTCGGCCGGCACCGTGACGGTGGGCGGCGTCGATGCGGTCGACGACCCCGATGGTCTGCGCCGCAAGATCGGCTTCTTGCCCGAGGACCCGCCGGTCTACCGCGAGATGCGGGTGCGCGAGTTCTTGCAGTGGTGCGGAGAGATCAAGGGCCGCACCCGTGACGAGGTGCGCAAGGCCATGCCCGAGGTGCTGAAGACCTGCGACCTCGAGCACATGGCCGATCGCGTGATCGCCGAGCTCAGCCACGGCTACAAGAAGCGCGTGGGCATCGCCCAGGCCATCATCCACCGCCCCGAGGTCGTGATCCTCGACGAGCCGATCTCGGGCCTCGACCCGCAGCAGATCGTCGAGATGCGCAAGGTGGTGCGGAGCCTCAAGTCGTTCGCGACCGTGCTCATCAGCTCGCACATCCTCTCGGAGATCGAGCAGACGTGTGATCGCATCCTGGTGATCCACGAGGGCCGCCTGGTGGCCGAGGGCTCCGACGAGGAGCTCGGCGCGCGCAAGGATCATGCGCGCAGCGTCAACGTGGTCGTGCGTGGAGAGGTCGAGGACCTGCGCCGCGTGCTCGATCGGACCGAGCTGGTGGAGCGCTACACCCTCGACGAGACCACCGCGGATCTCCGCGCCACCGTGGTGCTCACTGGCGATCGCCGCGAAGACCTCGTCAGGGCGCTGGTCGAGGCGGGCCTGGGCCTGCGCTCGCTCGGCGAGGCGCGCTCCGAGCTCGAGCGGATCTTCCTCCAGCTCACCAATCCAACCGTTGCCGCCGCAGAGGTGAAGGCATGAAGGGCATGATCCTGGTGGCCCGTCGCGAGCTGGCCGCCTACTTCAATTCCTACTGGGGCTGGGTCGTCATCGCGATGATCCTGCTCATCGATGGCCTGCTGTTCAACGCGGTCGCGGTGACCAGCGAGCCCAAGTACAGCAGCAAGGTCATCGAAGACTTCTTCATGCTGTCGTTCGGGTGCACCGTGATCGCCTCGCTGCCGATCACCATGCGCCTGTTCGCCGAGGAGAAGCAGACCGGCACCATGGTGCTGCTCGACTCGGCTCCGCTTGCGCGCTGGCAGCTCGTGGGCGGCAAGTACTGCTCGGCCCTCATCGTGATGGCCGTGCTGGTGCTCTCCACCATCTACATGCCTGCGCTCGTGTTCGTGAACGGCAAGGTCTCCTACGGCCACATCTTTGCCGGCTACCTGGGCCTCATGCTGGTGGCCGCGGCGACGGTGGGCATCGGCACGCTGGGCTCGGCGGTGGCGCGCAACCAGATCGTCGCGTTCATCATCTCGAGCCTGCTGATCTTGTTCTTCGTGCTCGCGTGGCTGCTGGCCAAGGTGGCCGACCCGCCGCTCAAAGATGTGCTCTCCTACCTGAGCTTCTTCGACCAGCACTACCGCGGCTTCATGGAGGGCAAGGTCAGCACCGAGGGGGTGGTCTACTTCCTCAGCGTGGCCTTCGTGTCGCTGCTCGTGTCTAGCCGCTATCTCGCGGCGCGGAGGTGGCAATGAGCCCCGGCACTCTCATCTATCTCGGCGGGATGCTGGCCCTCTACGTGGGTCAGCGCGTGCTCGACGGCCTCGACGGCTGGCAGCTGCTCGTCACCGCGCTCGGCGGCGTGGCGCTGCTGGTCGCGGCCGGCCTGCGCGTTCTCGAGCTGCGGGCGGCCAAGGACCCGGGCCTGCGCCTGGGTCATCGCATCGCCCTAGTCGCCATGCTCGTGGGCGTGGCCTCGCTCGTGCTCTACGTGGGCACCACCGAGCGCTTCACCGCGGGCCTGCACCTCGACGATGCCGGCGAGGAGCGCTGGCTCGGCCTCATGCGCGTGCTGTGGCCCATCGTGTGGCTGCTCGGCACGGTCCCGCTGTTGGTCGTGGATCACGGTCTGCGCAGCTCGCCGGTGGTGATCCCGCTGCGACGCGTGCGGGAGACCGCGATCCACGGGCTCGTGGCGGCGATGGGCCTGTGCTTCGTGTTCCCGCTCAATTACATCGCCACCAAGCGGAACGAGCGCTGGGACCTCGCCTACTTCAAGACGCCCTCGCCGGGCACGGCCACCAAGGCGCTGGTCGAGGCGCTCGAGGAGCCGGTCACGGTGCGGATCTTCATGCCGCCTTCGTCCGAGGTGGCGCAGGAGCTGCGCGCCTACTTCGCCCAGATCGAGGGGCCCAAGCTCCAGGTCGAGATCGTCGATCAGGCCGCCAACCCACGCCTCTCCAAGGCGCTGGCCGTCCGCGACAACGGCACCGTCGCGATGACGCAGGGCGACATCACCACGCTGATGGACCCCGAGACCCCCGAGGGGGATGCGCCCGCGATCGAAGGCGAGGACGCGGCCGGCAAGCCCGTCACCAAGCGCCTGCGTGTCGACGCCGAGCTCGACAAGGCCAAGCGTACGCTCAAGAAGCTCGACGCCGAGGTCGGCAAGCTGCTGATCGAGCTCGGTCAGGGGCCCCGCGTGGCCTACTTCACCACCGGTCACGGCGAGCTCAACTGGTCGCAAGACAAGGAGATGCTCGACGCCAGCATCCGCGCGCTGCGGACCCGCATGCAGGAGCTCGGGTTCACGGTCAAGCAGCTCGGGCTCACCGAGGGGCTCGGCGAGAAGGTCCCCGACGAGGCGTCGGTGGTGCTCGTGCTCGGGCCGCGAAAGCCGTTCTTCCAGGCCGAGGCCGACGCGCTGTCGAGCTACGTCGATGGCGGCGGCTCGCTGCTGATCGCGCGCGAGCCCGCGCCCAACCTCGAGGGCGCGCTGCTGCCCAACGACCCGCTCGACGGCGTGATGGCCAAGCTCGGGGTCGCGATGGGCGAGGGCATCCTCGCCTCCGAGCGCAACGTGGTGCCGCTGGCCCGCAACCGCCTCGACGCCTTCAATCTCGTGACCAACGGGTTCACCTCGCACCCGACCACGCGGCAGATCTCCGATCGCAGCGAGCAGCTGGCGCTGGTGACCCCGGCGACCGGGTTCCTCGAAGAAGTGCCCGACCAGCCCAACAGCGTCACGTTCGTGGTGCGCTCGCTCGCCTACAGCTGGGCCGACGTCGACGCCAACACCCGCTTCGACGCGGATGCAGGCGAGACCAAGGAGGCGCGCAACATCATGGCGGCGATCGAGGGTGGCGGGGCCACTCGCTTTCGCGCGGTCGTCACCGCCGATGCGTCGATGTTCGCCGACCTCGGCGTGGGGCTCTCGCTCGGCAACCAGCGACTCGCCGAAGACACACTCAACTGGCTCATCGGGGCCGAGGCGCTGTCGGGTACCACCGAGAACGAAGAAGACGTGAAGATCGAGCACACCCGCGAGGGCCAGCAGTGGTGGTTCTACCTCTCGGTGCTCGTGGTGCCGCTCGGCGTGGTGCTGCTCGGTGCCGCGCGCATTCGCCTGCGCCGCAAGAGCGGCCCGGCTCAGCGCACGTCGAAGGTGGCCAGCAACGACCAAGCCAGCAACGACCAAGGAGGTGCGGCATGAACCGCTCGCTCATCGTCTACGCCGCGCTGCTCGTGGGCTCGCTCGGCTGGGCCTACCAAACCTGGACCCACGTCGACGAGCTCGCGCTCGCCGAGAAGGTGGTGATCCTGCCCGGCAAGCCCGATCAGCTCACCTCGGTCGTCTATCGCGCCAAGGATCTCGAGCTCACCCTCGAGCTGCACCACGACGAGCATGGTCGCTACGCCTGGGCCCACGCGGTGCCGCAGCCCGGCGCCGAGCCGCCGCCCGCTCCGCCGGGCGCCGAGCCGCCGCCGCCGCCGGAGCCCGAGGACTTCAAGGTGGGCCGCGCTGGCGACACCGCGCTCGAGGGGCTGGCGCCGTTCGTCGCCAAGCGCCGGCTCGAGGGCGTGAGCGAGACCGATCTCGCCGATCTGGGCCTCGCCGAGCCCGAGGCCACGCTCGAGATCACGCGCGAGGGCAAGGACCCCAAGGTGTTCGAGCTGGGCGGTAACGTGTTCGGCGGCGCCAACGTCTATGTGCGGGACCCCGACGACCAAGCGATCTATCTCGTGGAAGCCAAGCTCATCGCTCCGCTGCGCAGCGGCGCCCGCACCCTGGCCGACCGTGACGTCACCGGCGTCGACGAGCGCAAGGCCGAGCGCGTGACCCTGCGCGTGGGCGAGCGCCAGGCCAGCTTCGAGCAGCACAACCCCGACGATGTCGAGGCCAAGTACTGGAGCGTGGTCGGCAGCGAAGAGCAGAGCCCCGAGGGCACGGCGTGGGTCGACAAGGTGCTGCGCCTGCGATCGTCGCGCTACGTGCCCGAGGGCGAGGTCCCGACCGATCTCGCCCCCGCGTTCTCCTATCGCGTTCAAGCCCAAGATGGTCGCGCCGTCACCGTCGAGGTGCTGCGCGGGCTCGACTACCAAGGGCCCGATGCCGAGCAGGAGCAGTTCTTTGCCCGCTCCGAGCACACCCGCGGCTTGGTTCGGCTGCCGCGCGCCGCGGTGGCCGAGGTCTCGGCCGATCTCGAGTCCGCGCTGCAGGCTGGCGGCGGATGAGCAAGGAGCGCTAGTCGATGACCGCCCGCATGGCCGTGTTCATGTTCGTGATGCCGGCGCTGTGGGTGGTCCTCCACGTCTACGTGGGGCGGCGACTGATCGGCGGCTCGGGCCTGCAGGGTCGCGGCCGCTGGATCGCGTGGGGCGTGATCGGGGTGATGGGCCTGCTGCCGCCGCTCACCTTCGTGCTGCTGCGTGGCACCAACGCAGGGCCCTGGGCCGCCACGCAGTGGCTCGGCTACCTCTCGATGGGCATGTCGAGCATCGTGCTCATCATGCTCATCGCCGTGGATGTGCTGCGCGTGGGCCGACGCCTGGCGCTGTGGCTGCGCGGGCGATTTGGAGGGGGTGCGGCGCCGCGCCGGGCCGGCCCCAGCGATGACGACGCCACCCTCGATCCCAGCCGCCGCGCCTTCTTCGGGCGCGCGATCAACCTCGGCATCGTGGGCGGCGCGGGCTCGGTCACCGGCATCGGCGTGGTGCAGGCCCAGCAGCCACCCGAGGTCGTCGAGGTCGAGGTGCCGATCGTCGGGCTACCGCCGCAGGCCGAGGGCTTCCGCATCGTGCAGATCTCCGACGTGCATGTGGGCCCCACGATCCACGGCGAGTTCTTGTCGGCCGTGGTCGATCGCATCAACGAGCTCCAGCCCGACCTCATCGCGGTGACCGGCGACCTCATCGACGGCTGGGTCGAGCAGCTGCGCGACGAGGTGGCCTCGCTGGGACGGCTGCGCGCGCGTCATGGAGCATTCTTCGTGACCGGGAACCACGAGTACTACTGGGACGGCCCCGCGTGGTGTGAAGAGGTGGCGCGCCTGGGTCTCACGGTGCTGAACAACGAGCACCGCATCATCGATCACGACGGCGCCAAGCTGCTGCTGGCCGGGGTCACCGATGTCTCGGCGGGGAGCATGGTGGCGGCGCATGCCTCGAGCCCGGCGCGGGCCTGCGAGGGCGCGCCCGAGGACTGTAGCGCCAAGATCTTGCTGGCCCACCAGCCGCGCAGCATCTACGCCGCTTCGGCGGCCGGCTACGATCTCCAGATCTCCGGCCACACCCACGGCGGTCAGTACTTCCCCATGAACCTGCTGGTGTATTTGGCCCAGCCCTATGTTGCAGGGCTCGAGCGTCACGAAGACACCTGGATCTACGTGAGTCGCGGCACCGGCTACTGGGGCCCGCCAGTGCGCGTGGGCGCGCCGCACGAGATCACGCTCTTGCGGCTGGTCGCGGCCTAGCTCTTGCCTAGCTCTTGGGCGGATAGGCGCAGCGGAACCCGATGCCGTGGGTGTGGGCCGTCTCGTCCATCGAGTAGCGGAACGCCGGGTCGGCAAACGAGGCGCGAAAGCTGTTGAAGGCTCCGCCCCGGATCACTCGCGCCTCGCCCTCTTTGTCGGGGCCTTGGGGGTTCTTCTGGAATTCGGCCGTGTAGTCGTACACGCGATCCGAGGTCCACTCGAACACGTTGCCGACCATGTCCTCGAGCCCGCTCTGCGTGCGGCCCTTGGGGTAGCTGCCCACCGGAGCGGTGCCCGCGTAGCCGTCGTCGGCCTCGAACATCATCCCGTAGTCGGGGAGCGCGTTCTCGTCGCGCCAGGCCTTGCAGCGCTGGTCGCAAGAGTTGGTGCGCTCGGGGTCCGGGGCCTCGTCGCCCCACGGATACACACGACCGTCGGAGCCGCGCGCGGCGTACTCCCACTCGGCC
>JBFIJN010000493.1:0-6590 GCA_041600735.1 Nannocystaceae bacterium
CATGCGGTCGGCGCGGGCAGCTCTCACGACCACGATCCAACGGCAGGACCGGCTCCGGTGCACCCATCGAATTCTCCGCAACGCGTGGCGCTCGCGGCCAAGCTCCGCGAGTATGGCTCGGGCTGGGACCTCGACCGGATCGAGGAACACTTCACGGTCGAGGTCCGAGAGACGCCGACCGAGTATCACCTCACGTTCACGGCCCGCGGAGCCTCGGGGCTGTGGACGACCAAGCAACTGGGCAAGCAGGAAGGCTTCAGCGGAAGGCACCTCATGCTGCCGGAAGGCCCCGAGGCCTCGCCCGGCCAGCTGGCGCTCGTGAACGAGATCTTCGCGGCAACGCGCACGATATGGGTCGTTCAGGCCAATGGTGCATTCACGCCGATCGAGCTCTCCCAGGGAACCCGTGGGCTGCTGGGTGGGCGCAAGCTCGAGACGCGACAGCGCCATGGCACCGCAGTCCTGTACATGAGCCCCGGCGCGGAGAATTCGATCGGCTCGATCTTCGTGGTCGCCGTCGACCTGGCCAAGCGCACCGTCACCGAGGCGAGCTCGTTCGAGCTTCCCCCCAACGACTCGCGGCTCGTGCCGCCCGACGAGGTGAAGCTGATCGATGGCGCGCTCAGGCGCCACGGTGACTTCGGCGTCTACGGCAATGTCACCGCGGGACTGGCGAGCCTGGCCAAGACGAGCAACCTCTCCATCACCAGGACCGAGCGCGGCTACATCGTCAGCGTGGGCCCGCGCGACGACCACGGGCATCACCTCTCCTTCACCATCGATGCCAAGACCGGCGCCATCGACGACGTGGCCGCCGGGCACTCGGTTCCGGCAAATCGAGTCGAGGTCGAAGACGAACACGAGTGAACGCGCCCGCGAGATCTACGTGAGGCCGAGGTACGCGAAGACCTCGGCGAGGTGCGCCTCGTCGCGGTTCACCAGCTCTCGCAGGAGCCGCTCGAAGCGCGCCACGCCAGCACGCGTGGCCGAGCCATCGAGTCGATACAGCGGCAGCGGCTCGTCGACGCCCTTGAGCGTGTAGCGGTCGAGGAACGTGAGGCACAGCTCGCGGTTGATCTCGTTCATGCGGTCCTGCACGCCGATGCGGGCCGCGTCGAGGCCCGCGCTGCGCTCACGTGCGCGAAGGTCGGCAAACGTCTCCCCGCAGAACGCGTCGGCGCAGCGCTCGACGGTCGCGTCGCCGATCATCACGCTCGCGTCGGCGATCACCTTGGTGAGCGCCTCGATCCTCGCGGCCACGTTCACGCAGTGGCCGATGAACGTGTTCACGCTCGCCACCCCGGTTCCCGCCCGCACCCGCGAGACCTCGCCCGACTCGACCCCCACGCCAAACGCGACGGGCGGCATGCGGCCGGTGGGATCCTTGCGCCCCTCACAGCAGCGGCGCAGGCCTGCGGTCAACAGGTGCGCCGCCAGCAGGCCGTTGGCAAAGTGCCGCGGCCCGAGGAACACGACCAGCGAGCCATCGCCCGTACCCGTGACCGACATCGCCTCCGCGCTCCGCTCCGCGGGCGCCAGCGCCAGCAGGCACGCCTCGAGCGTGGTGGCATAGAACTCGGCCAGGAAGTAGCAGAACTGGTTCGTGCCGTCGGCGGCTCGGGGAGCCGCGTTGAGGTTGGGCGTGAAGTTGCGCAGGTCGACGAGCACGCTCGTCGCAGGCACCGGAGGCTCGACTCGGGGCGCGTTCATGGCTGCTACAGGCTCGCGCACGAGGCGGCCCGCGTCGAGGGCAACGCCGCCCCATCGACTCTCCGACCGCGAACATGCTTCGCCGACATCCGGCCGCACGAGCCTGTTATCCTACCAAGGTGATCGCGCTCCGGCGGCTCCTCCTGGCAGCTCTTGCGGCATCCTGCGCGCCGTCCACCGCGCCGGTGGAAGAACAAATGCGCGTCGAGCCGGCGCCCACTCGAACCGAGCCCGAGGCCACTCCCATGCAGACCTTCCACGCCAGGGTCGAGGTCGAGGGCAAGCCGGGCGCCAAGAAGATGCAGGGGGTCTGGCTCGTGACCCCCGACGGCGAGCGCAAGGTCGTTTCCTATCGAGCGAGCCCGTGGTGGCGGGCCTTCGAGGGCCGCTCCGTCGAGGCGGTGGGCGAGTCACACCACCCACACGGAAATGCAAGCTTCACCGCTAACTTTCGCGTGCACCAGCTGCGCATCGAGAAGCCGACGGCCGAGGATCCGCTGGTGTGGATCAAGGGCGAGCAGCAGCTGTGGGGCACGTTCGAGAGGCAGAGCGGCGCGCCCGGCAGCAAGAGCGAGGGTGAGACGCTGACCATGTTCGCCGCCGAGGACGGCACGCGCTTCGTCGTCTACGAGCTGCCCGACCCACCGCCCGCCATGGGTGCGCGGGTGCTGGCCACGGTCCATGAGGTCGAGCCCTCGCCGTTCGTGGCCCGGGTGGGTGGGCGCTACGTGTGGGTGGCCGAGTTCCGCGACGCCGAGTGATTGGAGGACTAGAACTCGACACAGTTCGAACAGTAGTCGCTGCTCTCACCCAGACACGCAAAGCAGCCGTTGTGAAAGCACGTCTTCGTGCCGGGCGAGCACGTGATCGCCTGCACGCATGCATACTCGCAGCCGGAGGACGACGCCTTCCTGAGGAAGGCCTTGGTGTCCAGATCGACGATCCCAAGCTCCTCGACCCGGACCTCCGTAGCACCATCTTCTTCTCGTGCCTGACGGATACTCCTGGGAACCGTGCCTGGCGGGCACTCGTGCACGACATCGAGGCACTTGCCGCCATCCACTCCTTGCCCGTTCTCGTCGCAGCTCGAGCTCACGACGATCCCAAGCGCGAACCCCAGAATCAACCCCGTCCGACCCATGCAATCACCCCCCACACTGCTCGAAGCACGCCGCTGCCGCATCACCAATGCCCTCCGGCAGACACACGGTGCAGTCGGAGAGATTCGTACAGACCGTGCTCGTACAGACCTCGGGCATCACACAGAGATGCGTACAGTCGTCTTCTCGTACGGTGAACCCGAGCAACAAGCCATCCCGTCCCAGCACTGTCGCCGAGAACACCGCAGTGCCCTGCGGAGCCTCTGCCCAGTCCACGATCAACACACTTGCATCACCAGGCGACATGGTTCCGTCGTATGGAACGAGTGATGATGTGGGACAGGAGAACGCTTCGGTGTTCTCGCAGAAGCTCGGCTCATCGGGCTCGCTGTCGCCGCCAGAAGCCTGGCACGCAATCGACGAGGCCGAGAGGAGCATCAACCCAAGGCCAAGAACCCTGGGGCAAGCTGAACCAGCGCGGAGTCAATCATCGACTCGACCCCTTCCCGCCACTACCCTGACGAACCGGATGATGATGCATCTGGACTGCCGCTATCCGTCGTGCCCGTACCATCGGGGACCTCGCCGGTCGAACCGTCCGCTCACCCATGCAAGCATTGATGATCAAGACGGCCACCGTAGCAAGGGCGGCACTGGTGAGAAATAGTGGCACGAATATGCCATTGAGACATCGAAGTGCGCCTTGCGGCGAGGGGGCAATCGTGTCCAAGCAGGACACGCATTGCGGCACCGCCGCTCGCTACGCGGGCGACCCCCAGACCAACCCCAGCCCGTCCTTCAGCGTCAGCACGGCCGCAATGTCCCCGCCCGGACCGCCCGCGATGCCGCACACGTGCTCGCCTTCCTCGAATGCAATCGTGGTCCCACCCACCTGAAGCCGCCGCGCCGCATCGACATGTGCCGAGCCGAGCACCCGCCCATCCGCCGCGAACACCAACGCGCCCGTGCAGCGCGGACCCTCGTCGGCGCCGAAATCGAACGCAGCCTGCCACCGCGGCGCATCTCCGAACCCGATCTGCGTCACCGTCGGCTGACCCCAAGGCCCATATCCGGGCGCAGTGAAGTCCTCCGGCAGCGTGAACAGCACGCGGCTGCCACGATCCGCGCCAACGAAGCGCAGCGAGCAGCGCCCGCCATCATCGCCGGCGACCACCCACCCTCCCGTGTTGGCAACCGGCTGAACCGCACCCACGAGTCCGTGCTGCACGCTCCCTACGGGGCTGACCCCCAGCTTGGGGCCAACCTCGGGGCGCAGCCGCTGCTCCTGCGCTTGGCCGTGGAGCACGCGTAGCACGAGCCCCTCGACGCCGTGATCGACCGCGGCGCCGCGCAGCTCGAGCCCGGCGGGCAGGGCAACGCGCGAGCGCTTGCCGGTCCCCAGGTGCACGCCAACCAGCGTCGCCTTCTCGTTGTTCACGATGCAGCGCAGGAACCACTCGCCCAGCACGCCGAGCACCCAGCAGTGGCTGAACAAGCCGCGGCGCCCCGCGTGCACGCGACCGGCCACACCGACCCGCTCCTGCTCGACATTGGTGCTCTCGTAGTGATCGATGCGAACGAGCCCGAACGCGCTCGTGTGAAGGCTGGGCAGCATCGCGCCGGTCATCGCCCCCGCGTCGAGCTCGCGCAGCTGCTCGCGAGTGGGTAGTCGCGTCACCTCGACCGTGCCCGCCGGGTCGACGCAGGCGAACGCATCACCGTCGGGGAGGCGCAGCGCCACGTGCACGCGACCCGCGGCATCGAGCGCGATCGGATCGCCGTAGCTCGGGCGGGCGTCGGCGACGATCGGCCGCAGCACCAGCGGCGAGCTCGGCGGGGCCACTCGCTCGACGGTCGGCGCGACGAGTGGCTCCACCGCCACGGCCTTCGCCGCCGGCTTGCGTGGAGCCCGGGCCTTCGGCGGGGTCGCGCGCTCCGGGAGCGGCTCGTCGGCGTAGGCCCCGACCGGCCCGGTGAGCGAGAGATGCAAGCGCTGGCTCCCGCGCGAGGCATACACCCGCAGCGAGAGATCGAGCTCGTCACCGCGAACGCGACACCACTCGACGACATCGATGTGGCGGGCGTGCGCCGTGAGCACCTGCTCGAGGAGCGTGGAGAGCTCGGGGGTGCTCGCACGCGCTTGGATGAGCGCGCTCTCGAGTCGCTGAAGGAAGGCCTTCGCGCCCGAGAGCGTGACCGGCCTGCCGCCGCTCTGCGCCGCCACGCCCTTGACCACACGCGCCACGCTGCCCCACGGCGCACACTGGGAGGCGAAGGTCCGCGGATAGTCTGGAAGCTCGATCCAGTCGGTCACGAGGTGCACGGTCGCATGCGAGACGCGGAGCGTCGACATTGCGGGAGCCGGTACCAAACCATCACCCGCCATCGACTCTCTTCGTTCAACCCTCGACGCAAGCGTCACGCACCCCACTCGCCTCGCAGCCCCGCCCCCACCTCACCAATCCCTCGCAACCACTCACGGCCCCTCGTGCTAGCGTCGAGCCATGATCTCCCGACGCGTGGCCGTGCTCGCCCTGCTCTTCGGTGGCTGCTCCACGGATCCCCCTTCCAGCTCCACCGATGACACGAGCGACGGCTCTTCGGGCGCGCCCTCGGACACGACCGCTGCGGCCTCGACCACCGCCAACACCACGACCCCGGCCACCAGCACCAGCGCCTCCACGACCGATCCCACCCACGACTCGACGGGTGCCGATCCCGACTCGGACTCGAGCTCGAGCGGCGGCGAGCCGGTCGGCAGCCCCGGCTGCACCGCCCGCACGCCCCTCGACGAAGGCGAGCATCAGTTCATGCTCGACGGGCTCGATCGGCGCTACATCCTGCGCCTCCCGCAGAATTACACCCCCGACCACCCATGGCCGCTGATCTTCGCGCTTCACGGCAACGGCGGGAACCCGGGCTACTGGGACGCGATCGGAGGTGATCGCGACATTCGCACGGCCTTCGCCGACGACGCGATCCTCGTGATCCCCGAGGCGATCAACAATGCATGGCGCGACTACGACGCCCCGTCCGACACCTGGCCGGCGGGCATCGAGCTCGAGCTGAATTACTTCGACACGATCCACCAGACCGCGCTCGATCAGCTGTGCATCGACCAAGACAATGTGTTCTCGATGGGCTTCAGCGGCGGCGGCTCGTTCTCGGGCGTGCTGGGCTGCCGCCGCGAGTACATCCGCGCAATCGCGGTCGGCGGCAGCGTGATCTACTTCCAGCCGGACGAGTGCGTCGCGACCCCCGCGGCGTGGATCACCATCGGCGATGGAGAGCTCACCCCCGGTCGCGAGGACTTCCGCGACTTCTTCCGCATGCTCGCGGGCTGCGTCGAGACCTCGACCCCCGGCGCGCCGGAGGGGTGTGTGGACTACGAGGGCTGCGGCGCCGACACGCCGGTCACGTTCTGCTCGCACCCCGCGGGCCACGTGTGGCCTTCGATCGGGACCGACGCCACGAAGGCGTTCTTCTCGAGCTTCTACGCGGCGGGCTGAGCGGCCAGGCCAGCGCTAGCGGGGCCGTGCTCGACCTCGCTGCGCTCGGCCTCAGCCGGTGCGCTGGATGATGTGGTAGCCGAACGGAGTCTCCACGACGCCGCTGGTCTGGCCCACTTCCATCCCGAAGGCGCTGTCCTCGAAGGGCCCGACCATCTGGCCGCGGCCGAAGCTGCCGAGGTCGCCGCCCTTGGCGGAGGACGGGCAGTCGGAGTGCTCACGAGCGAGGCTGCCAAAGTCGCCGCCGGCCTGGAGGTTGTCGAGGATCGAC
>JBFIJN010000494.1:0-6485 GCA_041600735.1 Nannocystaceae bacterium
CGCGCCTGGCCCGAGGCCAAGCTCGAGATCGTGCCCGACGCGGGCCACTCGGCCTACGAGCCCGGCATCGTAGACGTCCTCATCGCGGCCACCGACGGGTTCCGGCCGTAGCCGGGCCGCTAGGCCTTGTCGCGCCGCCGCGTGGCTGACAAGCTGCCCCGGTGAGCGGGTCGCAGAGCCTCTACCCCGAGCTCGAGCCCTACGACGCCGGCAAGCTCCGCGTCTCCGAGCTGCACGAGATCTACTACGAACAGTGTGGCAACCCCCACGGCAAGCCCGTGGTGTTCCTGCATGGCGGCCCCGGGGGCGGCATCGAGCCCCGCCACCGCCGCTTCTTCGACCCCGCGGCCTACCGCATCGTGCTGTTCGACCAGCGCGGCTGCGGGCGCTCCACGCCCTACGCCTCGCTCGTGGACAACACCACCGGACACCTGGTGAGCGACATCGAGGCGCTGCGCGAGCACCTCGGCATCGAGCGCTGGCAGGTGTTCGGCGGCTCGTGGGGGAGCACGCTGGCCCTCGCCTACGCGCAGCGCCACCGCGAGCGCGTGACCGAGATGGTGCTGCGCGGCATCTTCACGTTCGCCCCCGACGAGATGCGCTGGTTCTACTACAACGGCTCGCGGGTCCTGTTTCCCGACGCCTACGAGGCGTTCGAGAGCACGATCCCCGTCGCACAGCGCGACAACCTCGTGGACGCCTACTACGAGCGCCTCACCGGTGATGACCCCACCGCCCGACGCACTGCCGCGCGGGCCTGGAGCACGTGGGAGTGCCGCGTCGCCACGCTGCGACCCGACGAGAGCCTCGTGGCCCACTGTGACGACGCCAGCTTCACCCTCGCCTTCGCGCGCATCGAGTGCCACTACTTCGTCAACGACGGATTCTTCTCGTCGCCCACCGAGCTGCTCGATGGCATGGCGGCCTTGGCCGGCGTGCCCGCCGTGATCGTCCACGGCCGCTACGACGTGATCTGCCCCGCGCGCAACGCCTGGCGACTGCACCGCGCATGGCCGGGCTCGGAGCTGCGCTTCATCGACGACGCCGGCCACTCCGCCAACGAGCCGGGGATCACCGCCGCCCTGGTCGAGGCAACCGATCGTTTCCGGCCCACGCGCCCCACGAAGTAACCGGGCTTGCCTCGGGCATGGGGCTAGACGAGCATCGCGTCATGTCTCGTGCCCCCCTCCTCCCGCTGGTCCCGCTCGTCCCGCTGGTCTCCTTCGTGTTGCTGCTGGCCTGCACCCCCAAGGGCTCCGGGGGCGAGGGCACCACGCCGCCGACCCACGCCTCGCCGACGCCCACGACCGATCCGATCGCGGCGCTCGATGCCGAGATCGTGAAGACCGGCACCACCGCGACCACCGTGTCGAAGCTGAAGATCCGCGTCGACGCCACCGGCGGCATCGTGAAGCAATCGCTCTATCACGACGATGCCGCCGCGATCCCGGCCGCGGTCATCGAGCTGGCCAAGCAGCGCTTTCCCGGTGCATCGATCGTGCAGTTCGAAACGGAGCTCTACGCCGATCGCGGGCGGGTCTACGAGGTGGAGATCGACGACGGCGGCAAGCACTGCGAGGTTGCTGCGACCGCGGAAGGCACCGAGATCTACGTCGAGTGTGAGGTCGACCCCGCCGGGCTGAGCGCGGAGATCAAGGCGAGCGTCGAGAAGATCGCCCCCGGCGGCAAGCTGCTCGAGGCCGAGACCAAGACGGGCCCGGGTATCGAAGAGCTCACCCTCGAGGTCGAGCACGGCGGCCGCGAGCTCTACCTGCGCATGCGGCCGGATGGCACGCTGATCCAAGCACTGCGGCGAGTGCCCGCGATCGTGGAGCTGCCGCTCCCGTAGATCTACTCCGAGGCGCCGCTCCGACGTCGCTCGACTTCTCGCACGAGCGGGTCCTTGGGCGGCAACGTCTGCCCCAGGAACACGTGGCGCCGCGATTGCGTCACCTCGCGCTTGCGTCGCATCACGACGCCATCCGCCGCCGGCGCGTCTTCGTCGACCGCAGGATCGTCGGGGGGCTCCCCAACCCCATTGGTCAAGTCATCCAGCGAAAAAGTACGTGGTTCGGTCACTAGACCCCCATCATCATGGATATGGCCAAACACGCCCCGAGAGCAAGATGATTCGGTACTGGCGCGTCCAAAACAATCGGATCTACGCGTTCTCCGCGATCCACTCTCCGGCCTGGCGAGCGAAGTACGTGAGTATCAAATCGGCCCCTGCGCGACGAATCGACGTAAGGCTTTCCATTACCACCTTCCGCTCGTCCAGCCAACCGCGCTCGGCGGCCGCCTTGAGCATCGCGTACTCACCGCTCACTTGATAGGCCGCCAGGGGTAGTGTGGTGTGCTCCCTGAGGGTACGGATCACATCCAGGTACGGACCGGCCGGCTTCACCATCAGCAGATCGGCGCCCTCGGCCTCGTCCAGCGCGGCCTCGCGGATGGCCTCGCGCACATTGGCCGGGTCCATCTGGTAGGTCTTCTTGTCCCCGTTCTTGGGCGCCGAGTCGAGCGCCTCGCGAAACGGCCCGTAGAACGCCGACGCGTACTTGGCCGTGTAGGCGAGAATCGAGACCTCGGTGTGCCCCTCACCGTCGAGCGCCTCGCGGATCGCTCCCACCCGGCCGTCCATCATATCGCTCGGGGCGACGATGTCGGCACCGGCGCGCGCCTGCGACAGTGCTTGCTTACACAGCACCGCCACCGTCTCATCGTTGAGGATTCGCCCGTCCGGACCGACGATCCCGTCGTGGCCATCGGAGGAATACGGATCGAGGGCCACATCGGTTACGACCACCAGCTGGGGGAAGCGATCCTTGAGCGCCTTGATCGTGCGCGGCACCAACCCATCGTCGTCGTACGAGCCGCTGCCGGTGGGATCCTTGTGCTTCTCCTCGATCGCAGGAAACAACGCGATCATCCGCACACCCACGGCTACGGCCCGCTCGACCTCCACCAGCAGGCTTGCTCGTGAGTGCCGGGAGCACCCCGGCATCGAGGCGATGGGCACCTGCTCGTCGCCGTCGTGGACGAACAGGGGGTAGATGAAGCGCTCGGGGCCGAGTGAGGTCTCACGCACGGCGTCGCGAATGACGGCTGACTTGCGGTTGCGGCGGGGTCGCTCGATGAGGGATGAACGGAGTGTCATGGGGCGGCCCTGACGCTAACAGCTCGTCCGCGTGATCGCACGAGGCGCCCGCTGTGGGGCAATACCCATGGCCGTCACCCACCCCCTGACACCCGTGGACGGGGTCGGAACCGCGTCCGCAGCAAGGATTGCTGCCCCCATGGTGTCGCATCCGAAGGCGAGGCTAGGCATACTTCCGCCATGAGTATCATCCTCGTCTTGGTCGTCGACGACGACGACGGTGCGCGCCAGGTGATGGCGGACGTACTGACCGACGAAGGATACGAAGTTGCATTGGCGGAAAATGGTCGGCTCGCGCTCGAGCAGATCGACCACCAGGTGCCCGCGCTGTTGGTCACGGATCTCGAGATGCCCGAGGTCGACGGCGAGCGGCTCATCGAGAGCGCTCGGGCCCTCCATCCCGGGCTTCCGATCCTCGTCATCACCTCTCGCCTCGTGGTCGATGCAGAGCGTGAGGCCCAGCGCCTCGGTGTGGTGGGCTACCTCAACAAGCCGATCGAGATCGAAGTGTTGCTCGACCGGATCAAGTTAGCACTATCTTCCTGATCACCGAGTTCGACGACGGCGGGTCGAGCGGAAGCCGCACAAAGAATGTAGTGCCGACCCCCGGCGAGCTCTCGTAGGTGATCTCGCCGTGGTGGGAGGCCACGATCTGCTGCGCGACCGCGAGCCCGAGACCGGTGCCTTCGCCCTTGGTCGTGCGGAACGGCTCGAACACATCGACTCCATCGGGAATCCCCGCACCGGTATCGGCGACCTCGAATACGATGTGCATCGCGTCGTGGCGAGCTCGCAGGGTGATCGTTCCCCCGCTGGCCATCGCCTCGACTGCGTTCTTGACGAGGTTGAGCAGCACCTGCGTGATCTTGGCTCGATCGATGTGCACGGTCGGCTGCTCGGCCTCCCCCTCGATCACGAGCTGCACGCCGCGGCTCTCGCAAGCGGCGCGATGGTCCTCCGCAAACTCGCTCAGCAGCGCGCGGGGGTCGATGCGTCGCAGCTCGAACGGCTGCTGCCGCGACATCCCGCGAAAGTCGTTGAGCAGGCTGGTCAGCCGTCGAACCTCGGTCTCCACCCGCTCCACGAGCGGCGCGAGCTCGTGCGAAGGCACGTCCTTGAGGATGCGACGCTGGATCAGCTGCAGGTTCATCAGCATGCTGTTGAGCGGGTTGCCGACCTCGTGGGCGAACTTGGCCGAGGTCGTGCCGATGGCGACGAGGCGCTCGCGCTCGACCAGGCGCTCACGCAGGCGCACGGTCTCGGAGATGTCGCGGATGAACGCCGCATAGCGAGCATCGTCATCGAGGCCGACCTTGGTGACGGACAGCTCGATGGGGAACACCTCGCCGCTGCGCCGCTGACCTTGGACCGTGCGGATCCGACCGATGGCGCGCGGCTCTCCGGTGAGCTCGTAGTGCGAGATGTAGCCATCGTGCTCCACGCGGTAGGGCTCGGGCATGAGCACGTTGACCTTCTCGCCCACGACCTCGGCCGCCGCATAGCCAAAGATGCGCTCCGCCGCGGCGTTGAACGCCAGGATGCGCGCCTGGTTGTCGATGAGGATGAATGCATCCTGGGTCCCCGCGATCACGCTGGCAAAGCGAGCCTGCTGGCGCTCGAGCATGCCGTGCACCGCCCTGGCCTCGCTGATGTCGATCCCGATCGACAGCAGGCCCAGCAGCTCGCCGTCTTGGTCGAGGAGGCGACGGCTCGACCACTCGATCTCGTGCAGGCGACCCTGGTGATCCCGCACCGGGTGACGGCTGCGGTAGACGGGCTCACCCGCCAGCGCGCGCTGGAACAAGACCCGCCCACGCTCGGGGTCGACGCTGAAGGTGGAGAACCAGTCCACGCCGATGAGCTCGTCCGGCGAGGCAAAGCCAGCAAGCTCCGCGAGGAACGGATTGGCGTGCATGATCACGCCGTTCGGATCCACCATGACGACGATCCCCCGCGTCGTGTCCGACAGGGCCTCGGCGAAGTGGGTCTCGCGAGCGAGCGCTTCTTGGATCGTCGAGATCATCGTGCGCGCCATATTTGCTTTAGCACGTTTGTGCCGCCCGCAGAGCACCGCGCTGGGTCACCGATCGCGAGCCTGCATCGGCAAAGCGCCACGGCAAGGCGCGATGCTCGGGGGCGGCAAAGTCGATGCCAATGCGAGGTCCGACCGCAATCGCCGCGGGGACGGGCCCCGCGCACAAGGTCAGGCCCTCGGGCTGGTACAGTGGATGACCCGACCACGTGGCGTCGAGGGCGAGCGCCTGCCCCACCTTGCCTGGCCCCGCGAGCAACGTTGGCCCAGTCGTGCCTCTGCGGCGCTGAACTACGTAGGACATGCCTTCAAGCGGCTCGCAGGCCCGTACCAGCACCGCCTGAGCGTTGCCCGCTTCACCGGTCACGACGTTCAACAGCGAGTGCACGCCGTAACACAGGTAGACGTACGCGCGGCCCGGCGGCCCCCACAGAGCCGCGTTGCGCGGGGTTTGGCCCGAACGGGCATGGCATGCCGTGTCCCCTGGCCACCGGTAGGCCTCGACCTCGGTGATGCGCAGCACTACGCCCTCCCGACACAGCAGCTGCCCGAGCAGCGCGGGTGCCACCTCGAGCACATCGCGAGCGAAGAACCGCAGCGGGAGTGGAGATCGCATAGGAGGATCGTGCAGGGATCACCCGGGAGGGATCAAGATCAGGGGATCAGCCTGCGGCGGCACCGGCGTTGTATCCTTGCCCCATCGTGCGGGTCGCCCGGGTGCTTACCAACGAGACCTGCAACCAGGCGTGCGGGTTCTGTGACGCTCGGCGCCCGCACGAGCGAGCGTCGTTCGCTGCGGCCGCAGCCGTCCGAACACGGATCGCCGCGGCCCTTCGTGAGCGCGTGGACACCCTGGTGCTCACCGGCGGCGAGCCCACGCTGCGACCCGATCTCGCGAGCCTCGTGGCGGCGGCAGCGGCCCGCCCGGGGGTTCGCGTGGTGCTCGAGACCAACGCATCACGGGTGACCGCCGAGCTCGCCCAGCGCCTGGCCGCCGCGGGTCTGCATACCGCTCGCGTCCACCTCCCCGCGTGGGGCGCTGCGCTCGACGCGATCACCCGAGCCCCCGGCGACGCGGCGCGCACCGAGGCGGGCATCGCGGCGCTGCGCGGCGCGGGGATCGTGCTGGAGGGGACCACGCCGGTGCTGCGGGCCAACCTCGCCGGGCTGCCCTCGCTCCCCCGCCAGCTCACCGCCGCCAACCTGGGGCTGGAGCGCGTGTGGCTGCGCCTGCCGTGGCGTGCTCCAAATCGGGACGCCCTCGCCCCGCTGCCCGCCATGCTCGAGGCCGCCGCG
>JBFIJN010000495.1:0-6484 GCA_041600735.1 Nannocystaceae bacterium
CGGCGTCGTTCATCGCAACATCGTACGCCTCATCGATCCTGCGCCCATCACCGCGCAAGACGTGGTGTTGCAGCTGGCCCCGCTCGCATTCGATGCCTCCACGTTCGAGATCTGGGGCGCGCTGCTGCATGGCGCGAAGCTCGTGCTCGCCGAGCCCGATGCCGAGATCTCGGAAATGCCGCGGCTGATCCAGAGCCGCGGAGTCACCGTGCTGTGGCTGACCGCGGGCTTGTTCCACCAGGTCGTCGATCACCACCTGCCCCTGCTCGCAGGCGTCAGGATGCTGCTGGCGGGCGGAGACGTGCTGTCCGTGCCGCACGTGAGGCGGGTGCTCGAGCAGCTCGACGGCTGTCGAATGATCAACGGCTACGGCCCCACGGAGTGCACGACCTTCACCACGTGGCACGAAGTCAGCGAGCTCGACGAACGAGCCACGAGCGTCCCCATCGGCGCCCCGCTGCCCAACACCCAGACGTACGTGCTCGACGAGCATGGCGAGGTCGTACCCGTCGGCATCGTCGGTGAGCTCTACATCGGCGGCGCGGGCCTGGCCCGCGGCTACCTCGGCCGTCCCGCGCTCACCGCAGAGCGCTTCGTGCCGCATCCCTTCGCGGCCGGCGAGCGACTCTACCGAACCGGCGATCGCGTGCGCTGGAGCGAGCACGGCACGCTGGAGTTCCTCGGCCGCACCGATCACCAAGTGAAGGTACGCGGCTATCGCATCGAGCTCGGCGAGATCGAGTCCGCGCTCACCAGTCACGCGGCCGTACGCCAGGCGGTCGTCCTGGCCCGCGAGGACGGCCCCGCAGAGAAGCGACTCGTGGGCTACATCGTCCCCGCGGACGGTGCCGCGCCCACCAGCGCGCAGCTCCGCGACTCCCTCGCGCAGCGCTTGCCGCCGCACATGGTGCCGCCGGTCCTCGTCATCCTCGACGAGCTCCCGCTCACGCCCAACGGCAAGATCGATCGCCGAGCCCTGCCCGCCCCGGAGACCGAGGCCGTGGAGAGGTATGTCCCGCCGCGCACGCCCACCGAAGCGCTGCTGGCCGGGATCTGGGCCGAGGTCTTGAGGCAGGAGCGCGTGGGCCGAAGCGACAATTTCTTCGAGCTCGGGGGCGACTCCATCCTCTGCATCCAGGTCATCGCCCGCGCCCATCAGGCGGGGCTGCGCTTGACCTCCAGGCAGCTCTTCCAACATCAGTGCAT
The DNA here is from genome assembly GCA_041600735.1 of Nannocystaceae bacterium. Classification (GTDB taxonomy): domain Bacteria; phylum Myxococcota_A; class Polyangia; order Nannocystales; family Nannocystaceae; genus Paraliomyxa. The sequence continues at coordinate 1,207 of JBFIJN010000495.1, forward strand.
CGCCGAGCTCGCCGAAGTGGCGATCTCCGCCCCCGGAATCGCGGCGCAGCAGGGGATCGTGAGCGGCTCGGTGCCGCTGACCCCGATCCAAGCGTGGTTCTTCGACCAGCGGCTACCCGCGCCCCATCACTACAACCAGGCCTTCCTGCTCGAGGTGGGGCCCGAGGTCGTTGCGGAGCGGGTGGAGCAAGTCGTTCGGCAGCTGCTCGTACAGCACGATGCGCTGCGCCTGCGGTTCCATCGCGAGGACTCCGCGTACCGGCAAGCCCACGCGGCCCCGGACGAGCGCGTCCCGTTCTCGGTGGAGGACCTCTCGGAGCTCGCCGAGGCTCGGCAGCGCGAGGCGATCGAGGCGATCGCGGCCGAGCAGCAAGCAAGCCTCGACCTCGAGGCCGGGCCGCTGCTGCGGGTGGTGCTGTTCGAGCTCGGACCCCAGCGGCCGCGGCGGTTGCTGTGGATCGTGCATCACCTCGCGATCGACGGGGTCTCCTGGCGGATCTTGCTGGAGGACTTCGAGCGCGCCCATCAACAGCTCTCCTTGGGACGAGCCATCGAGCTGCCACCCAAGACCACTGCGTTCAAGGCGTGGGCCGAGCGGTTGCTGGAGTATGCACACTCGGATGCTCTGGATGAGGAGCTCGCATTCTGGCGAGGTGCAGACCTGCCCGAGCTCGAGTCACTCCCGCGGGACCTTGCCGCGGACCGCGAGGCCAACACGGCGGCCTCCGCCGCGCACGTGACCGTCGCCTTGAGCGCGGAGCACACGCACGCGCTGCTCCAGAAGGTGCCCGCGGTCTACCACACGCAGATCAACGATGCGCTGCTCACCGCGCTGGTGCAGAGCTTCTCCCGCTGGACGGGCCAGCCCGCGCTCCTCTTGGATCTCGAGGGTCACGGGCGCGAGGAGCTGTTCGCCCACGTGGAGCTCTCGCGCACGGTCGGGTGGTTCACCAGCCTGTTCCCGGTGCGCCTGGAGGCGTGCGCAGGCGCGCCCGGGGCGGCGCTCGAGGGGATCAAGGAGCAGCTCCGTCGGATCCCCAACAAGGGCATCGGCTACGGAGTGCTCCGCTATCTACACCCCGATCCCGCAGTACGCGAAGCGCTGAGATCCGCGCCCGCGGCGGAGGTCAGCTTCAACTACCTGGGCCAGCTGGACCAGACGCTCTCGGACTCGTCGCTGTTTCGGCCCGCGCCCGAGTCGAGCGGCCCGGCCCACGCTCCCCAGGGCCAGCGTGCTCATCTCCTCGAGGTGAATGGGTGGGTGCTCGGGGGTCGACTGCACCTCGATTGGAACTACAGCGCGCGTGTCCATCGGCGCGCGACCGTAGAGCGGCTGGCGCAGTGGTTCTTGGAGGCCGTGGAGGCGCTCATCGTGCACTGCCAGTCGCCCGAGGCCGGGGGCTACAGCGCCTCGGACTTCCCGCTCGCGCAACTCGATCACGATCAGCTCGACGAGGTCTTCGATCAAGTGGAGTTCGAGTGCGAAGAACAGGGCGCTTGAGCATGTCGCGCAACAACATCGAGGATACCTACCCGCTCTCGCCGCTCCAGGAGGGCATGCTGTTTCACTCGCTCCATGCCTTCGAGCTGCAGGTGTATCTCGAGCAGCTGAGCGCGGTACTGCGGGGGAAGCTCGAGGTCGAGACCTTCGAGTCGGCGTGGCAGCAGGTCATCGCCCGACACCCCAGCCTCCGCACCGCCTTCGCCTGGAAGAAGCTCGACAAGCCGATCCAGGTGGTGGGCCGGCGCGTGGGCATCTCCTTGGAGCACCAAGACTGGCGCGATCTGCCCGCTTCCGCGCAAGACGCACGGCTGGAGGCTCATCTCGAGGCGGACCGTGCTCGTGGCTTCATTCTCTCCCGAGCACCGCTGATGCGACTCGCGGTGTTCCAGACTTCTGCGGACACGCACTACTTCGTCTGGAGCTTTCATCACTTGGTGCTCGATGGCTGGAGCGTTGGCCTCGTACTCCAGGACGTCCTGGCCTGCTACGAGGCGCTGCGTGAGGGCCGGGAGAGCGGCCTCGAGCGCGCTCGGCCGTATCGCGACTACGTGAGCTGGTTGCAGCGGCAAGACCTCGCCCGCGCCGAACGCTTCTGGCGGCAGGCGCTGCGGGGCATCACCGCTCCGACACTACTCCCGATCAGGCGGAGCACGGAGGTGCAGTTGGAGCCGGCCGTGCGGTATGCCGAGCAGAAGCTGGAGCTCTCGCTGGCCGCGACGGAGGGGCTGCGTGCACTGGCCCGCAAGCAGCGTCTGACGCTGAACACACTCCTCCAGGGCGCGTGGGCGCTGCTGCTCTCCCGCTACACGGGGGAAGAGGACATCCTCTTTGGCACCACCGTCTCGGGCCGTCCGGCCGAGCTGATCGGGGTGGAGGCCATGGTGGGGCTCTTCATCAACACCCTGCCGGTACGCGTGCGAGTTCCCCCGCACGCCTCGCTTCTCGAGTGGCTGCAGCTGCTGCAGGCACAGCAAGTCGAGCGAGATCAGTATGCCTACAGTCCACTCGTCGAGATCCACGGCTGGAGTGACGTGCCGCGGGGGGTGCCGCTCGTCGAGAGTCTGGTGGTGTTCGAGAACTATCCGGTGGATCCCTCGCTCACCGAAGCGAGCGATCGGGTGCACATCGCCGCGGCTCGGGGGGTGGAGCGCAGCAAGTACCCGCTCACCGTGGTCGCCGCGGCCGACGCGGAGCTGACGTTGAGGGTGCTCTACGACGCGGCGTGCTTCGAGGCCGCCCCCATCACCGGGCTGCTGAGGCACCTGCAGACCTTGCTGGGAGCGATGGCGGCGGACCCCGAGCGTCGGCTGGGCGATCTCCCGATCTCGACGGAGCCCGAGCTACGACGGCTCATGGCGCAGTCGAGCGCCGCCGAGACCGACGCTCTCGAAGACCGATGTCTCCACCAGCTGGTCGAGGCGCAAGCCAAGCGAACGCCCGAGGCAACGGCGGTGGTGTGCGAGGGCGAGTCGCTCACGTACCGAGCCCTCGAGGCCCGCGCCAATCAGCTGGCGCACCATCTGCGGCGGCTCGGCGTAGGCCCCGACGTGCGGGTGGGGATCTGCATGGAGCGCTCGCTCGAGCTGGCCGTGGGGCTGCTGGGCGTGCTCGAGGCCGGAGGGGCCTACCTCCCGCTGGACCCGAGCCATCCGCGGGACTGGCTCGCCTTCATGGTCGAGGATGCCCAGCCCAAGGTGATCTTGACCCAACACCGCCTGCTCGGGGCCCTGTCCGAGCGCTTCACCACTCTGTGTCTGGACACCGACTGGCCAGCGATTGCGCGCGAGAGCGAGGAGCGCCCAAGCAACCTCACCTCCCCGCTCAACCTCGCCTATGTCATCTACACCTCGGGGTCGAGCGGGAGGCCCAAGGGAGTGGTGGTCACCCATGGCAACGTCGTGAATCACACGATCAGCCAGGCGATGAGCTTCGGCTTGTCCGCAATGGACCGTGCGCTCCAGTTCGCATCGATCGGGTTCGATGCCGCAGTGGAGGAGATCTTTCCCAGCTGGGCGAGCGGTGCCACCCTCGTCCTGCGGCCCACCGGACCGGTGCCGACGGGCACGGAGCTGCTCCGCTTCGTCAGGGAGCATCGCATCACCGTGCTGAACCTGCCGACTGCATACTGGCACCAGTGGGTGCACGAGTGCTCCTCCGCCAGTGTCTCGATGCCACGCTGTCTGCGACTGGTGGTCGTGGGCGGCGAGAAGGCGCTCGCGCCGAGCTTCACCCAGTGGCGAGCGCGGCTGGAGCACGACGTCGCTTGGATCAACACCTACGGGCCCACCGAGACCACGGTGGTCGCCCTGCACCATCGACGGGATGCGCTCACGCGGCCCGAGGATGGCTCCGAGGATGAGTCCGAGATCCCCCTGGGACGACCGATCGCGAACACGCAGGCCTACGTGCTGAGCTCGGCCCTCGATCCCGTGCCCGTCGGGGTGGCCGGGGAACTCTACATCGGCGGTGCGGGCGTGGCCCGCGGCTACCTGGGCCGAAGTGCACAGACCGCGGAGCGCTTCGTGCCGCATCCCTTCGCACATGGTGAGCGGATCTATCGCACGGGGGATCGGGCGCGCTGGAACGAGCGGGGGGAGCTCGAGTTCCTCGGGCGCACGGATCATCAGGTCAAGATCCGCGGCCATCGCATCGAGCCGGGCGAGGTCGAGTCCGTGCTGTGCACGCACGCGGGCGTGCGTCAGGCGGTGGTGGTGGCGCACGAGGATGCGCCGGGCGAGCAGCGTCTGGTGGCCTACGTGGTGGCGACCGAGGGCGAGGCGCCCACGAGCGTGCAGCTGCGCGAGCACCTGAAGCTGCGGCTACCGGAGTTCATGGTGCCTTCGGTGATCATGACCCTGGCGAGCCTGCCGCTGACGTCGAGCGGCAAGGTGAATCGGCGGGCGCTGCCCGTACCGGACGCTCGCGCCATGGGGACCGCATTCGAAGCACCGCGCACGCAGCTCGAGCGCGTGCTCGCACGGATCTGGGCCGAGGTGCTGCGAGTGCCGCGGGTGGGGACTCACGACAACTTCTTCGAGCTTGGCGGCCACTCACTCCACAGCATTCGCCTCAGCCAGCGCATCCACCAGGAGCTCGGCCGCGAGCTACCGCTCGGCGTGCTGTTTGCTCGCCCCAGCGTGCACGAGCTCGCGCAGTGGATGAACGACGACGCGCCCGAGGTCGGCTCCCATCGCATTCCCTTGCGACGGGCACCCGGCGCCGAGCGCATGCTGGCCTTCATGCCCACCATCCTGGGCTCGGGCGTGCACTACACCCGTCTCGCGCAGCAGCTGTCGAGCCGCTGGGCCATGGCGACATGCCGCATGCCTGGAACGATGCCTGGCGAAGCGCTGCTGACCAGCATCGAAGAGATCGCCGCGCACTGCAAGCGCCAGCTGGTCGTGCGTGGGGAGCACGAAGAGTGGGCGCTGGTGGGCTGGTCGTTCGGGGGAGCCGTCGCCTATGAGATGGCACGACAGATGGTCGCCGAAGGACTACGGGTTCGGCGACTCGTGCTCATCGATGCATTCCTCCCGCTCACGCCGCCGGGTGAGACCGCGGCGGCTCGCGAGCAAGCGACGGCCAGGGACTTCCAGAGCATGCTCGACGCGCACGACCCGGGCATGGATCCACGGACCGCCCGACGCCTCCATCGAGCCAACACGGCCGCCCTGCATGCCTACGAGCCGCAGCCGTGCAGCCTGCCGATCACCGACATCCGCGCGGAGCGGACGGTGCGGGCGCTCGGCGACGGGGTGCTGGCCGGGCGACCCC
>JBFIJN010000496.1:0-6478 GCA_041600735.1 Nannocystaceae bacterium
ACGAGCACCCGCAGCCAGTCGCGCAGCTCGTGCAGCGCCACCACCTCGTCGGTGTCCATCTGCCGCGCGGCCAGGTAGGGATCCATGTCTTGCTCGATGCGAGCCTCGACCGACTTCATCCCCTGCTCGATCTCCTGGCGCTGCTCGGGGTCGCTCGCGATGATCTCGAAGTCGTCGTCGAGCTTGGTGTTGTAGCTGGCGATGGCCAGCGTGCGACCCTCCATCACCGACAGCCGCGAGATCGTGGTCGAGAGCTGCACCACCGGGTCGTAGGGCAGCCCCGCCATCGCGTAGTAGCCGGCCCCCGAGGCCTTGCGCAGCAGCACCGTGAACATCGGCACCTGATTGGTCGAGTTGGTGTAGATGAGGCTGCTGCCGTAGGCGAGCAGGCCCTGGCGCTCGGCTTCTTGCCCGATGTCGAAGCCCGCGATGTCTTGTAGCCACACCAGCGGGATCCCATCGTCGTTGCACGCGCGCGAGAACGCGGCGATCTTGGCGATGCCCGCGCGATAGAGGATGCCGGCCGGGCGCCGCGACCCCGGCCGCTCGGGGTCGCCCACGATCCCCTGCCGGTTGATCACGAAGCCGGTGTAGAGCCCCCCCACGCGGCCCACCCCGCAGATCATCTCTTCGCCGCTCTCGGGCATCACCTCCCAGAACAAGCTGCCGTCGCACAGGCGCGCGAGCACCTGGGTGGCGTCGTAGGCCTCGCGGTGATCGGCGGGCAGCAACCCGCGCAGCTCGGCGCTGGGAAACGCCGGCTCCATCGGCCCCGCATCCCCGCGGTAGTACGGCACGGCCGAGCTGGGCAGGCGAGCCACGTCTTGTCGCAGCGCCCGCAGCAGCGCCTGATCATCGGGCACGCGCACGTCGGCGCAGCGGCTCTGGTGCACGTGCACCTCGGGACCGCCGATGTCGAGGCTGGTGATCTTCTGGCTCTTGGCCCCCTTGATGAGCGCAGCCCCGGCAATGACCATGTAGGCCTGCTCGGTCATGTACACGCGATCGCTGATGATCGGCATGTAGCCGCCACCCGCGATGCAATCGCCGAACACCCCGGCGAGCTGCGGCACCCCGCTGGCCGAGAGCAGGCTGTTCATCTTGAAGATGTGCCCGGCCCCGGTCGCCCCCGGGAACGAGCGCGATTGCTCGGGCAGGAACAGGCCGCTGCAATCCACGAGGTACACGGCGGGCAGCCGCAGGCGCAGCGCCATCGCCTGCGCACGCTCGATCTTCTCGGGCGTGCGCGGCCACCACGAGCCCGACGCCACCGTGTTGTCGTTGGCGATGACCATGCACCAGCGACCCTCGATCTGCGCGAACGCGGTGACCACTCCGGCCGCCGGTGAGCGCAGGCCCTTGTCGCCGAACTGATCGCCGTAGTTGACGAACGTGCCCACCTCGTAGATGCGCGAGCCCGCGTCGGCGAGCGCCTCGACCCGCTCGCGCGTGGTGAGCTTGCCCTTGGCGTGCACCCGCTTGGCGTACTCCTCACCCCAGCCAGCCGCGACCTCGGCCCGTCGCTCTCGCAAGCGAGCCTCGCGCGGCGCGAGGGCCTCGGCATGCGCCGCAAATGTGGCGTCGTCGCAGAACTGGGCGCGGGGCGCCCCGATGGGCACGAGGGGAACGTGGGTCATGGGACGAGCGTGGGTGAGGCGAAGGGCTAGCGCGGCCAGCCGGGGATGGCGCGCGTGTCGTAGCGGTGCTGGCGGAAGTCGTCGGAGGCGAGGATCGCCTGGTGCATGGGCACGGTCGTGGGCACGCCCTCGCAGACGAGCTCGCCCAGCGCCGCCAGCATGCGATCGATCGCCGCGTCGCGGTCGCGGCCGTGCACGATGACCTTGCAGATGAGGCTGTCGTAGTGGGGCGGAATCCGATAGCCCGAGCTCACGTGGGTATCCACGCGCACGTGGCCGTCGGCGGGCCCAGGGCTGCACCAGCGGGTGATCGTGCCGGGGGCCGGGCGAAAGCCGTCGCTCGGATCCTCGGCGTTGATGCGGCACTCGATCGCGTGGCCCCGCAGCTCGACCTCGTCTTGGTCGAGCGACAGCGGGTGCCCGGCCGCCACGCGCAGCTGCTCGCGCACGAGATCCACCCCGCTGCGCATCTCCGACACGCAGTGCTCGACCTGCAGGCGCGTGTTCATCTCCATGAACCGCAGCACGCCGTCACCATCGAGCAGGAACTCCATCGTCCCCGCCCCTACGTAGCCGATGCGCCGCGTGGCCTCGACCGCCGCGGCCAGGCTGCGCGCGCGTAGATCCGCGGGCAGCACCGGCGAGGGCGACTCTTCGATGAGCTTCTGGTGATTGCGCTGCACCGTGCAATCGCGCTCGCCGAGGTGGATCGCCTGCCCGTAGCGATCGGCCATCACCTGGATCTCGATGTGGCGCCCGCCCACGATGAGCCGCTCCATGTAGACCCGCGGGTCGCCAAACGCCGCGCGGGCCTCGGCCTGCGCGTCGGCGAAGGCATCGGCCACCTGGTCGGCCCCGCTGGCGATCCGCATCCCGCGACCACCCCCGCCGCTCTCGGCCTTGATGAGCACGGGGTAGCCGATCTCGTCGGCCACCGCCCGCGCCTGCTCGGCATCGGCGAGCACGCCGTCGCTCCCCGGGATCAGCTCGAGCCCGGCGGCCCGCATCGCCTGCTTGGCGGGCGTCTTCTTGCCCATCAGGTACATCACGTGAGCTGGTGGGCCGACGAACGTGATGCCGTGGCTCTCGCACAGCGCGGCGAAGCTCGGGTTCTCGGCGAGGAAGCCCCAGCCGGGATGAAGCGCCGTGCACCCGGTCTGGCGCGCCGCCTGGACGACCCTCACCGGGTCGAGGTAGCTCGAAGCCGCACGGCCGGGCCCTAGGCACACGGACTCGCGCCCCTCGAGGTAGGCCGCGTTGGCGTCGGCCTCGGAGACCGCGAACACCGGGGTGATCCCCAGCAGGTCACAGGCCTTGGCGATGCGAACGGCGACCTCGCTGCGATTGGCGATGAACAGCCGGTGGAAGCTGGCGGGCTCGGCCATCGGCGCGGGAGCCTAGCACGCCTCCTCCGCCACCCCCCCTCCGCCCGAGCCGAATACGCCCCCAATTATTAGCGCTTGCGCTCCTGCCCCGTTTCCCGTTGTCATGGACGACGCGATGGGCCGGGAAAACGTAGACGTCGAGAACCTCCAGATCACGGGAGCCAAGCCCAGCGAAGGCCCCGGCGCACCGATCAGCGTGCGCGACGAGGTCATCATCGTCGTCAACCAGGCCTACGGCCCCGACGGCGACATGCTCGTTGGGATCTCCGATGCCGAGTTCGACGGCTTCCCTGCGCTGACGCTGCTGGTGCGCGCCGACGATCGCGAGGAGCTCGTGCACCTCTCGCCGATCCACGGCGACCGGCGCAAGCGCGGGATGGATGGTCTCGCGGCCGGCACCAAGTGCGAGCTGCTGTGCCCGGTGTCGCGCAAGCCCTTGCCCCGCGTCGGTCGCATCGGCGCTGGCGAGGCCGAGTACTGCGCCATCTATCTCACCACGCGGCTCGACGAAGGCTCGATGATCTACGTCAGCGACACGTGGGGGCACCACCACTCGCGGCTCATCGACAACAACGAGATGATCTCGCTGTGGGTCGCGGCCGAGAGCGGGGAGTAGCGCTCGGCGGCGCGGGTCTGCTGGTTGGGTTGATGGCGTGGGCCTGGACGGCCGCCATCTTCGTGCTCCTGTGGATGCCGCCCCCGCCGCCGCCCGAGATCGTGTGGCCGTGGTGGGACTCGCTGGTTCACCTCGTCCTCTTCGCCGGCTTTGGCACGCTCTGGACTTGGCGCGGCGCGCCAGCCTCGCGAGTGCTCGTGCTTGGGGTGCTCCTCGGCGCCGTCACCGAGCTCGGCCAGGCGCTGCTCCCGTGGGAGCGACACAGCAGCTGGGGTGACTTCGCATGCGATGGTCTCGGCCTCTTGCTCGGCTGGGCGTTCGCGCGCGCAACCGAGCATCTAGGCGGCCTTCGCTGAGCTGATCCGAGGGCGCCCCCGGCTACGCGATCTGCACACTCAAACGGCGGGGCCGCCGCCACCTCTACTGGCAACCCCGACGGTGGGCTTTCACGGCCGCCCGAGGGGAGAGGGTCGTATTTTGCGCGCGCAGGATGACGAGCCGCTTTGTGCGGATGCTCTTTGCTCATCTTCCATAATGAATACACGCGTTTACGCTAAACCCTGACGCAAGCGGCCCTACAAGGCACTTGATACGGCGGGCGGATACCTTCAATAATGGAGTAGAAATCACTCCCAGCCGACTGGTCTTGGGAGTCATCACGGAGCTGGGCAGGAGTGGACCGGGAAAAAATCAGGCTTATCATTACCTTCGCGAAAGGGGTAGCGACCGTCGAGCGTTCGAGCGAGCGGTCCTGTCCGGGAGGTGGTGGTGATACGGGAATTCAGGCTGGAATGGCGAGCGCGGCGCCGGATCTGCGGGTCTACGGGAAGGAGCTCGAATGGCATCACGCATTCGGAGCCGAGTCGTCCCGTACCCGTGCGCCGACCCTCGCGCCGACGCGACCCGACCGAAGAGGCCGAGCGCGTAGAGCGGTGGATCATCGACGATCTCGATCCGCTGCATCACGAGGAGCATACGATCCGCTGAGCGCAGGCTCGACTTGAGGCGATTCTTCGGCTGAAGCCGTCACCCCGGACGGGGGGGGACGGCCTCGGCAACCGACGACTACGACGATCACGACCACGACGGAAGGACGGATTTGATGATGGCAAGGGAGAAGACGGTAACGCTCACAGGCGAGCCGGGTGGCAATTCGGTGGGCGCGATCGAGCGCAGCGAGGGGCAAGGGCGACGACGGGTGCAGATCGACTTCTCACCCACGGCGTATGCACGGCTGGACTCGATACGAGAGCGGAACGAGGCGCAGTCCAACGCAGAGACGGTTCGCAACGCGCTACGTTTGCTCGACTGGTTTCTGCGGCAACGAGATGAAGGCTACGAGGTCAGGCTAGTGAAAGGAGATGAGGAGCGAGCGGTCGAGCTGTTGTGGTGAGACGGGTGGGCCGCTAGCGTGGCTCGGGCCCGGTTGCGCACATGACGAGCGTTGGCCGCCTCCCCAGTGAGGCGCTGATGTCCAGGCCCGAACAGCCAGATCGCACCCTCGAGCTCCCCCCGGAGACCCTCGACGATCTCGACGAGCTCGAAGAAACGCCGGCGGGCCCAGCTCAGCCCCGCCGTGAGCGAGTCCAGACGCTCTCGCGCCCGCGCCCCCTCGAAGAGGAGAGCCTCGACGACGAGACGGGCCGCCAGATCGCGCGCGAGCTGGCCTCACGCCGGCTCTCGATCGCCCGCTACGAGCAGCGCCACCGCCACGAGCTCGAGCAGACCGAGCAGCGCCACCGCCACGAGCAGCGCCTGGTCCGCGAGCGACAAGAGGCGCGCATCGTGGCGAGCGTGCTGTTGCTGGTGGTGGCGTCGGGGCTCGCGTGGATCACCATGCCGGTGACCGATGCCGCGCAGATCGTGTTCACCACCAGCTTCGGCGCGGTGGCTGGGTACTTGGGCGCACGCAAGCGCACCAACGATGACCGCGATGATCGCCGCTGACTCGGGCCGGCGCTGATCGCCGCTCGAGTCGACCGCGACCGTGACCGTGACCGTGACCGTCGATCGCCTGACCGGCCCACCAACCCACGGATCCCGCCAACCCAAGTGAGGACCGAAAGGGCCGGTCCCTTCGCGTGGGATATGTGGCAACGTCAGACCATGGTCGGCGGGGCGGGGCTGCAGGCGATCCGGGCGATCCGATGACGGAGTTCAGGGCTGGCGTGCTCGCGCTGTTCTTCGCCGCCTCGCTGGCATTGGGATTCTCGTGCGCCGATGATCACGATCCCGAGCACGGTCCGACGCAGGAGGAGATGCAGCAGGTGGCCGTCGAGTACTGCGAGCATGAAATGGTGTGCGGGTTCCTTCCCGCACGAGTCACCTTGGAGGATTGCGTCGCAAACCAGATCGGCACCTATCAGGACGCTCCCGAGTGCGTGGCACGCTACTACCTCGATGAATGCCTGACGATGCTCACGTGTGAAGACATCGACCGGCTGAATCATAATATCGACATAGGGTCGTGCGAGGACGAACGCGACGCCGTCTTCAACGTCCTGTGCACGCCGCCGCCACTATAGGGGGGAATGCACTACGCCGTCACGCTATTGTTCGCCGCCTCGCTGGCATCGGGATTCTCGTGCTCGGATGACCACGATCCCGAACAAGGTCCAACGCAGGCCGAGATGCGCCAAGTGGCAGCCGAAGCCTGCGAGCAAGGGCTCGGGTGCGGGACGATTCCTGACAGTGTCACCTTGGAAGAGTGCATCGCGAATCAAGTCGGCGCCTACCAGGCTTCTTCCGAGTGCTTGGCGGTCTACTACTTCGACGAATGCCTGACGACGCAGACATGCGAAGAGATCGACCGCCTGGACGAACTCCACATCGGGGACTGC
>JBFIJN010000497.1:0-6399 GCA_041600735.1 Nannocystaceae bacterium
CGACGGTGCGGGGAAGGAAGTCCCTCACCACGTTCTCGAGCCCGTTGCGGACGAGCGAGCGATAGACGAGCAGCCGGCGCGGGCCGATGCGCGCCATCGCCTCGTGATCGGGCGGGACCACCCCATGGCTCGCCAGCCAGCCTGCGGGGTCCTCGGCGAGACCGCGCGCCGCGTCGTCCTCGAGCACGACGCGCGAGAGCCCGCGCTGCACCCCGCCCAGCGAGGTGATGCCCGCGTCGAGGGGAGCGCGTGCGGCCGTGGGCGTGGGCCCGCCGGGGCGATGCCGGGCCAGCGCGGCCTCGTAGACGGCCTGCAGCGCCGCGACCTGGCGCCCGAGCTCGGGCAGCGAGGGGATCGAGCTGTCGCGCTCGTAGATCACCGGAACCGGCCCGATGCGCTCGACCACGCGGGCCATGAGCGCCTCCACGCGCGGCGAGACGTCGGTGCCGTGGGTGTCGATGATGAGGTCGTCGAGCTTGGGGCGCCGCTCGCCGCCGGCGACGTGCAGCTGCACGACGCGCGAGAGCGGCAGCGCGTCGATGAACGCGGCCGCGTCGAACCCATGGTTGTCGGCGTTGACCTGCACGTTGTTGACGTCGAGCAGCAGCCGGCAGTCGGCGCGCTCGAGCACCTCGGTGATGAGCTCGAGCTCCGACATCCCGCCCGCCGGCACCAGGTAGTACGAGATGTTCTCCACCGCGAACGGCAGGCCCAGCGCATCTTGGATGCGGCCGATCTGATCCACGCAGCGGCGCACGGCCTGGGCATCGTGGGGCAGCGGCAGCAGATCGTGGAGGATCGCGCCGTCGCTGCCGCTCCAGCACAGGTGGTCGCTGTGCCAGGCCACGCCCATGCGCTGCAAGAACGCGCGCAGCTCGGCGAGGTACTCGGGATCGAGCTCGGTGGTCCCGCCCACGTTCATCATCAAGCCGTGGGTGAGGATCGGGTAGCGCTCGGCCACCGCATGGAGCGCGCGCGGGATCGTGCCGCCGCGGCGCATGTAGTTCTCGGGCGAGACCTCGAAGAAGCGCAGCGCGGCGGGGGCCTGGTCCGCGGCGACCTCGTCGATGAAGGCCCAGCGCAGGCCCAGGCCCACGCCGGTGGGTCCCGCGGTGCGAAGAGCGTCCATCCGCTCGCATCATCGAGGCGGGCGGCCGCGCGAGCAAGGCCTTGGCGGAACGCGGGCGCCGTGGCAAGACGAGGGCGGCATGTCGTCGTTCGCCAGCTCGCAGTGGGTGCGCCTTGGGCTCGGCGGCCTGGTGGGGTGGAGCCTTGCCTGCGGGGCGAGCCCGCTGCCGCCGGGGTTCGCCGCCGCCGACGCCGAGGCGTTCCAGCGCAAGCACGAGGCCGGCGTGAGCGGCGAGGACGGTCCGCTCTCGGTGACGGCCTCCTACTACACCGGCCCGGGGCAGACCCTGCGGCTGCGCGTGGCCGACGGGGAGCTCGTGACCACCGAGGGCCCCGGTCCCGCGGTGCACCTCGAGGCCACCGAGCACGGCGGGCGCTGCCTCGAAGGCTGTGGGCCCGAGCCGCTGGCGCTCCCCAGCCGTCTGGTCGTCACCCTCGATCGCTTCTCGCTCGCGATCTCGCGGCAGTCGGGGTCGCTGCGCGTGCTGGTCCACGATCCACGCGCCGCGGGCGTTACCGCGTTCACCGGGCTGGCGTGGTTCCCCATCGATGCGCGCTACATCGTGCCGGCGAAGTTCGAGCGCGAGTCGGAGCGTGCCGAGGTGGAGCTCGCCACGAGCCGCGGGACGACCAAGACCTTCGTGCGCGCGGGCGTGCTCCATGCGGAGCTGCTCGGCGAGCCCATCACGCTCGTGGGGTATCAGGCCGCGATCGGGCTCCACGCCGAGTCTGCCCTCGAGCTGCTCGTGCCCTTCACCGACGAGACCACCGGGGAGCGCAGCTATCCCGTGGGGCGCTACCTCGAAGTGGCGGTGTCGGGGGCCGACGTGGCCGTCCTCGATTTCAACCGCGCCACCAACCCGGCCTGTGCGTACAGCGAGCACTTCAACTGTCCGATCCCGCCCGCCGAGAACCGCCTGCCGCTCGCGGTCGAGGCCGGCGAGCAGCCGTACCCGGGGCACTGAGCCGCGCGGGCGCTTGGTGGGGGTGAGGCGCTTGGGCTATCCTGGCCGCCCCGGCGGGCTTGGGTCCGCCGCGCCGAGGAGCCGCGCATGAAGCCCGAACAACTCGACATGTTGCTCTACTGGGTGATCATCGCCGGCCTGGTGGGGATCGCCTTTGCGCTCTTGTGGTTCGTGGCCGCCAAGATCGGGCGGCAGTCCGCGCGCGGGGCCGGCATGTTGGCCGGCATGTCCGCGCTGATCTACGTGGGCGTGGGGGTTGCGGGGGCCGCGATCAAGGGCGAGCGTCCGCTCGCGCCGGCACCCGCGGGCGAGGACAAGGCCGATGCGGCGACCAAGGCCGAGCCCGTGGCCGCGCCCACCGTCGACCCTGCGATCGAGGCCGCCGCCGTGAGCCTGCGCGGGGCCGTGGCGGCCGGCGACTGGACCGCGGCCGCCAGCGCTCACGAGGCGCTCGCGGCCCTCGACGCGAGCCACCCCGAGCTCGCGCCTGCGTGGGCCAAGATCGAGGCAGGCCGCGCCGTAGCGGGTGAGACCGGGGAGCCCGCGGGGACCGGGGGCGAGGCCGACAGCGGCAGCAGCGGGTCGCCCGGCGGTGAGTCCACGGGCACGCCGGCCGTCGCCGACGAGGGGGCCGCGGAGCCCGAGGTGCAGCCCGAGCCCGAGCCCGAGCCCGAGCCCGAGCCGGTCAAGACCAAGAAGAAGAAAAAGAAGAAGCGGCGCCGTCCCGCCGCGGGTGACGAGGGTGATGGCGGCGACGATGGGTCCGAGCCCGAGCCCGACCCGGAACCCGAGCCTTCCGACGGCTGAGCGCTCGCGCTAGCCCGCGCCCACGCTAGCCCGCGATCGTGCAGGCGAGCACCAGCTGGGCCCCGTAGTAGAGCGGCACCCCCCACGCCCGGTTGCGTAGCTCGCGACGCACGAAGCGATCGCGCGCAACGGCGAGATCCGAGAGGTAGAACGCGATCGCCCCCACGGCGATCCACGGCGATCCTCCGGCGGCGGTGCACGCCAGCGCCAGCGCCACCATCGCGGTGATGACGACCACGTAGGCATCCACGGGTCCACGCATGGCGGCGGGCAGGTGAGGGCGCAGCCAGCCTCGCACCCGCTGCGCAGGCCCGGCGAGCACGAGCAGTCCGCCCGCGAGCCACGGCAGCGCCACGCCCTGCACGAGGAACGCGACGCCGAATGCGACATGGCCGAGCAAGAACGCCACGAGCCCGCCCATGAACCACGCCTGGCGCCGCGAGAGCAGGCAGACGTCGCCCACCCACGAGAGCGCGAGCGCGGCGAGGACCGCCCGCCCGTAGCCACCCTCGAGCGCCCCGGCGCTCACGGCCACCACGAGGAATCCGGTGGAGGCGAGCGGCTTGGCCACGCGCATGCCGAGCTCGTGATCGCGCGCGTCCGCCACGAGCAGCAGCGCGACCGCCAGCACGGTCGCGACCACCGGCACCACGAGGGGCATGAGGCCGGCTCAGCCCTGCGGACCGACCGAGTTGGCGAGACCGAAGCCCGTCATGTCCGAGTAGGTGTACGGGCTATTGAGGCCGTTGACGGTGTCCACGGTGCCGGTCGCGGGATCGACCCGATAGGCCCGGGTATCCCGCGAGGCGCCCCAGATGTAGCCCTGGAAGTCGATGCTGCTGCCGTGGATGTAGCTGGGGATCGGCCAGTTGTAGTCCATGGCCATCGTGCCGAGGTTGATGCCGCGCACGTTGGATCCACCGGCCAGCCACAGGTGGGTCGCGTCGGCCATGCAGCCCGCCGCGCCGCCGCCGGTGCCCCCGCTCGCCTGCACATCGAAGGTGCCGGCCGCGTAGTTGAAGCGAGCCACGCCGTTGCCACAGATCCACGCGCGATCCTGGTTGTCGACCGCCATCCCGTAGCCGGAGATCGGCATGTTCCACACCTCGTAGGCGGCGGGGTTGTCGATCGGCACGCGCACGAGCCGGCCCACGCTGAGCTGCGAGAACCAGAAGTTGCCCTGGCTGTCCGAAGCACCGCCGTAGGCCCCGAACGAGTCGGAGTTGATCCCGTTCACGGTCACTTGCTCGAGGATCGCACCGGTCTCGCCGTCGAGCAGGATCGCATCGACGCTGCCGCCCCCGTTGTAGCCCGAGGTCCACACGTACTCGTTCTCCCACTGGCACGTGTTCTCGTTGAACGTGCCCGGGGTCCAGGCCACGGGGCGCTGCGAGTTGTAGGGCATGTTGGTCGACCACGCGAAGCAGCCGTCGGTCCCGAACGGGTACACGTCGCCGGGGCCGGTGGAGGTGTTGACCGGATCGGGACAGTCGTAGGCGTAGTACTTGGTCAGGCCGCCCGAGCGGTTGCCCACCGCCATGTGCCCGGAGAGTGCCACCGAGGTGCGCGAGGGATTGCCGAAGGTATTGCGGGTCACGTAGCGACCCTCCTCGACCAGCGTCACCGTGTTGATCTTGGAGATCGTGCCCTCGGGGCTGTTGGCGATCCAGATGTACGAGAAGTCTTGGCCGCCCACGCCCAGGCCCGCGCCGCCGCAGGGCAGCTCGCCATCGGGCGCGGCCACGTCGAACCCGGGGATCGGGCTGTCGTCGGCCGCGCTGCCCACCCCCGAGTCGCCATCGGCGTCGTCGACCGAGGTCCCCGCCGAGGTGGCCCCGTCGGTCGAGCCATCGGTCGCGCTCGCGCTCGCGCTCGCGCTGACGATGCCCGAGCCGCTCGCGCCATCCCCGCGCCCCTCATCCGGGTCCCCGCAGGCGGAGGCACAGCAGACACCGAGGGCAACACCAAGGATTCGGGCCGAGGGGGGGAGCTTGGACATGACGAGGGTTGGACACCCCTCGGGGTGAACCTTCCGGACCCAATGTAAGAAAATGTAGTGGTCCAACTGCCCAGGCGATCAGCCCAGCAGCGTTGCGCAGATGGCATCGTAGAACGCGCGCACGCCGAAGATCTCGCCCCCGCTGGGGCGCCCCGGCCGCGCCCCCCCGTTCCACGCCATGGTGTCCACGTGGGCCCAGCGCTGGCCCGCCGGCACGAACTCTTGCAGGAACAGCGCCGCGGTAATCGCGCCACCTTGGCTGACACTCGAGATGTTGTTGATGTCGGCGATCTTGCTGTCGAGATGTCGGCGGTAGTCGCGGTGCAGCGGCATGCGCCACAGCGGATCTTGTCGCCGCCGCCCCGCATCGAGGATCTGATCGGCAAAGGCGTCGTCGTTGGCGAACAGCGCGGGGAGCTCGGTGCCCAGCGCGACGCGGGCGGCCCCGGTGAGGGTGGCGAAATCGACCAGTAGATCGGGGCCCTCGCTGACCGCCTCGGCCAGCGCATCGCACAAGATGAGCCGCCCCTCGGCGTCGGTGTTGCCGACCTCCACGGTGATGCCCTTGCGCGTGCGCAGGATGTCGCCGGGGCGATAGGCAGTGGCCGAGACCGCATTCTCGACCGCGGGTACCAGCACGCGCAGTCGCAGCGGCAGCTTGGCGTCCATGATCATGTGGGCCAGCGCCAGCACGGATGCGGCCCCGCCCATGTCCTTCTTCATGAGGCGCATGCCCGCCGAGTTCTTGAGGTCGAGGCCGCCGCTGTCGAAGCACACGCCCTTGCCCACGAGCGTGAGCTTGGGGGCGCTGGCATCGCCCCAGCGCAGGTCGCAGAGGCACGGAGGCTGGCTGGCGGCGCGGCCCACCGCGTGGATCGTGGGGTAGTTGGCGTCGAGCAGCGCATCGCCCACGATCATCGAGAACTCGGCCTCGTGGCGGGTGGCCAGGGCCTTCACCGCATCGGCGAGCTCCGCGGGGCCAAGGTCGTTGGCGGGGGTATTGATGAGGTCGCGCCCGAGCGCGATGCCGTCGTAGGTGCGCTGCACCATCGCCTTGTCGCAGCCGTCGGGCCACGCCAGCGTGGGCGCGTGCTTCTCCGGGGGCGTGCCGCGATAGCGAATGAAGCGATAGCTGGCCAGCGCCCACGCCAGCGCGGCCGCGTCGGCGTGCTCGGGCGGCAGGCCCTCGTAGTGGTAGCGACCCTTGGGCGGCACGCGCTCGCGCAGCACGGCAAACGCCCATAGATCGGCCCCGCGCCCCAGCCCGAGCACCACGCGCGAGAGGCTGCCGTCGCGCGCGGGGACCAGCGCCACCTTGCCCACGTCGGGGCGAAACTCGAGCCCCTTGAGCCAGGCCTGCGTGCCCTTGGGTTGCTTGCGCAACCACGACTTGAAGTCAGCGGTGGTCACGGCGCTGACGGGAATGGAACGCGCGGTGGGGCGAGCAGCAAAGAGCGTCATGGCGCCCCACGCTACCGCGAATTGCGAGCGATGCCCAAC
>JBFIJN010000498.1:0-6383 GCA_041600735.1 Nannocystaceae bacterium
AGTAGCAGCGAGGGTGGCTCCTCGAGCGGTGCCGCGGAGGGCTAGCCCCAGTCGCTCCGCTCGGCTGCGCCCTCGTGGTATCCCTCCGAGCATGCGCCTACCCACCGTCGTGCTCGCACTCCTGCTCGGCGTCGTCGCCGGGGCCTGCGCCGAGGAAGAAGACCTCGGCACGTTTGCATGTGGTGACGAAGACTGCGACGTGCGCAGCGAGATCTGCGTCATCGACGATCAATGCGACGGCACCATGGGCGCGCGGTCGTGCCAGGCCGCACCGGACGCGTGCGATGGCCGCCGCACGACGCTCGCGTGCGTGAGCGAGGGCGGGCTCGGGTGCAGCGAGGGCGCGGAGGGTGGCTTCAGCTGCTCGCCTTCGTGCGGCTGAGCGCGAGGCCTGCTCGGCCCCCGTGCGCTCCCACACCCCACACCACTGCACGGCATGCTCGTCAGCTTCGCCGCGGTCCGTGCCATGCTCCCGGGTTGAACGCGGCCGCGCGACACGCTAAAAGCCGGCCGCAATCCGAAGGGTGATCGACGTGGGTTTGAAGGATCTGTTCTCCAGCTCGGCGCGGAGCAAGACGCGCTTGGACAAGCTGATCAAGATGGTCACCAACCCGTACACCCAGTCGGCCGATCGCTATCACGCGATGGAGCAGCTGCTGGCGGACGGCTCGGAGGCCGCGCTCATCGGGCTGTTCCGGCGCTTCACCAACGTCTCGACCAAGAGCATCGAGGACGAAGAGGAGAAGGGCTGGGCCTACCGCCAGCTCTCCGGCCTCGGCCCCAAGGTGCTGCCCGCCGCCAAGGCGTTCTGCCTCGAGCACGAGAACGTGGCGTGGGCGCTGCGCATCATCGAGGAGGTCGCCGACGAGACCCAGGAGTGGGAGATCCTCGACGCGCTGCTCGAGCGCCACCCCCCCGGCTACGAGCGCGACCCCAAGAAGAAGCTCCAGATCCTCGCCCACCTCGCCGACATCGAGGACCCCAAGGTCGCCGAGTACCTCGTGGGCTACGTCGAAGATGCCGACGAGGGCGTGCGCTTCTTCGCGATCGAGCAGCTCATCGACATCGCCGACGAGGCGCAGAGCAAGGCCGCGCTCATCGATCGACTGTGCAACCCCGAAGAAGACTCGATCCGGCTGCGCACCAAGGTGCTCGACGGCCTCGTCGAGCTCCAGTGGGAGGTGAGCCCCGCCGACATCGAGCGCATCCGCCCGCGGCTGGGCAGCGAGCACGAGCTTCGCAGCGGCAAGGTCGTCAAGCGCTGAGCCTGCCATGCCCAAGCGCACCGATATCAAGCGCGTGATGGTGCTGGGCTCTGGGCCCATCGTCATCGGTCAGGCCTGCGAGTTCGACTACTCGGGGACCCAAGCGGTCAAGGCCCTCAAGCAAGAGGGCTACGAGGTCGTGCTCATCAACTCCAACCCGGCCACCATCATGACCGACCCGGAGCTGGCCGACCGCACGTACATCAAGCCGCTCCTGCCGCTCTATCTCGACCGCATCCTCGCGCGCGAGAAGCCCGACGCGCTGCTGCCCACGGTCGGCGGCCAGACCGCGCTCAACCTGGCGATCGCGGCCGAGCGCGAGGGCATCCTCGCCAAGCACGGGGTCGAGCTCATCGGCGCCACCATCGAGGTCATCGAGCGCGCCGAGGATCGCGAGCAGTTCAAGGCGGCCATGCTCGAGATCGGGCTCTCGGTGCCGCGCTCGGCCTACTGCCGCTCGCTCGAGGAGGCCCGCGCGGGGCTCGAGGACATCGGCTTCCCCGTCATCATCCGCCCCAGCTTCACCATGGGCGGCAGCGGAGCCGCGATCGCCTACAACCGCGCGGAGTTCGAGACTCACATCGTCGTCGCGATGGACGAGGCGCTCGACAGCGAGGTGCTGCTCGAGCAGTCGGTGCTCGGGTGGAAGGAGTACGAGCTCGAGGTGATGCGCGACGGCAAG
Source organism: Nannocystaceae bacterium (assembly GCA_041600735.1). Classification (GTDB taxonomy): domain Bacteria; phylum Myxococcota_A; class Polyangia; order Nannocystales; family Nannocystaceae; genus Paraliomyxa. The sequence continues at coordinate 1,948 of JBFIJN010000498.1, forward strand.
GACAACTTCGTCGTCATCTGCTCGATCGAGAACCTCGACCCCATGGGCGTGCACACCGGTGACAGCATCACCGTGGCGCCCGCGCAGACGCTGACCGACAAGGAATACCAGCGGATGCGCGATCACGCGAAGATGATCGTGTCCAAGATCGGGGTGACCACCGGCGGCTGCAACATCCAGTTCGCGGTGAACCCGGCCACCGGCGACGAGATCGTGATCGAGATGAACCCGCGGGTCTCGCGATCGTCGGCGCTCGCGTCCAAGGCCACCGGCTTCCCCATCGCCAAGTTCGCCGCCAAGCTGGCCGTGGGCTACACGCTCGACGAGCTGCTCAACGACATCACCAAGGCCACCCCGGCCTCGTTCGAGCCCAGCATCGACTACGTGGTCACCAAGGTCCCGCGCTTCGCCTTCGAGAAGTTCCGCGGGGCCGACGACACGCTCACGATCCAGATGAAGTCGGTGGGCGAGGCCATGGCCATCGGCCGCACCTTCCGCGAGTCGCTGGGCAAGGCGATCCGCAGCCTCGAGCAAGACAGCTACGGCTTCGACTGGGAGCCCGACGAGGACGCGGGCGAGTCGATCGATGCGCTGCTCAGCCGGCCGCACCCCAAGCGCCTGTGGTACGTGGGCGCCGCGTTCCGCCGCGGCATGACCGTCGCGCAGGTGTTCGAGCGCACCAAGATCGATCCTTGGTTCCTCACCCAGATCCGCCTGATGGTGGAGTGCGAGCAGCGCGTGGCCGAGGGCGCCAAGGGCACGCTGCCCGACGCCAAGATGCTGCGCTGGGCCAAGCGCAACGGCATGTCCGACGTCCGCATCGCGACCCTGCGCGGGGTGAGCGAGGAGGCGGTGCGATCGCGACGGCTCCAGGCCGGGGTGAAGGCGGTCTACAAGCGCATCGACACGTGCGCGGCCGAGTTCGAGGCCCACACGCCCTACCTCTACTCCACCTACGAGGACGAGGACGAGGCCGAGATCTCCTCGCGCAAGAAGATCGTGATCCTCGGCGGCGGTCCCAACCGCATCGGCCAGGGCATCGAGTTCGACTACTGCTGCGTCCACGCCGCGTTCGCGCTCCGCGATGCCGGCTACGAGACCATCATGGTCAACTGCAATCCCGAGACGGTCTCGACCGACTACGACACCAGCGATCGTCTCTACTTCGAGCCGCTGGCCCGCGAGCACGTGCTCGACATCCTCGATAGCGAGGCCGAGTCGGGCACCATCGTGGGCGTGCTCGTGCAGTTCGGCGGGCAGACCCCGCTCAAGCTGGCCCAGGACATCGAGGCCGCCGGCTACCGCCTGCTGGGCACGCCGGCCGAGTCGATCGATCTGGCCGAGGACCGCGAGCGCTTCGGCAAGCTGCTCGCGCGGCTGCGCCTGCACTGCCCGCGCTGGGGCGTGGGGCGCTCCTCCGAGGAGGCCTTCGCGGTCGCGCGCAACATCGGCTACCCGGTGCTCGTGCGCCCGAGCTACGTGCTGGGCGGTCGCGCGATGGAGATCGTGCACAGCGACGCCCAGCTCGACCGCTACATGCGCCACGCGGTGCGGGCCTCGCCCGATCACCCGGTGCTCATCGACGAGTTCCTGCCCAACGCGACGGAGTTCGACGTGGACGCGGTCGCCGACGGCACCGACTGCGTGATCGCGGGCATCATGGAGCACATCGAAGAGGCGGGCGTGCACTCCGGCGATAGCTCGTGCTCGCTGCCGCCGGTCAACGTCTCGCCGCGCATGCTCGCGCTCATCCGCGAGACCACGCAGGGCTTGGCGCGCGAGCTCGGCGTGGTGGGGCTGATGAACGTGCAGTACGCCCTGCGCGGCAACCGGCTCTACGTGCTCGAGGTGAACCCCCGCGGGTCTCGCACCGTGCCGTTCGTCGCCAAGGCCACCGGGATCCCGTTCGCCAAGGTCGCGGCGCTCGTGGCGGCCGGCCAGACCTTGCGCGAGCTCGGGGTCACCGAGCGCGTGCCCGGCCATGTGTCGGTGAAGATCCCGGTGTTCCCGTTCCGCAAGTTCCCCGGCGTCGACACGATCTTGGGCCCCGAGATGCGCAGCACCGGCGAGGTCATGGGCATGGGCCAGGACTTCGGCGTGGCGTTCTGGCGCGCCATGCTGGCCGAGGGCACGGGGCTGCCGCTGCGCGGCCGCGCGTGCTTCAGCGTGGGCGACGACGACAAGGACGCCATCCTCCCCGCGGCCCGCATCCTCCACCAGCGCGGCTTCTCCCTCGTCGCCACCCGCGGCACCGCGGCCGCCATCCACGCGGCCGGTCTCCCCTGCACCATGGTCAACAAGGTCGCCGAGGGCCGACCTCACATCGTCGATGCGCTGCTGAACGGCGAGATCGCACTCTTGCTCACCACGATGGGCGCAGCGCCGGCCGAGGACAGCTTCAGCATGCGTCGCACCGCGCTGGTGCAGCGCGTGCCCTACTTCACCACCGTCTCGGGGGCGCTCGCGGCTGCGCACGCCATCGCCGCAGCGCACGAGGGCTCGGCGGCCGCCAAGACCCTCTCGCTTCAGGAGTACCACCAGGCTCCGGCGTTCGACCCCGACAGTGCCCCTACCGACCGGGTGGGGTATCGTTAGCGGAAGATCATGGTTGAAGAGTCCTATCCCATGACCCCCGCGGGTCGCGAGCGCCTGCGCGCGCATCTCAAGCAGCTGCGAGATGTGGACCGCCACGACAACGTGCGCGACATCGAGGCCGCGCTCGAGCACGGCGACCTGCGCGAGAACGCCGAGTACCACGCCGCCAAGGAGCGCCAGGGTCAGATCGACGCCGAGCTTCGCATGCTCGAGAACATGCTCGGCCGCGCGCTGGTCATCGACCCGGCCACGATCGAGAGCGAGACCATCGGCTTTGGCGCCACCGTCACCCTGCTCGACCTCGAGACCGAGCGCGAGCAGGTCTACGCGCTGGTCGGCGAGTACGAGACCGACGTCGACAACGGCCGCATCTCGATCAAGACCCCGGTGGCCCGCGCGCTGCTCGGCAAGCGCCAGGGCGACGAGGTCACGATCACCTTGCCCAAGGGCGTACGCGAGTACGAAGTGGTCTCGGTGGTCTATCAGCCTCTGGACTAGTCGATGAACACACGTGCGCAATCCCGGGCCCCGTGGGGCGTGCCGCTGGCCATTGTCGCCGCGCTGCTGGCCTGCCGCGCGGGCGAGGGCGACCGCTGCGTGTGCGGCGACGATTGCCGCGAGGGCCTGGTGTGCCTGGCCTCGGGTCGAGTGCTCGCCGCCGGCGATTGCAGCCCCGCCGTCGGTGCCGAGACCACCCCCGGCCTGTGCGTGCCCGCCGACGAGGCCGACGACGGCAACGAAGGTGGCGGCCCGCCCGAGGTGTTCATGGACCTCGGCAGCAAGCGTGACTTCGACCCCGGTCCGCCGCCCGACCCCGAGCGCGAGACCGGCACCGGCAACGCACCCGACACGAGCAGCGGCACCGACGCGACCACGGGCAGCAGCGGCACCACCGACGCGACCGGCACGGGGAGCTCCGGTGGCAGCAGCTCTGGAGGCAGTACCGGGAGCTCTGGCGGCTCGACCAGCGTCGGCACCTGATCGAGGGAGCGGCAGTGAAGCTCACGCGGCTGACACTCGAGAACTTCCGGGGCTTCGAATCCCTCGAGCTCGAGCTCGACCCTCAGCTGACCGTGCTCGTGGGCGCCAACGGATCGGGTAAGACTTCGATTCTCGACGCGCTGGTGTACGCGGTCTCGGAGTGCCTCGGCGGGGCTGGAGATCGTGCCTCCGTCTCACCGGCGGACTACCGCAGGGGAACGAGCACCACGTCGATCGAGCTCGACGTGAGCAGCCTCCCGCGCTGCCCGGCGCAGGCCACAAAAAAATCCCCGACTCGGGTCGGGGATTTTTCCTGGCCGCCTGGTTTCCTGAGGGGGGAACGACTAGCTGATCATTCCACCAGGCTCATGCCATCGATTACCAGGACTTGCGGAAGCCGAGGGTCATGATCCTGCCGATCGGGTTGACTTCGGACGTGTTGAAGCCCTGCCTGACGTTATAGAAAGGCGGTTCCTCGTCCGTGAGGTCATTGATGTGGAAGTAGACGTTAAAATCCTGCAGCAAGCCGCTGCCGCTGAAGTCATAGGACGCATACAGGTCGATGGTCGTGTAGGCGTCGACGCTGGATTGCAGCGAGTCGCCCAGCTTCTTGTGGCCACCGGTGTGATTGACCTGCAACTTGCCGTTAAAGCCGCCGCGATCCACCTCGACCGTCGCGGTCCCGAGGAAGTCGAACGAGCTGAACGTCGTGTTGGCATCGACATCGAGGAAGTCCTGCCAGACGTCACCGTCGCCCGATTGCTGGTCGAATCGCACCTTGGTCGATGCCGCAAGGCCAACGGTCCAGTCCATATCGCCCGCATTGAAGTGGTACTTGATGTCGTAATCGATGCCGGCAG
>JBFIJN010000499.1:0-6372 GCA_041600735.1 Nannocystaceae bacterium
CAGCGCACCCCAGTGGCCCGAGGTAACGGCGGTGCTGCGCGCCCGGGCGGCCGAGGTCGGCTGCACCCTCGAGTTCGTCGAGCCGCTCGCGCGGGCCCCGCGGGGCCTGCCTGGGGCCCATCAGCGCCTCAACGGCGCGCTGGCGCTGGCGGCCGCGCGGGTGCTCGCAGAGGTCGACGAGGCCGAGCGCGATGACGCGCGCTGGCCGGGGCGGCTCCAGTGCTTGTCGCTCGGTGGCGGCACGTTGGTACTCGACGTTGCCCACAACCCCGCGGGTGCGGCCGCGGTAGCCGCGGCGGTGGCTGCGGGGGCGGTGCCGCGGCCCGATCTCATCGTGATGGGCAGCCAGGCCGACAAGGACGCGGCCGGGATGTCCGCCGCTCTGACCGGGCTCTTGGGGGAGCGCTGGTGGGTCGCGCTCGGGGAGGTCCCCGCGCCGAGCGCCGAGTGGACCGTGCGGTTCGCGGCCCCGGATGCTCCGGGCTTGGTCCAGGCCCTCGCGGCCGCGCTCGCCGAGCGGCGCGTGGTGCTCGTGCTGGGCTCTCACCTGCTCGTGGGAGCGGTCCGCGCCCAGGCCCTCGGTATCGCCGCGCCCGCGGATCCCCAGGATCCCCGGCCGATCCACTGAGGCCACCCGCGCTCGCGAAATCGGGGGCGGCGATCTTTTGGCGTGGGGCTCCGCGCCCGGTATCCTGGGCAGCGATGCGCTCCTCGACGCGTGCCCTCTCGTTGCTGGCGCTCGGCCTCGCCTTGAGCGGCCCGAGCCGCGTCGCCCTCGCAGCCCCGGCCACCCCGCCGCCGCCCAAGGCCACCACACCCCCTCCGCCGGCCGCGGGCGCCCGCGAGCCGGCCGCGGCCCCAGCCGAGGCACCATTCCTGCCCACCGGGCCCCGCACCACGCCGCCTCCGCCCAGCGCCATCCCGAGCGATGCGGGGCCCCGGGTCGAGGATGAGCCCGAGCCGCCCCCGCAGGATCTCACCGGGACCTGGGGCTTCTCGCGCTCGCTGCCGCAGCAGCCCCGCTACGTGCAGACCAACGAGTCCGCCAGGGCGGCGGCCAATCCGGTCGGCTTCTACTCGGGGGTCTCGGTGCTGGGCAACCATGTGCCGCCGTTCCCCGCCAAGAGCATGGGCGCCCCGCCGGCCGTGATGACCTGGGCGGGCTTCGAGCGCGCCCCCGAGGGCTCGCGCGTGTTCTTCGAGCTCTCCGACGAGGCCGCCTACGAGGTGTCCACCGAGGGCCTCACGCTGCGCATCCGCATGCGCAACACCAAGGTCAACGTCCGCAACAACCTGCGTCACCTCGACCTGCGCTATTTCCGCACGCCCGTGCGCACGGTGAAGGTCTCGCGTCGCGGTCGCGATACCGTGGCCACCGTGGTGCTCAAGCGCGACGCGGTGCCCGTCGTCGAGATCATCGAGGGCAAGGCCGGTTACAAGCTGTTGGTGGTCCAATTCAGCGACGCGCCCGCGCTCGAGACCGCCCCGCTGCCCGGTCTCGAGCCCGAGCCCGCGCGCTGACCCCGTCGCTCGCCCAGCCGGCTGGCCTCAGGTGGCTGGCTCGGGCTGCTCGGACTCGCGGTTGCTCCGCCAGAGCCCGGCGACCATCGTGCCGATCGCAACGGTGGCCCCGATCAGGGGGGCGCCCAGGAGCGGTCCCGCGACCGCGACCCCCAGCGCGGTGAGGGCCCAGCGGTGGCGCAGCATGTGGCCGAGGCGGGCCGGCAGCGCGAGGTCGGCCACGACCACGGCGAGCTGCGCTTCGTCCTCGGGGGCCAGAGGCATCGCTTGAAGTCTTGCCGGTAAGTATTTGTGATTCTGGAACAATAGCCGCGTCGCGATATTGAGGAGTCGCGAGAGCTCGGCCTCGGGGCGAGTCTCGGAGGCCATCACGAAGGGCATCGCGAGCGTGCGGATGCGAGGGTTGTAGACGCGCGCCCGACTGAGCGATCGGGCCGCCTCGGCCAGCAAGCTGCGCCCCTGCTCGGCCCGCCAGCGCCGGTCCCCGTGGCTGTCACCCTCCTCCAAGCACAGCAGCGCCATCGCCAGCGCATCCGCGGCTGCTCGCAGGTGGGGCACGGCCGCCTTCGAGGTGGCGGCCTCTTCCCGGTACACGTGGCGGGCAGCGAGTGGGTGGGTGAGGGCCGTCATACCAAGCAAAGCAACGTATCCATCAATCTAGGCGATGACCTCGGCGGCGGCCAGCGCCAACCCTTCGCCGATGCGGTCAGTCTTCCCCCGGTTCTGCGGGGGCCCGCTCGAGGGCCTTGGCCTCGTCCCAGAATCCGTCGAGCTTGGCCAGCCCGGCGCTCGTGGGATCGATTCCGGCCGCGTGGCAGCGCGCCATCACGTGGCCAAAGCGGCGTTCGAACTTGGCGTTGGCCCGGCGCAGCGTGTCCTCGGGCTCCATCCCCAGCTTGCCGGCCACGCGGACGAGCACGAACAGCAGGTCGCCGAGCTCCTCCCGGATCTCCTCGGCGGTCCCGCTCGCGCGCGCTTGCTCCAGCTCCTCCCATTCCTCTCGCGCCTTGGCCAGCGCGCCCTCGACATCGGGCCAGTCGAAGCCGACCTGGGCCGCCTTGTCCTGTAGCCGCCAGGCCCGTTGCAGCGCGGGTAGCCCGCGGGGGACGCCGGCCAGCGGATCCGGGGGCCCCTGGGTGCCGCGCTCGGCCTGCTTGATCGCCGCCCACTGCCGCTCGACCTCGGCCGAGGTGAGGCTCTCGGTCCCCGCGGTCGGGCCGAACACATGCGGGTGTCGGCGGATCATCTTGCTGCGGATCGCCTCGATCACCCCCTCGAGGTCGAACGCGCCCTCGCGCTCGCGCAGCGCGGCCTGGAACACCACCTGGAACAAGAGATCGCCCAGCTCGCCGCGGTGGGCCCGAGGATCGTCCATGGCCTCGAGCACCTCGTGGGCCTCCTCGAGCAGGTAGGGGCGCAGGCTGTCGAGGCTCTGGGCCTGGTCCCAGGGGCAGCCGCTCGTCGGGTCGAGCAGCCGGTCCATCAGGTCGCGGAGCCCGGGCAGGCCGTCGCGGAGGCCCAGGCCGCGGTGGTCGGGCGGGGCAGGGTCGCGCTCGTCCATGCGGGGCGGCGTTCTACCACGGCGTCCAGCGGGACCGCTCGCGGTCTCCGCGCAAAACGGGCGTGCTACGGTGAGTGCGCCCGGGGCACCGGGGCTCGCTTTGTCCAGCCAAGAAAAGCTCACGTTCGACGAGCGGGACCCCCTCCAGTTGATGCTGGGGGCGGTCCTCGGCGAGGGTGGAGGGGCGGCCTTGCTCGAGCGCGAGACGGGCACGCGCGTTCACGTGCGCGGCAACGAGGTCCTGGTCGACGGGCCCGAGGCCGAGCTGGTCGCGCGGCTGCTGCGACAGCTCTACGCGCTCGCACGCGCGGGCAACCCGGTCGAGCCCAGCGATGTGGGCCGCGCGCTCGAGGTCCTGCGTCACGATGCCGAGGTCGAGCTCCGCGAGGTGTTCGACGACGTGATCGTGGTGCGCCCCGGCGATGGTCGCGGGATCATGCCGCGCAGCCTCAACCAAAAGCGCTACGTGGCCTCGATGCGGCGGCACACCCTCACGTTTGGCGTGGGCCCAGCCGGCACGGGCAAGACCTACCTCGCGGTGGCGATGGCGGCTCGGGCCCTGGCCGACAAGCAGGTGCGCCGCATCATCCTCTCGCGGCCGGCGATCGAGGCCGGCGAGCGCCTGGGGTTCTTGCCCGGCACGCTCGAGGACAAGATCAGCCCCTATCTGCGCCCGCTCTACGATGCGCTCTACGAGATGTTTCCGGCCGACAAGGTGCTGCGCATGGTCGAGCAGCAGATCCTCGAGATCGCGCCGCTGGCCTACATGCGCGGGCGTACGCTCAACGATGCGTTCGTGATCCTCGACGAGGCGCAGAACACCACGCGCGAGCAGATGAAGATGTTCTTGACCCGCATCGGGGCCAACACCCGCGCGGTGGTGACCGGCGATCCTTCGCAGGTCGACCTCCCGGGCGGCTACCGCAGCGGCCTGGCGCATGCGCTCAAGGTGCTGCGCGGGGTCGACGGCATGGCCGTGTGCCGCTTCGCCAAGGGCGACGTCATGCGCCACCCGATCGTCCAGGCGATCATCGAGGCCTACGACGAGGACGACCGGCGGCGCGCCCAGCAACAGAGCGCTCGCCCCGGCGGCGACGATCGCCGCGCACGCGACGGCACCGACGGCTGAGCCGCTCTGGCGGGCACCTGCGGGGGCGGCCTTGCCGGGGGCCCGCGCGCCCGCTATGTCCGCTGGCCCGATGGGTTCCCGCACTGCCGCTCGTCACCGACCCGTGAGCTCGCCGCCGCGCGACGCCGACCCCGTGCTCGACGTGATGGCCAAGGAGCTGCGGCGCTCCATGGAGGGGTTCGACGTGCCCGACAGCCCGCGGCCCTACTACATCGCGTACTCGCTGCGCCGCGTGCACGCGCTGCGGCTGCGGGCCGCCTACGGATCGCTGCTGCGCGCCCGCGAGGACGTCCGCGCCGGGATCTACTGCGAGGTGCGGGTGGGCGATCACCGCTTCGACAACGTGATGGACGCCGGCCTCGATGGCAACGCCGAGGAGCGCGAGAGCGCCGACTGGGTCGATGCCCCCGACGACCTCGATCCGGGCGCCTTGCAGGTGGCGCTGTGGAAGCTCGGGCAGCTCAAGTTCGACGAGGCGCTCGAGGACTACTTCGATCACAAGAAGGCGATGGTCAGCGAGTACCTGCGCGACGAGGTCGATGCGCTGACCAAGGAGCCCCCGCTCGAGCACCGCGAGCTGCTGCACGACGCCCCGCTGCCGCGCGCGCAGTGGGAGGCGATGCTGCGCGAGGCCTCGGCCGTGTTCCTCGAGCACCCCGAGGTGCACGATCCCGCGATCACGCTCACCGTCGAGCGCGTGCAGCGGTGGATGGCCACCTCGGAGGGCACGCGCGTGGTCACCGAGGAGCTGTTCTGCTGCGTGGACGTGGGCGGCTGGGTGCTCACCGACGACGGCGTCTATACCGAGGCCGGGCGCCAGCGCTACCTGCGGAGCGTGGAGCAGGTGCCCGACGCCGCGGGCATTCGCGCGATGGTGCAGGAGGTGCTCGCCGAGCTGGCCGCGCTGTGCCACGCGGACACGCCCGGCGCCTTCATTGGACCCGCGCTCTTGGCCGGGCAGGCCGCGAGCACCCTGTTCCACGAGGCGCTGGGGCATCGGCTCGAGGGCGATCGCCTGGTCGCGCGCGGCGAGACGCGAACGTTCGCGCACAAGGTCGGCAAGTTCATCCTTCCCCCCGGGATCGACGTGTACGACGACCCCACCGCGGTCGGGCCCGACGGGCTGCCGCGCTGGGGAGGCTATCGCGTGGACGACGAGGGCGTGCCGGCGCAGCGGGCTACGCTGGTCGTCGATGGGGTGCTGAAGGGGTTCTTGCACGGGCGCACGCCCACGCGGCACAGCCGGCGCTCCAACGGGCACGGGCGCCACGATGGCCTGGCGGCCCCGATGTCTCGAATGGCCCACTTGGTGGTCGAGGGGCGGGCCGATCAGGCCAAGACATGGGCCGAGCTCGAGCACGAATTGATCGAGCTCGCGCGCCGACAAGGGCGCCCCGAGGCGATGATCATCGTGCGGGTGCACGGCGGCGAGACCTCGACCCAGGCCTACGACTTCCAGGTGTTCAAGGGCGAGCCCAGCGAGGTGTGGATCGTGGACGTGAAGTCCGGCGAGCGTCGGCGCGTGCGCGACGTGGAGCTGATCGGCACCCCGCTGGCCGCGCTGCAGCGAGTGGTCGCGTTTGGCGGGGAGGCAGGGATCGACGAGGGGTACTGCTATGCGGAGAGCGGATCGATCCCCGTGAGCGGGATGGCGCCGGCGCTGTTGCTGTCGGAGATCGAGATGCAGCAGCGCAGCAGCACCGGGTATCACGAGCCGCTGCTGCCACCCCCGTTTGCCGACGACGGCAGCCGCGGGCGCACGGCCGATGAGCGCAAGCGGGGGAGACGGCGGCGCAAGAGCAAGGGGTAGCGCGAGCGCTGGTGGCTAGCGGTATCCTCCGCGGGCATGCGAGAGCTCATCGATACCCCGGCGCGCTTGGTCGAAGAGGGCCGGGTGCGGTTTGGCACCTGCAACGGGGCGATCGCCGACGTGGACCTCATCGATGCGCAGCCGTGGGCGCTACCGCTGCCCCGCATGGTGCGAGCGCTGCGGCTCAAGGAGTGGCAGGCGTTCCAGCTGGGCAATGCGCGGTGGTTCGTGGCGGTGGCGCTGTTCGACGCCAAACTGCTCGCGCTGGCGCAGGTGAAGGTCTACGACCGGGAGCGTCGCACCAAGCACGTGTTCGAGCGCAAGCTGCCCAGCTGGGCTCTGCGAGCGCCG
>JBFIJN010000500.1:0-6362 GCA_041600735.1 Nannocystaceae bacterium
CCGCCGTGGTCGGTCTCGTCGTCGTTGCGCGCCCACCCCACCTCGCTCGCGGGCGTGATGAGGTTGTAGTCGAGCCCGGCCAGCGTCGCCGAGGCGGTGCCGCCGGTGGGATCGAACAGCCCCATCGCGATCGCGTCGACGACCGCGGCATCCCAGTAGCCCGAGCCCGCCTGCACCTCTTCGTAGGTGGAGCCGATGGCTCCGCTGCCGTCGGTGAGGCGATCGATGATCGCCTGGCGCAGCGCGTTCGCGGTCTCGCGGTAGCTCTGCGCTCGGTCTTGGTCGCCCACGCGCTCGGCGATGGTCGCGGCATCGCACAGCCCGCGCGCCGCGGTGATCGAGGTATACGCCCAGTAGCGCTCGCGACCGTTCCAGTGCGACTCCCAGATCGACGAGTCGCGGCGGATGAGGCCGGTGACCGGATCGACGAGCGCCACCAGCACATCGCCCACGCGCTCGGAGATCACCGGCCAGTACTCTTCGGCCAGCGCCTCGTCTCCGCTGTGCTCCTCGTAGGCCCGCAGCGCCCACAAGAACAGCCCAAATCCATCGAACTCCAGGTTGGGCCCGTACGCGTTGAAATCGGTCTCCTCGACCCCAAAGCCGTAGTAGCGCACCAGCGAGATCTGATAGTCGGGCATGGCGTAGGCCGACAGCTCCATCCAGTCGACGAAGCGACCGGCCTCGGCCTCGAGGTAGTACTCGAGCGAGGCGCGGGCCTCGAGCTGCATGCCGAGCGTGGCCATCGCCGCGGTCGCGTAGGCACCGTCGCGGATCCACGCGTAGGTCCAGTTGCCCGGCGGCAGGCTGGCCAGGATCGCGCCCGCACCCCGGTGCTGCACCGTGCCGGGGAGCGAGCCGGGAAAGCGAGTACGGCGGGGATCACCGTCTTGGCTCAGCCACTCGCGCAGGTAGAATTCCTCCTCGCGGACCTGGCCCATGCGCAGCATCGCCGCGCTCTGGCGGGTGAGCGCCTCTTCATCGGCGCTCTGCCCCGCGGGCATGGTGAGCGTGGCCTGGAAGTCGGCCCACCCGGCCAGCTCGTCTTCGACCAGCGCCTGCGCGTCGCGACCGGCGATCCAGCCATCGGCGAGCCCGAGCGCCGCCGCCCCGGCAAATGGATCCCCGTGGTGCACGAACGTCACCGCCACCCAGGCCTCCTGCCCCGGGGCGAGATCGCCGAGATCGAATTGCAGCGCCCCCGTGGCCCCGGTGGCCGCCATGTCGGGCGTGGGGTTGTCCGGCAGATCGGCGAAGCCGCCGTCGTTCACGATCGCATACACGTTCACCGCCGGCGCCGCGCCGTAGTGCGCCACGTCGCCCACCGCTCGCATCGCGATCACCCCCGCGAACCCGCGCTCGGTGAATGCCGCCCCACCACCGGTGGCATCGAACAGCAGCGTCTCGCCGTTCTCGCCGATGTCCTCGTGCACCTGGTACGAGGACGTCGCGCGCCCGTACCCCAGGTGGAAATTGTGCAGCGAGAACGCCTGCGCGCCGGGGACCACCATGCCGCCGGTGTTGCGGACCCGCATCGCCATCACGAATGCGTTGGTCTCGAGCTCCATCGGCGCAAAGAAGTACTGCGTGGCCTCGAGCGCGCCCCGGGTCTGCACCATCGTCGCCACGCCCGTGCCGCCCTCGGCGTAGCCGCTCGCATCGAGATCGACCGGCACCGAGGTCAGCCACGCCTGCCCGCTGCCGTCGCGCAGCCCGAAGTAGGCGTCGTAGAGCAGATCGCGGGTGAAGGCCGCCGCAAAGTCGCTGCCGTTCCACACCTCGTTGCCCATCGCATCGAGCAGCGGCTCCTCGGCGGCGAACAGGTGCTCGCGAAAGTGCACCAAGCGGCGCGACTGCCCGGGGTCGGCCGAGTCGAGATCGAGGATGATCGCGCCGTAGCCGTTGGAGGCGGGCAGCTCGTAGCGCGTGCGCTGCACTGGCTCCTGCGCCCGAGCCGGGTCCGCGCCCCAAGCTCCGTGGAGCGCCAGCGCGATGATTGCGGTCGTGAGTGCTCGTCCCCCTCGCATAGGGGGTCGATTGGAGCGGATCGGCGGAGGAAAGGCAAAGGAAACGGCGCTGCGCGGGCGCTTACTTCGACGCCCGACGCAGCACCACCAGCCCCCCGACCGCGGCGATCACCGAGGCGGTCAGGATCCCCAGCTTGGCCGCAGCTAGATCCGCAGGGGCGGCGAACGCCAGGCCGCCCACGAACAGCGCCATGGTGAAGCCGATACCGCCCAGCAACCCGATGCCGGTCACGTGCGCCCAGCTCACGCCCTGCGGGAGCCGACACAGCCCCGCCTTCACCGCCAGCCACGAGAACCCCACGATCCCGAGCGGCTTGCCCACCACCAGGCCCACCGCCACGCCGAGCGCGATGCCCTCGCCCAGCGTGCCCAGGCCGGCGCCCGAGAAGCTCACGCCCGCGTTGGCCAGCGCAAACACGGGGAGGATCACGAACGTCACCAGCCCGATGATCGAGTGCTCGAGGCGCTGCAGCGGCGCGGTCGCCGAGTCGTGGATCACCACCAGATCGTGCAGCGCGTCTTCTTGTGCGTGCGTGTTGAGGCCCGAGGTCTGCGGGGGCCCCACGCGGCGCAGGCGCTTGGTCGCCCGCTCGAGCCGCTCCATCAGCAGCTCGCCGTCGATGCGGGTGCGCGCGGGGATCGTGAACGCCATCAGCAGGGCCGCGATGGTCGCGTGCACCCCCGACTGCAGGAACGCCAGCCACACGAGCAGGCCCACCGTGAGGTACGCGATCCAGTTGCGCACGCCCGCCAGGTTCATCCCGGCCGAGATTGCGACGCCGAGCAGGCCCACCAGCAGGAGGTTGGTGGCGATCTGGTCGGTGTAGAAGATCGCGATCACCAGCACCGCGCCGATGTCGTCGACGATGGCCAGCGCCGTCAGCAGCACCTTGAGCCGCGAGGGCACGCGATCGCCCACGATCGCGAGCACCCCCAGCGCAAACGCAATGTCGGTGGCCATCGGGATCCCCCAGCCGTTGCGCAGCGGCGCCTCGGGATTGATCGCCACGTAGAGCAGCGCGGGCACCAACATCCCGCCGAGGGCCGCCACCGCGGGCAGAGCCGCCTGCCCCGGGGTGGAGAGCTCGCCCACCAGCACCTCGCGCTTGATCTCGAGGCCGACCAAGAAGAAGAACACCCCCATCAGCCCGTCGTTGATGACGTGGTGCAGCGTCTTCTCGAGCGTGAGGTCGCCCACCGAGATGCGCGCTGGAAGATGCAGCAGGTGCTCGTAGGTCTCGGCCCACGGCGAGTTCGCCCAGACGATCGCGATCGCGGTGGCCAGCAGCAAGAGGCCCGCGCCCGCGAGCTTGTGCGCCGTGAACAGGCGGAGCGGCAGCAAGACCCGATCGATCGGCATTGCGACCGAGCGCTCGGCGAGGGGGTCGTCGGGGGACGAAGCCATGCCCGGGCGAGGGTACCCCAGCGCAGCGAGGAGCTGACAGTCGAGCGGCGGCGCGGGCCGCGAGCGACCCTAGAACACCACCACGCCGCGGATCGACTCGCCGTGGTGCATCAAGTCGAACGCATGGTTGATCTGCTCGAGCGGCACGGTGTGGGTGATGAGATCATCGATGTTGATCTTCCCATCCATGTACCAATCCACGATCTTGGGCACGTCCGTGCGCCCCTTGGCCCCGCCGAATGCGGTGCCCTTCCACACGCGCCCGGTCACCAGCTGAAACGGTCGCGTGCTGATCTCCTCGCCGGCCCCGGCCACCCCGATGATCACCGAGGTGCCCCAGCCCTTGTGGCAGCACTCGAGCGCCTGCCGCATCACCTTCACATTGCCCACGCATTCGAACGAGTAGTCGGCCCCGCCCTTGGTGAGGTCGACCAGGTACGGCACCAGCTCGCCCTTCACCTCGGTGGGGTTCACGAAGTGGGTCATGCCGAATTTCTCGCCCAGCGCCTTGCGGGCGGGGTTGAGGTCGACCCCGACGATCATGTTGGCCCCGGCCAGCCGCGCGCCTTGGACCACGTTGAGCCCGATGCCGCCCAGGCCGAACACCACCACGTTGTCACCGGGGGCGACCTTGGCCGTGTTGATCACCGCGCCGATCCCCGTGGTGACGCCGCAGCCGATGTAGCAGATCTTGTCGAACGGCGCGTCCTCGCGAACCTTGGCGACTGCGATCTCCGGGACCACCGTGTACTGGGCAAACGTCGACGTGCCCATGTAGTGGAACAGCGACTTGCCCCCCACCGAGAAGCGCGAGGAGCCATCGGGCATCAGCCCCGCGCCCTGGGTCGAGCGGATCGCTTGGCACAAGTTCGTCTTGCCCGAGGTGCAGTAGCTGCACTGGCGACACTCGGGCACATAGAGCGGGATCACGTGGTCGCCCTTGGCCAGCGACGTGACGCCCGGGCCCACGTCGACCACCACGCCCGCGCCTTCGTGCCCGAGCACCGCGGGAAACAGGCCCTCGGGATCGGCACCCGACAGCGTGTACGCGTCCGTGTGGCACACCCCGGTGGCCTTGATCTCGATCAGCACCTCGCCGGCCCTCGGTCCCTCGAGGTCGATCTCCTCGATGGTGAGTGGTTGCTTGGGGGCGTGAGCGACGGCGGCCTTGACCTTCATTGCGGTCGCCACGATACCGCGCCCGCGGGTGTGCCACCAGCGCGATGGTCGGTGCTATCGTCGACGCGTGGACGACCCCGATCGCGCGCTGCTCGAGCAGTGGCAAGCCGGCGACCGTGACGCAGGCAATGCGCTCGTGCGCCGCCGCATCGGCGAGATCACCTGGTTCTTTCGCAACAAGGTCTGCAACGAGTCCGACGTGCCCGACCTCGTGAGCCAGACGTTCCTGGGCGGCTTGCAGGCCGCGCCCGGCTTTCGCGGCGAGACCAGCGTGCGACGCTTCTTGTTCAGCGTGGCCAACAACGTGCTGTTCGCGTACATCCGCAAGAAGAGCAAGCGCGTGCGCGAGGAGCTCGACTTCGCCAGCGTGTGCGTGCACGAGCTCGACCCGCGCTCGCCCTCTTCGATCATCATGCGGCGCCGCGAGGGTCAGGCGTTCGTGCAGTCGCTGCGCCAGATTCCCGTGAACGACCAGGTCGTGCTCGAGCTGATGTACTTCGACGGCCTCAGCGGCCGCGAGATCGGCGAGGTGCTGGGGATCCCCGAGGGCACCGTCCGCGGTCGCCTGCAGCGCGGCCTCGCACGGCTGCGCGAGCGCGTGCAGGAACACCTCGACCAGCACCGTCAGCTGCGCGGCGGGGACGCAGTCGCGGTGACCGCAGAAGACCTCCAGCGCTGGGCCGACGAGGTCAGGGCGCTGCGAGGCGCCGACGCAGGAGACCCGGCCGAGGGCGATCCCGCGGGCGACCCCGAAGGCGGCTGACTCAGTCCTCCAGCGGCGTGATCTCGTCGCCGGGGCGCAGCTCCCCGCCTTCCACGATCTCGGCTCGGATCCCCCCGCGATGCAGCAGCGGCTTGAGCACGGGCAGCTGGATCAGATCGGCGAGGTACTGGCAGGGCTCGGCGAGCTCGGTGCCGCGCAGCACGACCGCGCCGATGCGAAACCTGCGGCCGATGAGGTGGTTGAGCGGAACTCCGCGCGTCAGCAGGTTGCGGCGCAGCAAGACCGGCTTCACCTCGAGCTCGTGGTCGCGCTCGAGGGCGGCCACGGTCTCTTCTTCGATGAGCGTCACCTGGCGGACCTTGGTGTAGCCGCGACTATGATTGGCATCGGCCGCGAAGCGATCGCCCACGAGCCCGTAGCCGGCCGTCGCCTGCGCGTGCGGCAGCTCGAGCATCGGCTCGCCCGAGGCGGGCGCCGTGTAGATCGCGACGAGCGTTCCCGAGAACATGGCTAGTTCTCCGGGGTCGCTTCGGAAGCCGGGCACTCGCCGCGCATGTACGCCCACTCTTCGCAGCGGGTGCCGTCTGCGAGCGTGCAGATCCCCTCCTGGCCGTCCGGCGTGTCGACGATCTCGAGCTTGCCGCCCTTGTCGGCGCAGTGGACCGACGCCGGGTTGGCGAGCTGCGCGTTGCCAGCGGGCTCCGCGGCTGGCGTGGTGGTCTTGGGCGGCTCGGAGTCCGCAGGCTTGGCGCAAGCGGTAGCAGCAAGGAAGGCGATCGCGGCGAGCAGGCGGATGGGTGGGTTCATGGGATCTCTACCTGCTTGTATCCCACGCCTCGGCCCCCGGCGAGGGCTGGGTGCGTGCGGCCACCGCCATCCCCGCCTCGGCTCAGGGCTCGGTCTTCCCGCTCGCGATGGTCTCGGCGTACACGCTCGCGCGCGGGGTTCCAGCCGCGACCCTGGCCTCGGCCTTCTTCAGCTCCTCGTCGATCAACACCTTGAACGAGGCCGCAGGCTGGGCGCCCGA
>JBFIJN010000501.1:0-6349 GCA_041600735.1 Nannocystaceae bacterium
CGAGCGCTCGCACGACCAGCCGCCCCCGACTGGCGGCGCAACCGGGAGGTCCAGCGACTCACCAAGGAGATCCTCGCAATCCAGCGCGAGGCCGGGGCGAAGGTCGTCGCTGCGATCGTCGCGATGGGCCAGCGCATGCGGACGATCCAGCAGGCGCTCGAGCCGGGCCAGTGGCTCGCCTGGCTGACCACCGCCGTGCCGCTCAGCCAGCGCTCGGTCTACAACGCGATGCGCCTGTCGGAGTGGGCCGAGGCCGAGCCCCGCGAGCTGGCCCGCTTGGAGCACCTTGGCCCCACCAAGCTCTATCTGCTCGTGCCATTGCAGCCGGCGCGCCGCCGTGCGCTCACCGGTCGCGTGCCGCTGGTGATCCCCGGCCATCCCGTCCCGCCCAAGATGATCGAAGCGATGACGGTCGCCGAGCTCGCCAAGGTCATCGGCGGTCTCACCACGCGCCCGTCGCCGCCAAAGCCGGTCGGCAAGGTGATGCAGGGCGTCCGCTACCGCATCGCCGCGATCGACACCCTCGCCGACGAGCTGGTGCGCCGCCGCGACGAGGTCGATGGCGAGGAGGCCTCCGCGATGCTGGAGGAGCTGCGAGCGGTACTCGCCGAGCTCGAAGGGGCGTTCGGCTGAGGCTCGGCTCGGCTCGGCTCGGCTCGGTTCGGAGGGGCCAGGCGAGCGGGATGTGGGGGCAACTTGGAAGGCGTTGTTGCTAAGCTGCCGTCGATGAAGATCGGCATCATCGGCATGGGCTGGGTCGGAAGCAGCGTCGCCATCTCGGCGCTGCATGCCGGGGTCGCGCACGAGCTGTGGCTCAACGACATCGACGCACGCGTGGCCGAGGGCGAGGCGATGGACCTGCGACACGGGGCCTCGTTCTATCCCGCGGCGCGGGTGGGCACCGCCAGCGTCGAGCAGATGCGGGACGCCGACGCGGTGGTCATCGCCGCGGGTCGCGGAGGCACGGCCGGCGAGTCGCGGCTCGACCTGCTGCGCGACACCGCTGCCATCGCGCGGACGCTAGGCCGTGCGCTGGCCGGGGCGCGGGGATTGGTGGTGGTGGTGAGCAACCCCGTCGACGTGCTCACGCGGCTGGTGCAGGAGGCCTCCGACCTGCCCCCGGCGCGGGTCATCGGCACGGGCACCATGCTCGACACGGCGCGGCTGCGGCAGGTGGTGGGCCGCGAGCTGCACCTCGATCCCCGCTCGGTCCACAGCCAGGTCGTGGGCGAGCACGGAGACTCCGAGGTCGTGCTGTGGTCGGGCGCCCGGGTGGGAGGTCGGTCGCTGCGCCAGTGGGCAGGGTGGAGTCCGGAGCGCGAGCAGGCGCTCGCCACCGAGGTCCGCGTGGCGGCCCAAGAGATCATCGCCCGCAAGGGCGCCACCAACCACGCCATCGGGCTCGTCACCGCGGCGCTGCTGCGGTGGTCGCTGCGAGGGGAACGACGGGTGCTCACCGTCTCGCGGCGTCAGCAGGGCGTGCTCGGCCTGCGCGGCACCACCCTATCGCTCCCGATGATCGTGGGTCGCGAGGGCGCGACCGAGGTCGTGGAGCCTTCGCTCGAGCCCGCCGAGCATGCGGCGCTCGAGCACTCGGCCGAGGTGCTCGAGCGAGCTTACGCCGCGGTAGCCACCCCGCCGAGCGGGGGCGCAGGTGGTGTGCCGCAGTAGGCCCCGACGGCGCTCAGGGCGGCACGGGCTCGACGCCGCTACCCGGGGTGGACGAGACCGCGGGCGGCGGCGCCGCGTCAGGTGGATAGTTGTGACTCGCGACCGTATCCATGCGCTCGTCGTCATCGCAGTGTCGGTCGTCGGCGCCTGCGCCGAGCCGCTGCCGCCGCTGCGCTACGAGACGGAGCATGCGGTGATCGGCACGGGGTTCGGCGATCCGCTGTGTGGCTACGACCTGCCGTGGATCGACGAGCAGATCGAGTTCGTCGAGGGGATGCTCGATGCTGCATCCTCCGACAAGGTCGAGATCTATCTCTATGGTGACGCTCCGGAGTTCTGTGGGAGTGAGGCGATCAGCGGGTGCTACAACCCGAAGCGTGACATCGTAGTGTCGGCGTGGTGGGCCGTCGACCACGAGATCGTTCACGCCGTGGTGGACAGGTTCGGCGATGCCCGGCCATTCTGGGATGAAGGCATCGCCGAGGCCCTTCGGCTTCACCGGCCCACGATTCGTGGCTACGTGCCGATCGAGCACAACGTGGAGGCTGACGACGGTCAGAATGTCGAGTATTTCGGAGCCGGGCACTTCACCCGCTGGCTGATCGAGAGCCACGGAATCGCGGCAGTCAAGCGCGTGCTCGAGGGCGACCCGATCGACGTGGCCCTCGGCGCGTCGCTCGAGACGCTCGCGGCTGGATACGAGGCCGAAGCCCCAGAAGCGTACCCGAGCTGGGCGCCGTGCGACTATCCGCCGCTCCCGTCGACCGGCCCCGAGCAGTGGTCGGAAGCCGTCGAGGTCTCGTGCGAGCGCGCGGACGTGACCCGCTTCTCGGAGCGCAAGCGGACGCTGCTGCGCAGCGTCGAGCTGGCGGGCGGTCGCTACACGTTCGAGGTTCGCGGTACCGAGACGTGGGGGCAGATCCTCGGCTGCCTCACCGAGCCGCGGTACGAGCCCGTGGAGCCGATGCTGCACGGCGACACGATGAGCGAGCTCGAGCACTCGCTCACCGCTCCGGGCATTCGCTTCGAGGCGGGGGTGGTGCACACCATCGAGCTCACCGAAGGTCTGTACAAGATCGCGATCCCGGTCGACGAAGACGGGGATCGAGTCGAGGTCTCGCTGGCGCGCATCGAGTGAGCGTGAGCAACACACGTACGCGCGGTGAGCCAAACCGAAGAGACGAGCTCGTGCTGGGAGCACGAAGCGCTCGCGCGGGTGACCGCCGTGGTCGAGGTCATCGCCGCCGGACCTACGGGCACGGCTGGTCGGGCTCGATGGCGACGTAGGGCTCGCCTTCGAGGGTAGGATGACCGCCATCGAAGTTGGTGAGGACCATGGTGTAGACGAAGACAGCCCAGAAGAGGTCGCGGTGACAGCAGGAGAAGCCACACGCGAAGGGGCTGTGCTCTAAGCCGTCGACATGGACCAGCGCCTCGCTGGGGCTACAGTCCGCGGGGTGCTCGCCATAGTCGACGGCGGGATCGAGCTGCGCGAGCGTGCTCTCCAGCTCATCGTACGCGCGATCGGTCAAGATTCCGCACCTTCCACGAAGGCCATCTTGGCGTTCGTAGTCATAGATCACTTCGACCCGGCGATCGTCGCGGTAGATCCGGTCCAATGAGTCCTCGTACACGAGCTCGCCGGGAGGTTCTTCGTCCGCCACCTCGGGGCCGCAGGCCGACGCGCAGGCGAGGATCGTCACCACGATGATGGTCTTGCTCATGAGCCTTGCTTCCTCGTGATGGCGTTCGCGCGGTGGGGGCCACGCTATCATCTCAGAATCCCCAGTGCATCCCCACGGGGACGGCCTCGGGCGGCGTGGGCGCAGAAACGCCGCAGTCGAAGTCCCGACTATTTGGCAGGCAGCGCCACACGTGCAGCATGTCGCCCACCGCGTCGATCCAGGCGATGTCGTGGCAGCCGTCGGCATCGAAGTCGCCCACGTAGGGGCTGTAGTCCGCGTCGAGTGCGAATGCCTTCGCTTCGTGACCTCCCTGGGCATCGAAGTACCACACGAAGCTCGGGCCCGTGGACCATACCGAAGGTCCACGGGACGTCAGGCGCCAGCTCCGCTGCCAGTAGATGTCGTCGATTCCGTCGCCGTCGAAGTCGCCCACGAACGGGCGATAGCTGTAGCCGACGCTCTTGGAGACTACCTCGAAGGAGAGGTGAGTCGCAGTGCTCTGGGAGAGCCACAGCACGTCGACGATGTCCTGTAGACCGGCGGGCAGGTTGGAGACCCCGTGCCACATGATGTCGGCTCGACCGTCACCGTTGAAGTCTCCTACGGCCGGGATGTGTTCGCCCCGGACGAGCCCAAGATCGCCCTGGGCTTCCTCTGATGCTCGTGCGACCGCCAGAAGACCATTGCCGAGGAGCCATGTCATCACCCGGCGCTCGTGCGGCTCCAGCCACACGATATCATCCGGGAAGCCTGGACCGCGGTAGGGAGCAGCCAGGGGATATGCGAAGCCGGACTGTTGGGCTACGTTCGTTTCGGTCGAGATCTCGCCACCAGAGGCGACCAACACCGCGTCCTGTTCGGCCCCGGGCTGGTACAGGTAGACGATGTCACGATCGAGATCGTTGGTGTCGAAGCGGCCGATCACCGGCACCGCGAACGAATCATCCGAGTACTCGAAGGCCGTCGTGGTGAGCCCCGAATTGAAGACCGCGATCTCGGCGGCGTCGGGGCCCGGTCCACGGAGGAAGAGATCGAAGCTCGCGACTCCGTTGGTGAGCTGCAACGGGATGACGACTTCGCTCTCGTTCGGATACCAGCCCCCGAGAGGTGGTGGAACCGGCCAAGAATAGGGGAAGGCCTGCTCCACGAACGAGATCCCGCCGGGCCCGACCTGAGGACGCCAGAGGATTCCAGCGGTGGACCCTTGGGTGTGCCAGAGGATCTCGGCGCCCTCGCCGAGGACGCCGGAGAAGCGGTATCCCAACGAGGGTGACCGGGTCTCGAAACGAGCGCGAGGCGTGTGCTGTAGAAAGAACGCCGACAGGCGGTCGCGAGGGGTGAGGTGGTCGGCGGTGTCCGAGAGCACCCCGTCGCAGTCCGCATCTGGAGTCGTCATGATGGAATTGGCATCGACGGGGGTCAGCGGTCGGGGATCGGGGATCTCGCAGGCCTGATCGGGTACATTGCCCTCTTCGTGACCGAACCCGATAATGTGTCCGAGTTCATGTCGAAGGACCGATAGTAGATAGGTGTCACCGAAGCTCGCAATGATCTCGGAGTCGATCTGCAGCACACGAGGCAAGACCCCTCCTCCCAGCGGCTCCAACTCGGGGTCGTTCCAATTCTGCGGGACCGCATTCGTCGTGCCTTCCTGGCTGGAGTTGTACGAGAACATCCCAAGGTATGCCGTCGTTCCTGGGGCACACTTCGCACGCACGACGACGTATCCGTCGCCCGAGGGGACGGCGTCGAAGTCTTCGTAGGGCGTGTCGTCCGCAACGATGTGCACGAAATTCGCCCCCGTCACCCGTTCCCATTCCGCCATCGTCGAGTGAAGTGCGCGAGTCGTCTTGTGATAGTTCTCCTCCGCTTCGGCGTCCTCACCGGGCATGAAGTTGATGCAGTAAGACAACTCGTGCTTCCTTGCCTCCCCCCATCGTTCATGAATGTGTGGCCCCTCAGTCGTGGCCCCGAACGGACGGCGAGCCGCGGTGACCGTCGACGGCCTAGGTGAGGAGCCTTGCCGCTGTGCGCCGTCTCTCGACGCGGGAACGCCCCCTAGCACCACGACGCGCTCGATCTCGGCCGGTTGTGAAGCCCACGCCAAATCGTCCGGCGAGCCGCCGGGAACCGGCCGACCAACCTGCTCGCCGCACGATGGGCCGTGAGGTCCAGGGGGCTCGTCCTCGGGCATGTCCTCGTCGCCACCCGTACCCGAGCCCTCCAGGGCATCACCCGGACATGCCGAGGACGCGCCAACGACCAACACCAGGCCCCACGCCTTCGACGATCTCACCATCACCAGGTCCGATTTCGAGCTCATCGTGCCGCTCCGAAGGCGAACAGTCAGCCGACAACCTGCGGCATTCTACGGATCCAACCGGCCGCAATTTCGTCCCGCGTGGAGAGACCGCGTGGAAAAAGATTCGTGCGCTTCAGGATCTCGTGCGGGCGGCGGCCGGAGCTGACGGTGGCGATGCCGGCCAAGTCCATGTCGTGGATGACCCGCGAGCGCCTCATCGGGGTCGAGGGGTCGGCCCGATGCGCCTCACGAGTTCGACGCCGTCACCTACAGGATTTCATCGAGCGTGGTGGCCCTCGTTGATCCCGTTGGGGCCGCCGCCGTACCAGAGGCGCAGAGCGACCACAGCAGCACCGCAGTCGCGGCCGCGACATTGAGCGAGTCCACCCCCGGAGCGAGCGGGATCGTCACCGCATCGTCCGCGAGCACGCGCAGCGACTCGCTGAGCCCCGCACCTTCGTTGCCGACCAGCAGCACCGCGCGCGACGGCGCCACATACCGACCCAGTGCGACCGCACCCGGCTGCACCACCGCCGCCACGGTCCGCGCCCCCGCCCCCAACGCCTCGCGCACGGCCACGACCGCGCCGGCCAGATCCTCGCAGCCCACCACCGGCAGCGAGAACCCCAGCCCCATCGCCGCTCGGATCGCTCGCCGCGACCAAGGATCCGCGCCGCCCCCATGCAGCACG
>JBFIJN010000502.1:0-6325 GCA_041600735.1 Nannocystaceae bacterium
CGAGCACTTCGCGCGCTCGATGGCGCTCGCGCCCACCAAGGCCGCCAAGAAGCGGCTCGCCGCGGCCAAGCGCCTCGAGGCCTGCGCCGTGGCCGACACGCGCACGGTGCCATCGACCGAGCACGCGAGCTGGCTGGGGCTGTGGCGGGACCTCGCCCGCCAGATGGTGGCCAAGGACGCGAAGATGAAGCTGCCGCTCGAGCCAGGTGCCGATCCAGCGGCGCGACTCAACCTGTGCAGGTACCGAGACGAGGATCACTGCAAGGGGGATCCACCCTGGCTCGTGGGGCTCACGGAGCTCGATTCCGAGAGCGAGCGCCGCCTGCTCGTCGTGGTGCAGCCTACCGCAGAGGGGAGGCTGCGGGTCTCGAGCCCATTCGAGACTCAGCGACCGGACGGGGGCATGCGGGATCTGTGTGGCGGATTCGCCAGCCTCGAGACGGGTCCGTGGATTCATGTGTCGATCGAGGAGTCTTGCGACAGCTGGGACTTCGCCTGCGAGGACGAAAACGACGACGTCTCGATGTGCGAGAAGGACTTCTTCGAGGACACCGAGCTCCGCGATTACTTGCTCGTACCCACCACACTCGAGCGGCGGCTGGCGATGACTCGCTCCGGCCACGCCGACGACCAGGACGAAGATTCTCCGCTCCAGTACGACATCGCGCTCACGCTCGACGAGGGCGAGGCCAAGCTCTCGGGGCCGGGCTGCGAGCTCGTCGTGCCGTTGCCCTGAGAACGGCAGCGTGGAGGACCTCGTCTCACGATCGCGGCGCTGATCCCCCCACGAAACCTGCGGGCACAGCTTCTCACGAATCCACGATCCACTCACATCGGCGCTATCGCGCCCTTTGCTTCTCCATCACCAGCACCACGCTTCCCCAGTCCGTCTTCACGACCACCGTCCCGGGCTGCTCCCCTCGACTCAAGCGAATCCTCTTACGCGTCGCTCCCAGGCGCGTGCCCCCCACGGAGTACAGCTCCGTCTTCGCCGCAACGTCCACTTCGTCGGGCTTCAGCTTTGGTCTCTTCGACTGAGTCTCGAGCGCGCCCCAGATGTCCTCGTCCACCGGCGTCGGCTCTGTGAGGAGCGAGCGCGGCGCGAACCCGATGATCGCCAGCGGCGCGTTGTAGTCGAGCGCCACCACCTCGACGTGATCGTCCGTGATCGAGATCGGGCTTCCATAATCGGCCTCAGCGAGCACGCGCCCACCCGGTGCGTCGTGGATCATGAACGCGTGCTTGTCTTGCGCGTGCACGTGCTCCTGTCGCTTCTCCTCGAACCAGATCCGATCGAACACCACCCCGAGGTCCGCGCTGCGTACGAGTCCCCGCCGCTGCGGCTCGATCTTCGGCGTGCTCACCTCGGTCCACTCGCCAACTTCGCCGAGCCGCTCGATCTCGAGCCCAGGCCCGAGCCAGATCCCATGGACCTCGTCCGCGAAGACCGTGCCGGCCACATCCACCAACCGCGTCGATCGCGTCACCACCGGCTCGAGATCCGCCACGTCGACCCATGCGACGAGCTCGATGGTGCCGTCGAAGCCGTCTCGATACTCCCTATGCTCGAAGTGAATCCGCGCGCAGCCGAGCGCTTCGTCGATCTCGGCTAGCTTCATCACGGCCAGCTCTCGGAACGCGTATCTGCTTCCCCGTGCGGGCGCGAGGAGCTCTCCATTGCACGTCGCTCGCAGCGGTCCGTGCCGTGCGATCCGAACGCTACGTGCGCCCTCCACCAGCGCGAGGACATCGCTCAGCGTGCGATCGTCACCGGGCACGCCAATGACGGGCACCGTTGGCTCCGGCGGCTCCGGCGGCTCCGGCACGAGCGTCTCCTTCGCGGGCGGCGCGGGAGCGTCCATGGGCAACGGTGCACCCGAGGTCGAAGCCGACGCCGGCGATGCTTGTGGGCTCGAAACGCGAGTCGCACACCCACTCGCGAGCGCCACGGACCCTGCGAGCCACCTGAGACGCCACCCGGTCCACCTTGCGTTCATATGCTGATCCCACCAAGTCGAGGGCGAGGCCCATGGATTGGATCGGATTGTATCGCCCCGGTCGCATCGCCAGGCCCATGCCGATCGCGCCGACGTTTGCGAGCTGGATCCGCGAGGCCGAGTGCGACGGCGTGCGCGACGAAAATCTCCCCGCCGGCTCGACCGCGCGCGACCACCGCGAGCAACGACTCCACGCCTGCGGCCCATGAGCGGGGTCTAGACCACCCTCTGCATGGATTGGCAATCCGATTTACAATCCATGCATGACCTACGCGCCGCGGCTACGTCGCCGCAGCAGGGCGAGCCCGAGCAGCAGCCCCAGCGCCCAAGTCGGCGAGCTCCCGCCAACCCTGCAGCCGATTGGCCCGTTCTGCTCGGCCTCGCGGTGCTCGATGTCGGTCGTGCACAACTCGGTGGTCGTCGATGCGACTCCGGCGAGATCGTAGAGCGTGGCGCGGGCACAGACCTCGGTGAGCGCCTCGCCGTCGACGAGGCGGACGAATGACGCGGCCCCGTCGTTCCCGGGGGCGATCAGCGTATCGACCGGCCAGCGCGTGGGATCGGCAAAGTCGGCTTCGAGCACGAGCCAGCCCGGCAAGGAGGCCTCGGGGAGCGTGTCGACCTCGACCTCGATCACGAGCTGGCTCTCGCCGTACAGCACCGCGTCGATGCTCGAGATCGTGGGTGGCATGTCGATGGGCTCGGCGAGCGCATCCGCCACCTGTAGCGGGATCGTGATCTCCTGGCGCTCGAAACAGTCCGCCTCGTGGATGAACACCAGCTCGTAGTCGCCGGGCTCGAGCATCTGCGCGGGGTCGAAGATGTGGTGGGTGCGGCTCGTCCGCTCGCCAAATACGGCCGTGGCCTCGATATCGACGCCGGCTGCATCTCGCACGCGAACGTCGGAGATCGTACCGGGCTCGGCTTCCATCTCGAGCGCGATCCAACCATCGCGAGCCATCGGCTCGTTGCTCGAGTGCAGCCTCGGCTGCTGGGCGAGGGGGGTGGGGCAGGACGGGTCGGACTCCGCGAGCGCGAGGGTGGGAATCAACGAGCAGAGCAATGCCAAGGGCGCGAAACGTAGGGTCATGCTCGGGTAGTGCCGGTGGGCATCAAAACGATCATTCCTAATGTGCACTCCCCGCTCGCTCTGCGGGGGTAGCGCGAACGCCACCTACGGCTCGTCCTCGCCCGGCGCAACCCCGCGGATCCGCCACAGCACCCCGTCTTCCACCAGCTCCAGCCCCGGCCGCTCCGCGATCCTTCGCAGCGGCACGAGCACGTAGAGCGCCTCGCCTCGCCCCACCCGAGCCTCGACGGTGGCGAGCGCGGGCCTTCGCACCCACTCGATGTCTTCGCGGCGCCCGAGCCCGCGCTGCACATAGACGAGCACGGCCGACAGCTTCCACTCGAAGGGCTGATCGTACACGACGATCTTCGCCCCGTGCGGCACCTCGAGCAGCAGCCGCTGCGCATACTCGCGGGCCTCGGTCGCCTCGCTCAGATCACACTCGGCGTAGTGCTGCACCGCCTGCACCACCGGCAGCGCGAACAAGCCCGCCATCACCAGCCCCCGTGGCACGCGACGCACGACCACCCACTGTGCGACCGCATCGAGGCCCACGCCCATCAACACGGCCGCGATCGCGATCGCCGGCAAGAAGAACACTTCGAGGTCGTGCACATAGTAGTTGAAGAAGAACCACACGTTGCCCACGCCGGCCAACCCGAGTGCGAGCCCGAGGCGAGGGCGGTGGCGCCAGGCGACGACGAGGCCCATCAGCGCGAGCGCGATCCCAACCACGGAGAGGTTGTCGGCGAACGCGTGGTAGAGCAGGCCGAGCTGCGCGAGCACGTCGTAGTCGCGCATGAACAACACCTTGAACTTGCCGCCGCTGATCGTGCGCTGGGCGAGGTCCCAGTCGATCGGCCCGCCGGGCGCGCTCGCTCGTAGCGGCACGTAGGCGAACACGAGCAGGCCGAGCGCGGTCGCGACGATGCTGCCCCCCAGCGCGCGCAGCCGCGCGGGCCAGCCTCGTCGCCAGCACGTGATCAGATCGCGGGGTCGTTCGATCGCGTCGGCCGCGGTGCCCACGAGCACGAGGTAGCCGACGCCGAGCGTAGCGATCGACATGTGCACGCCGACCCCGAGCCCACCGACGAGCGCAGCCAACCACACCCACCGCACGCGGCGGCGCTCCACCGCGAACACGAGCAGCACCAGCGCGCCGAGCGTGAACGCGAGGCCGGGCGTGTACACCTCGGCGACGACGGAATTCCACCACACGGTCTTGCCGACGCCGAGCGTGAGCGCGGCTGCGGCCGCGGCCGGGGCCCGCACGCCGAGCTGGCGCCCGAGCACGAAGCCGAGCAGCGCGCTGGCGAGCCCGAACACGAGGCTCATCAGGTTCACCCCGAGCGCGGGCTCGCCAGGCAGGTAGGTGAACGCGTGCGCGATCAGGGTGTAGAGCGGGTACCCGGGCGGATGCGGCACGCCGAGGCTACGGGCGCACGCGGCCAGCTCGGCGCTGTCGTACCAGTACACGGTCGGACACAGCGTGGCGCCGTAGAGCGCGGCCAAGCTGGCCACGAGGAGCAGAGCCCAGCGCAGATCGGGCTTGCCGAGCACGATGGCGATGGTGCAGAGCAAGCGGGCTCGCGCGCAATCGAGGGCTCGCGAAGGTCGAGCGGCCGGCAGCGGACGCTCCGCGGCTGATGCACCCGAACACAGCTTACGAGCCCCTGAGGGGCCGCAGGACGCTCCGACCCGTCCCTAGGTTTACGCCCGCTAGTCCGCCGCGATAGCCTCCCCGCCACTCGCACCCGAAAGGCTCGCCGTGATCTTCAAGAAGTTTTGGTCCTCGATCCGAGCGCAGCTCAACAAGCTCGCCAATGTGTTCTGGGAGGCCGATCCCATCGCTCAGATGCGCTACGAGTACGACAAGGCGGTCGAGGAGCTGAAGGAAGGCCGGCTTGGCCTCGAGCAGTACCGCGGCTTGGTCGAGAAGGTCACGCGCCAGGTGAAGGAGGGCGAGCAACACCTCGCGCGCCTCCAGGCCCAGGCCAAGGCGTACCTGAAGGCGGGCGATCGCGAGACGGCGGCCCGCTTTGCGCTCGAGGTGCAGAAGGCCAAGGCGCAGCTCGAGCAGAACAACGAGCAGCTCTCGACGCACGAGAAGGCGTACGAGAACAACCTCAAGAAGATCAAGCACGCCAACAAGACCCTCGCCGACGTGCGCGCGAAGATCGAGAAGTACGACGCGGAGCTCAAGATGTCGGAGGCCGAGGCGGAGATCGCCAAGCTCTCCGAGAGCTTCGACGTGAACGTGACCACCGACTTTGGCGAGCTCGAGAACGTGATCCAGGGCAAGATCGACAAGAACCGCGGCAAGGTGCGCGTGGCCGCCGATCTGTCGGAGCGCGGGATCGCAGAGATCAACGCGCAAGAGGCGATGGAGAAGACCCTCGCGGAGGATGCGCTGCGCGAGATGGAGATCGAGCTCGGCATGGTCACGCCCGCGACCATCGATGCCCCCGAGGTCGAGAAGCAGCTCGGCCCCACCGAAGGCCAGACGAACTAAGGACCCCCACCCATGTCCAGCAAGCCGAAACCAGCATTCTTCCTCGCGATCTTTGCCGTTGCCATCGCGCTCGTGGGCCTCGCCATCTGGCGCTTCGGCGGCGATGGAAACGGCGGCGACGCGACCACGAAGTCGGGCGACGCCGGCTCGACGCCCACCCTCACCAAGGAGGAGATGGACCGGGTCAAGCAGCTCGCCGAGGCCGAGACCCCCGACGGGATCACGACGGTCAAGGAGTACGCGTACGTCGCGGCCGAGCGCCTGCCCGATGTGAAGGGCGTGAGCGACTACAAGCCCATGGAGGGCGAGGTGGTCAAGTTCGCGATCAACGTGTGGGCCGGCTGGGCGCCGATCATCTACGCCAACCAGGGCTTCAAGCCGGGCAAGGTGTGGACCACGCCCGAGGGCAAGGAGTTCAAGGTCGAGCTCGTGCTCATCGACGATCCGGTGGCCATGCGCGATGCGTTCGCGACCGGTGACATCCACGTTGGCTGGGCCACGGTCGACATGCTGCCGCTGCTGCTCGAGTCGCTCAGCAAGGACTCGCGCGCCATGCCGCGCATCTTCCAGCAGATCGACTGGTCCAACGGCGGCGACGGCATCGTCGTGCGCAACGACGTGAAGACGATGAGCGATCTTCGCGGCAAGACGGTCGTGCTGGCCCAGAACTCGCCCTCGCAGTTCTTCATCCTCAACGCGCTCATCAACGCGGGCGTGCAGCCGGCCGAGGTCAACTTCAAGTACACG
>JBFIJN010000503.1:0-6319 GCA_041600735.1 Nannocystaceae bacterium
AGCCCCGAACGAGCGACCATCCCCTCGCAGTGGTCGGCGCCGCCGAAGTGGGTAGACTCGTGCTCGTGTCCGCGATCCGTCCGTTCTCGTTTCTTCGCGGGCTCTCGAGCGGCGCGCTCGCGGTGGCCCTCTTCACCACGTCCGTGCCCGCGCGGGCCCGGATCTCTGCACCCGCGCAGCACGAAGCGCTCGTCGAGGAAGCCGAGCGCCTCGTCGCCGACGGCAGCGCGGCCGAGGGCGCCGAGCGCCTCGCGGCTGCCTACCGGGTGATGCCCTCGGAGCTGCGCGTCACCCAGTCCGGCAAGCAGGTCGTGGCCATGGCGTGCAACGCCTACGAGGCCGCTTGGCAGGCCACCGCCGACCCTGCGCAGCTCGAGGCCAACCAGACCCTGCTGCGCGAGCACTTCGCGGATCTCGAGGTCGCTCGCGCCGCAGACCGCCCCACCGCTGCGCCCGACGAGCAAGAGCAGGCGCTGCACGAGCGATCCGAAGGCATCGAGCACATGCTCGCCGAGCTCCGCACGCCCGCGGCCACGTCAGCCGAGGCCAGCGCGCCGCGGCCCGTCATCGCGCCGGTCGAGCCCCAGCTCGAGCTCACCTTTCCCCCGCCCGACCCTCGCCTGCGCCGCAATGCGCTCATCATCGTCAGCGCCGGGGCGGCCGGCACCGTCGCGGGCGGGATCATGGTGATCGTAGGGGCGATGACCGCCTCGCGAGCGGAGGAGCGGCGCCGCTCCTCCGCGGTCGAGGACGCCGGCGACGCGCGCAGCAGCAAGGTCGCCGGCACGATCCTCGCGACCACCGGTGCGATCGTCTTCAGCGGCTCCGTGATGCTGCTGGGCGTGGGCTCGAACCGCCTCGGGGATCTGCGTCGCGAAGTCGCGCTCACCCTCCACCCCACCCTCGGCGGCGTGGCGCTACGCGGCCGCTTCTAGGCGTCACGCCCGGCCAGCCCCAGCTATCCCCTGCTGGCCCCAGCTAGCCCCATCGATCATCCATAGAGCAGCCAGCTGATCACCAGGTTCAGCAGGATGCACATCACCGCGCCGTGCACGATCGCGCGATTGGTCGCGACCCCCACCCCCTCGGCGCCCTCCTTCTTGGCCGCGCGGTAGCCATGGAAGGTGGCGATGAGCGCGACCAACCACCCGAACACGAGGCCCTTGAACATGCCCACCGCCAGATCGGCGAGGCCCACGTACTCGGCGATCTGGCTGGTGAACGTGCCGCCGTCGAGCCCCAGCTGCCATACCGCGCCGACGTAGCTGGCCCCGATGCCGACGACGTTGGCGTAGCCGCAGAGGATCGGGAGCGCGAGCGTGACCGCCCACAGGCGCGGGGCGACCAGGTGGCGCATGGGGTCGACCGACATGACCTCGAGCGCCTCGACCTGCTCGCTGATCTTCATGTTGGCGAGCGAGGCGGCCAGGTTGGCGCCGATGCGAGCGCCGCAGACGACGGCAGCCATGACCGGGTAGAGCTCGCGCACGCCCCCGATGCCGGCGAACATGCCGAGGAAGTCTTGGCCGCCGAAGCGCTCGAACGTGGCGTACGACTGCACCGAGAGGTTGAGGCCGGCGAACACCGTGAGCATGGTCAGCAGCCCCACGCTGCCCACGCCCGCCTGGTAGAAGTGCTGGGCGAATTCCCTCAGCGGTGGCACCTGGGAGAATTGGGCCACCAGCGCCCGCCAGGCGAAGTGCAGGAATTCGACCAGCATGGTCATATGCCGGCCCCCAGCAGCGCCATGCTCACCACGTAGTCGACCAGCAGGATCAGCACGATCGTGTAGACCACCGTGTCGTTGGCCGCCTTGCCCACCGCCTCGGCGCCGCCCTTGGCGTTCATGCCCAGGTAGCCCGCGATCAGGCCCACCGCGCCGCCGAACAGCGCGCACTTGCCCATGCCCACCCAGAGGTCGGCCGGGGTGACCTGAGCGGTGAGGTGCTCGATGAACGCGCCGTGGTTCACCCCGCCCAGCGGCACCGCGAAGAACCAGCCCGAGAACACGCCGAGCACGTTGGTCATCACGTTGAGCAGCGGGGCGACGAGCAGACAGGCGATCACGCCGGGGACGACCACGTAGCGCATGGGGTCGACCGACATCACGGCCATCGCATCGATCTGGCCGCGCACCTTCATGGTGCCGATGCGCGCGGCGATCGAGGAGCCGGCCTGCGCGGCCACCATCACCGAGGCGAGCGCGGGGCTGTACTCGCGAAAGATCGCGGTGCCGAGCAGCGAGCTCAGCATGCGCTCGAGCCCGAACATGCGGAAGATCTCGAGCCCCTGCAGCGAGATCACGGCGCCCACCGGCGCCACCGCCAAGCCGACCGGGATGATGCAGCGCTTGACCAGCGTGGCCATGATGCGAAGCATCTCGGCCACGTAGCGCGGCGATGTGAACGCGGTGTGCACCACGTCGAGGAAGAACGAGAACACCGCCCCAATGGTCGCGAGCAGCTGAAGGATGGGGCGCACCGCGGCGCAATCTACCACTGCCCTCGGGCGTCGAGCGGGCGGCTCGGGTTATCATGCGCAGGTGGGTCGCCTCGATGAAGTGCGTCGCCGGCTGCCGGTCGTGACCGAGCTACCCGCGGCGGGCTCGCGCCGCTACCTGCCCGCGGAGCCGCGCGGCGAGGCGCCCCGGCCCACGCTGGCGGTGTGGGAGCTGACGCTGGCCTGTGATCATCGCTGCCTGCACTGCGGCCCGCGGGCGGCCAAGGCCCGCCCCGACGAGCTCGACACCGACGAGTGCTTGCAGCTCGTGCGCGAGCTGGCCGAGCTCGGCGTAGGCGAGGTGGTGCTGATCGGCGGCGAGGCCTACCTGCGCGACGACTTCCTCTTGATCGTCCGCGCCTGCCGCGAGCACGGCATGTCGGTGACGATCACCACCGGCGGCTGGGGCCTCACCCCCGAGCGCTGCGCCGCCGCCAAGGAAGCGGGGCTCAGCGGCGTGTCGGTGTCGATCGACGGGCTCGAGGCCAATCACGATCACGTGCGCGACCGCCCTGGCAGCTGGCAGCGGGCGTTCACGGCGCTGCGCAGCGCCAAGGCGGCAGGGCTGCCCATCGCCGCCAACACCCAGATCAACCAGCGCACGGGGACCGAGCTGGTCGCGCTGCTCGAGCTGCTGGCGGCCGAGGGGATCTACGCGTGGCAGATCCAGTTCACCATGGCGCACGGCAACGCGGCCGATCATCCAGAGCTGCTGGTGCAGCCGCACACGCTGCTGCCGATCCACGCGGAGATCGAGCGCGTGATCGAGCGCTGCCGCGAGCTCGGCGTCAAGCTGTGGCCCGCGAACAACGTGGGCTACTTCGGCCCCATGGAGCAGCGGCTGCGCCACCACCAGCGACACGGCAAGTTCTTCAGCGGCTGCAAGGCGGGCGTGCGCACGCTGGGCATCGAGAGCAACGGGCAGATCAAGAGCTGCCCGAGCCTGGGCGGGCCCACCAACCTGGGCGGCTCGTGGCGCGAGCACGGCTTGCGAGCGCTGTGGGAGCGCTCGCCCGAGATCGCCTACGCACGGCACCGCACCCTCGATGATCTATGGGGCTACTGCCGCGAGTGCTACTACGCCGAGACCTGCATGGCGGGGTGCACCGCCACCGCCGAGCCGCTGCTCGGGCGCCCGGGCAACAACCCGTACTGCCTGCACCGCGCGCAAGAGATGGATCGCATGGGCATGCGCGAGCGCATCGAGCCGGTGCGCGAGGCCGCGGGGGTGCCGTTCGCGAGCGCGCTGTTCCGCTTGATCCGCGAGCCGAAGGATCCGGCCCGGCGCGGCGATCCGGGCGCGGTGCAGATCGAGGAGCCGCGAGTCGATCGCCGGGTCGAGCCCTACGGACCGGGGCGGGCCATCGACGACGGCTGAGCGCGACTCACTCGCGCGCGGGGGCGAACAAGCCGAGCTGGTCGTCGACCGCATGGGGATTGCGCGGTCCTGCGCGCGGCGTCCACTCGGGCGGCACGCCGCGTCGCTCGAGCTCGAGCAACCACCGCTTGGCCTCGATCCCACCGCCAAACCCGGTGAGATCGCCGCTCGCCCCCACCACGCGGTGGCACGGCACGATCACCGAGATCGGGTTCTGTCCGTTCGCGTGCCCTACGGCGCGTGCCGACCCCGGCCCGCGACCAAGGCTCGCCGCTTGCTGCCCGTAGCTGCGGATCTCACCGTAGGGAATCTCGCGCAGCGCGGCCCACACCGCTTGCTGGAACTCGCTACCCAACAATCGCAGCGGCAGCTCGAACGTGCGCCGCTCACCCCGCAAGTACTCGCCCAGCTGCTGGGTGGCCGCGGTCTCGGATCGCGGATCGTCGTCGAGCTTGGCCCCATGTCGCGCCGCGTGCACCCGCAGATCGTCGAAGCGCTCGCGCGTCTCGAGCGAGAAACCCACGTACACGAGCGCATCTTGGGCATCGGCGACCACGACCAGCGGCAATCGTGGGTCTTGCAACCACGTCACACGCCAGCGCTCGCAGAGGCTCACCCATCGCACTATAGCCCCGGCGCGGAAGCTCCGCTCCCGCACGGATCGCATGGAGGAATTTGACTCTCATGCCCCAGCCTCGCAGCATCCGTAGGGTGAGTCCCTCGGCCCCCGCGCACCGGCGCGCCCCCATGGCCGCCATGGCCTCGCCGCTCGCGTGGCGACGGCCCGCGGTAGTGGTGGTGCTCGCGGCCTTGGGCCTCGGCTACTGGAGCTGCGCCACCACGCACGATCCCGACCCGGCCGAGCGCACCGCGCTACCCGAGGCCGAGGACGGCCAAGCCGAGGTGATCACGGTCCCGAGCCCCCACCAAGATCCCACGCCGCTGCTCCCGGTGCTCAACGAAGAAGCGCTCACCGCCCGCGTCGCCGCCCAGCGCCGGCTGCTCGGCGGCAACTTGTTCGAAGACGTGCGCGGCAAGCCGGTGCCATGGATCACGCCGCAGGGCCAGCTCCCCGATGAGCCCGAGACCCCCGAGGGCGAGGACGAAGGCGGGGCCTCGCACTCGGTCGACGACACGCTGCTCGACAGCCTGCCCGGCTCATCGGGCCTGGGTGGGGCTGCAGGCAGCAGCACGATCGCCGCGGGCCAGCACATCAACGGCAATGCGCTCGGCTTGTTCGTTCCGATCGAAGGCGGCACCGAGGGAACGCAGCCGCTCGCCCGCTTCTATCGCGCGCTCGAGCAGCTGCGGGCGGGCCAGGACACCGACGGCAAGGTGCGCGTGCTGGTCTACGGCGGCTCGCACACCGATGCCGACGTCTACCCGCAGTACATTCGCACCTACCTGCAAGATCGCTTTGGCGACGGTGGCCACGGCTTCGTGCACTCCGCTCGACCGTGGCGCTGGTATCGACACGCCGACTACCGGGTCGAGGGCGCGAAGTACTGGATCACCGAGCACGCGCAGCGTCGCAAGGGCCGCAACGACGGCCTCTATGGCCTGATGGGGTGCAGTCTCGCGGCCAGCAGCAAGCGCGCGTTCGGCAAGGTGATCCCCCGCGGCGAGGCGGTGGGCAGCGAGTACGAGCTCTACTTCCTGCGCCAGCCCAAGGGCGGCAGCTTCCAGGTGCTCGCCGACGGCAAGGCGCTCGCCACCGTGAAGACCAAGGCCGCCGAGCCCGGCCCGGGCTACCACCGCTTCGTGCTCCCCGAGGGTCAGCACGAGATCGAGGTCAAGCTGCAGGGCAACGGCGAGGTGCGCCTGTTCGGCATGACCATCGAGCGCGAGTCGCCCGGGGTCGTCGTCGACACGCTCGGCATCGCGGGCACGCGCGCCGCCAACATGCTGCGCTGGGACGAGACGATCTGGGCCGACAACGTGGCCCACCGCGATCCCGACCTCGTCATGATGTTCTACGGCACCAACGAGGCGATGGACGAGGATCAGCCGATCTCCGCCTACGAAGACGATCTGCGCGCCGTGATCGCTCGCATCAAGAGCGCGGCCCCGCGCGCGAGCTGCCTCATCATGGGCCCCGGCGACTTCCCCCGCCGCAACGGCGACGGCAGCTGGTCCACCCGCCCGCGCATCGACGAGATCATCGAGGTCCAGCGTCGCGTCTCCGCCGACGAGGGCTGCGGCTTCTGGGACACCAAGGCGTTCATGGGCGGCGATCTCTCCATGCCGCTGTGGGCCGCCGCCCAGCCCGCCATGGCAAAGTCGGACCACATCCACTTCACGATCCGCGGCTACGTGCGCATCGGCATGGCGCTGGTGGATGCGATGATGGTCGGCTTCGACGGCGGCGAGCTGTAGCGACTACGGCTCGTTCGAGGTCGCGGCGAGTGCCTCCAAGCGGGCAAGCCAGCCACCGAAGTGGGG
>JBFIJN010000504.1:0-6314 GCA_041600735.1 Nannocystaceae bacterium
GCGAGCTGGCCTGCCGCATCGCGGCCGAGAGCTCGAGTCGCAGACCCTCGCGCGCCATGTCGAGGATGCTGGGCGACTGCTGCGACCCGGGGGCGGGCTCGAGGAAGCGCCCCGTGCGGCCGTGGATGTGGACGACCTCGCCTTGCTCGTTGACGATGACGGTGGGGGGGACGAGCTCGCGCAGCAGGATCCGCTCGGATGTGAGCGTGGTGGGCGGCACTGGGCCGAGCGGGGGGGGCAGCGTCGGCAGGCTAGGGGAGGTCCGCAGCGCGCCAATGGCCGAGAGATCGGTGATGTAGCGGGCATCGACGCTGCCGCGGCGAAAGAACTTCCACTTCTTGTCGATCGGCTCGAAGCACGGGGCGAATGCACCCAGCGACTCCGAGGATCCGAGCAGCAGCAGACCGCCCGGACGCAGCGCATAGTGGAACATCGGAATCAGTCGTCGTTGCAGCGAGGCATCGAAGTAGATGAGGAGATTTCGACACACCAGGAGATCGATCTTGGTGAATGGCGGGTCGGCCGCGACGTTCTGGCGCGCGAAGACCAGCAGCTCGCGGACCTCCTTCTTGATGCGGAACGTCTCCCCTTCACGCGTGAAGAACCGCGCGAGCCGCTCTGCCGACACGCCGTGGGCGATGCCGAGCGGGTAGCAGCCTCTGCGTGCGATGTCGATCGCGGTCCCATCGAGATCGGAGGCGAATACCTGCACGTCGAACACGCGCTCGGTCTCGTCCATGTGCTCGCACAGCAGCATCGCGACCGAGTAGGCCTCCTCGCCGGTGGAGCAGCCGGGGACCCATACCCGCACGGGCCCGCGCCCGCTGATGATGTCGGGCAAGTGGCGGGCCAGCACCTCGAAGGCCTCGGGGTCGCGGAAGAACGAGGTGACCCCGATGAGCAGGTCGTGGAACAGCAGGTCGAGCTCTTCGGGGTGTTCGCGCAGCAGGTCCAAGTAGGCGCCCGCGGTCGTCACGTTGCGTACGTTCATGCGTCGCTCGATGCGTCGCTGGACGGTGCTGGCCTTGTAGCGTGAGAAGTCGTTGCCGGTGTGGCGGCGCAGCATCAAGAAGATGCCCTCGAGGGCCCGAGCCGTGAGCGCCTTGGCCGAGGCCCCAACGGGGCGCTCCGTCCCGGCCAGGTAGGCGAGGAGCTGCGCCGGCATCTCCTCGGCCGGGAGCACGTAGTCGACGAGCCCGGTCTGGATCGCGCTATGCGGCATGCCCGGGTAGCCGGCGTAGGACTCATCCTGCGCCATGACCATGCCGAGCGCGGCCTTGATCTCCTTGAGGCCAATGGTGCCGTCGGATCCCGTGCCCGACAAGATGATGCCGATGGCGCGTTGCTTGCGGCTCGCGGCCAGCGAGCGAAAGAAGACATCGATCGGGAGGTAGGGCCGGGCGGTGGCGCTGGGCTCCCGCGCGTGGAGCTCGTTGTCGACGAGCATCAGCACGCGGCCCGGGGGTGCCACGTAGACGTGACCCCGCTCGACGGTCGCGACACCTTCGTGCAAGTGCACGGGCATCTCCGTCTTGCGCCCGAGCAATTCGTGCAGCAGCGACGTGTGGTTCGGGTGCTGGTGCGTGACGACCACGAACGCGGCGGGGGGACTCGGCGGCACGTGGCTGATGAATTGCTCGAGCGCGGCCAGACCTCCCGCCGATGCGCCCAGCCCCACCACTGGCACCATGGTGTCAGGCGGAGCCTCGGTGGGAGGAGAGTCGGTCGGGTCGGTCATGGGACTTGGCCATTGCTCGATCGCAGAGCGGTTCCACACTTACCGTATCATCGTAGTCTGGTCGCCGTATCACGCCTTGGCGCTCGACTCTACGCTATCGGTTTCGGGGCCCCAGCGGCCCTGCAAGCTTTGCGGCCATCGAGTCGCTCGCGCGGATTGCTTGGCCGGCCAGCGACCCTTTCCGGGCGCTTGCTCGCGGGGAATGGCACACTCGCGGAATGCGTCGCAGCTGGGTCATGAACACCTCCCCACACCGTCTCTCGGGCCTACTGGCCCTCACGATCCTGGTTGCCTGCGACAGCAGCAGCGCGGCCCCGAAGGGGGCTCCGCCCGCGAAGGCCGAGGTCGGGAACAAGGCCGCGCCGGCCAGCGCGGAGCCTGCGAAGGCCGAGCCCGCGAACGCCGAGCCCGCGAACGTCGAGCCCGCGAACGCCGAGCCCGCGAACGCCGAGCCGAGCGATCCCGTCGACGAGGTCGCCGATCCCAGCCCGAGCGATCCGGTCGAGCCGAGCGATCCCGCCGAGCCGAGCGATCTCGTCGAGCCGACCGAGCCCGCCGGCCCCACGCCTGGCGAAGCGTTCTCGCCGGTCTCCATCGGCTCCAATGCCAAGCTGCTCAAGCTGGTGCTCGCGCACGACGTGGTGAAGCGCCAGCCCGTCGATCCCGCGACCACGTTCGCGTCGGGGACCAAGGTCAATCTCTTCATCGAGGCCAGCAACGAGAGCGACGCCGACATCCGCCTCAGCGTCACCTGGGAGAACGTGAAGTCCGGGCGGCGCAGCCCGCCCGTGCCCGTCACGATCCCCGTGCGCGACCTCCACCGCACGCGGGCCTATCGCACGCTCAAGCTCGTGGGCGAGCAGCGCGTGATCGTGCTCGGCGAGGACGGCGAGGAGCTCGCCGTCCTACCGTTCACGATCGAGTAGCGGCTAGGCTAGGGAGGCAGGGGCAAGAGGGCGGCTCGGGGCTCCGCGGGGAGCCCCAAGCGGCGCCCGCAGCGGCTAGGCCGCGCGACGGCGACGACGCCGGCTCGCACCCGCGCCCATCAGCAGCGCCAGCCACCAGGGCAGCGCCCGTCCGCCGCTCGAGTCGGCCCGGCATGCGCAGCCGCCGGGATCGACCTGGCCGCTGCCATCGTCACCGGTACCCGAGGATCCGCTCGACTCGTCGCTCGGGCCGCTGGTGGTGCCGGGCTCGACGCCGCCGGACTCTTCGTGGTCGGGCCCGGTCTCGTCCTGGCCCGCCCCCGTCGAGTCGCCGGTCGTGCCGATCGGCGCGCACGCGTCCGGGTCTTGCTCGGGGTTGAACACATCCGGGCAGTTGTCCTCATCGGCGCACACGCCGTCGCGATCTTCGTCGTCGAGCGGATCGTTGGGACACACGTCGCAGGCATCGCCGCGGCCGTCTCGGTCCCCGTCGGCCTGATCGACGTTGGCGTCGTCGGGGCAGTTGTCGTCTGCGGCGCACAGCCCGTCCATGTCGACATCGGCGATCGTGTCGTCGTCGTCCGGGCACGCGTCACACACGTCGCCCACGCCGTCCATGTCGGCGTCTTCTTGCCCGGCATTGGCGATCGCGGGGCAGTTGTCATCGTTGGCGCACAGCATGTCGCCGTCGCCGTCGTTGTCGGCATCGAGCGGGCACACGTCGCAGACCGCTCCGATGCCGTCGCCGTCTTGGTCGATCTGGGTGGGGTTGAAGGCGTCGGGACAGTTGTCCATCGCCGCGCAGATCTCGTCGCCGTCGGGGTCGTTGCCCACGTCGCCCGGGCACGGATCGCAGGCGTCACCGAGGCCGTCGACGTCGGCGTCGGCCTGCCCCGGGTTGGCGTCGTTGGGACAGTTGTCCATCGCCGCACAGATCCCGTCGCCGTCGGCGTCGTTGCCGGGATCGCCCAGGCAGAGGTCACACACGTCGCCGATGCCGTCGAGGTCGTCGTCTTCCTGGCCGGGGTTGAAGATCGCCGGGCAGTTGTCCTCGAAGTCGTTGAACCCGTCGCCGTCGCCGTCGCCCGCCGCGAGGTAGGCGATCACGTTGGCGCGCAGGTTGAGCGACTCGGCGGCCGGGGTCCAGAAGTTCGAGGTGGTGAGCCCACCGAACATGATGCGACCGCTACCCCAGTCCAGCTCGCCCATGTTGGGGTTGCCGCCGTCTGCATCGATGATGTGCGGGATGAGCCCGGGGCCGCTCACGCTGGCGTGGGCGTAGGAGCTGCCGGTCCAGTTGGGTGCGGTCGGCAAGAACGGCCCGTTCCAGATCGGGTGACCGGGGTCGACCGGCATGCCGGGGTCGACGGGGAAGTCGGGGTAGTTGAGCGTGATCCCGCCAAAGCCCCAGTTCTGGATCCCGCCCTCGTTGGGCCCCGCATTGAGGAAGAGGGTCCCGCCCGCGTTCACCCACGCCTCGAGCGCGGCCTGGTTGGCCATGAGGAACCCCTCCAGCTCTTGCGCGTTGTTGTCGCTGCCCTCCATGTAGAGGAACGTGTAGACCGGCGAGAACAGCGTGACGACGTTGACCGTCTCGTAGCGCAGGTCATCCCAGCCGCCGGCGCCGAACACCATGTCCATGGCTTGCTCGTTGGCGGTCGAGCCCCACGGGGCGCCGGCGTTCGAGCGCACGTAGCCGGGTACGGCCTGGGCCTCGCGCTCGCCGAGCGAGAGCGTGCCTACGATCGAGACCACCCCGAGTGCGGCGGTCAGCAACGATGAAGAAGATGGAAGTGCGCGCATGATCATGACAAGTCCGAGCCGGCATTGTCGGCGCGGATTTTCGCGTTGACCAGCGTTTATGTACGCGCGCGCAGCACGGTGCCATAGCCGCGCACGTGGCCGAGGTCCGCGGCGAGCTCGCCCGGGCGATAGGCCACGCGCCCGCTCACCAGCACTGCGCGCACGGCCGCGTCGTTGCGCCGCACCATGCGTCGTAGATCGGCGAATCCGGGCATCGGGGATTCCCGTGCGCACTCGACAGCCTCGTCGAGGCCGGCGGGATCGACGATCGCCACGTCGGCGCGGTCCCCTTCGCGCAGCGTGCCGGCCTCCAGGCCCATCCACTGGGCGATCTCGGAGGTGAGGCGCTGGACCGCGCGCTCGACGGTCATGAACGGTCGCCCGGCGCTCTCGGCATCGCGCACGCGCTTCAGCATGCGCAGCGGGAAGTTGTAGTAGGCCATGTTGCGCAGGTGCGCGCCGGCGTCGGAGAACCCGATGAGGACGTCGGGCCGCGTCATGATCCACTCGAGCCAGCGCGGGCGGTCGTTGCCCACCACCGTGTACCAGCGCAGCGCGTTGCCGTGCTCGGCCACCAGATCGAGATAGGCATCGACGGCCTCGATGCCGCGGGCGCTGGCCACCTCGCCGAACGAGCGGCCCACCACCGCGGGGTCCGGGGCCTCGATGATCTCGGTCTGCGCCAGATCGCGGTGGTAGGCGCGACCGAACAGCCAGCTCGCCCACTGTCGCTTGAAGCGGGCGCGGTAGGCCGGGTCGCCGAGCAGGCGCGCGCGGGCCTCGTGGGTCTGCAGGTGGAGCGCCTCGGTACCGGCTGCGATCTCCTCGAGCACCGGAACCTCCATGCCGTCGGTGTAGAGATCGAACGGAACGGGCAGCGCCTGGAAGCGCACGTCGGCGCGCAGCATCGTGTTCACGAAGCGCGTCAGCGCGGCGGCCAGGCGGAACGCCCCGCGCGAGGACTTGGCATCGATGAGCGCGATGATCGTGGTCTTGAGCGGTCGCCGCAGGATGCCGCTGCTGTGCAGCAGGAACGCGAAGATGTTGAGCTTGGTGCGCAGGTTGGGCACGCCCTGGAACACGCGACCGCGACGGCGCAGGATCGCCGACAGCCGTCGATACTCGCGCCACGTGCCGAACACCGAGGGGGTCGGGCGGCTGCGGAATTCCTCGCCATCCATCTTGTCCCACGGCAGCGTGTTGATCGAGAGCCCCAGGTAGCCCGCGTCGAGCGCGTGCTCGACCAGTCGCTCCATGCAGCCCATCTCATCGGCGGTAGGGCGCGCGCTCGCGTCGAGGCTGCGCCCCAGCCCCATCGCATGCGCGCGGATGGTGGAGTGCCCCAGCAGGTTGGCCACGTGGGGCCCGAGCGGCAGGCGCTCGAGGTGCTCGAGGTACTGCGCCGGCGTCTCCCAGTCCTTGATGCGCTCGAGCAGCGGAGCCACCGTGGCCCGCGGAATCCCCTCCACGCGGCAGAACATGTCGGCGAGGTCCAGCGGCTTGCCCACCGCCAGCGAGAGCCCGCAGCTGCCGAGCATGATCGTCGTCACCCCGTGGCGCACCGACTCGCCCAGCGCCGGCGCGAGCTCGACCTCCGCGTCGTAGTGCGTGTGGCAATCGATGAACCCGGGCGTGACCCAGGCGTCGGTGGCATCGATCGGCTGCGCGTGCGCGGGGAAGCTCGTGCCCGGGGGCGCGACGGCGGCGATCTTGCCGTCCTCGACGAGCACGTCGGCGGTGCGGGGCGCGGTGCCGAGGCCGTCGAACACCAGGCCGCCGCGGATCGCGAGCGTGGGGGCGGTCATCGAGAGCGACGGTAACAGACGCGGGGTGAGGCAGGACGGCGA
>JBFIJN010000505.1:0-6314 GCA_041600735.1 Nannocystaceae bacterium
GACACGCACACCGTTCTGCGAGCTGGGTGCAGGCCCGTCGCCACCCGTTGGTGGCGACTGTCGTTTCCGCGGCGCGGCGAGTCGTGAGCCCCGCGCGAGGACGCGGGCTGCCGGCTGCTGCGAGGAGGCGGTTGAAGCTCGGCGACTCGAGCCCCCTGCCCCTCGTCACGCTTGGTGTAGAACACGTCGAGGTGAGCGTACGGTCGAGGGTCCAGCGGCGATTCACGTGCATCGACCATCGCCTGAGACTACGATGCATCATCGATGACGCACGACGACGAGGCCGCCCGAGCCACGCTGCGCGAGCAGTGCACGAGCGCCGAGCCGATCCTCGCGCGCCTCGTCGAGCGGTGCGCCGCCGACACGAGCATCGCCTGCCTGCGCGCCCAGTACAGCTCATACCCGTCGATCGCGGAGCG
Source organism: Nannocystaceae bacterium (assembly GCA_041600735.1). Classification (GTDB taxonomy): domain Bacteria; phylum Myxococcota_A; class Polyangia; order Nannocystales; family Nannocystaceae; genus Paraliomyxa. The sequence continues at coordinate 420 of JBFIJN010000505.1, forward strand.
GGTGCTCGTCGTCGCCCTCGCAGCGCCGACCCGCGAGCTCGCCGATGTGTGGATGAGCGCGGTCGAGCGCGAGCGACTCGAGCGAGAGCTGCGGGCGCGCTGGACCACGGTGATCGGCGACTGCGATGCGATGTACGCCACGCCGTGGAGTGTCGCGTGGGGCAAGACGGGAGACGGCGGATTCCAGGTGTGGAAGCCCGAAGGTCGCGTCTTGATCGCTCACCAAGGGCACCTACACGTGGGGGCCGAGCTCGTGGACCTCGCGAGCGTCGCGGCGATCGAGGGGGACCTCAGCGCCGACTGGGTCGATCGCTCCATCCGACTGCGCCGCGTCTCCGGCCGCGAGCTGGAGCTCGTGAGGGTGAAGGAGCCGATCGCTAGCCAAGGCTCCTTCATCTACGATGGCCTCGATCTGCTGTGCGACTCGGGGTGGGTGCGGGCGCTGGCGACCGCGCTGGGCGAAGCGACGGGACTGCCAGTGGAGATTCACCCGGATCTATAGAGGCGTCGCGAGCCCTGCAGGTGCGGCAATTCGTGCGCCGCGCGGAGCGTCGGAGCTCCGCGGTTGCGGAGTTTCTTGGTCGACTTCCAGGGAAACACCGACAACATCATCGCGCGCGGCCACTGTAACATCCGTTGCGTGATATACAGGAACGGCCTCCCCACACGCTCGAGGATTGCGCTTCTCGCTACGCTGGCACTATCCGCCTGTCCAGGTGATGACGTGCCCACCGTAACGGGCTCGGAATCGAGCTCGGGTGGAGAGAGCACCACCGCGAGCGATACGGCCCCCACCACCGCGGCGCCGACGACCGGCATCGACAGCAGCGGCGGGACCGGAGAAACCACTGCGGACAGCACCGGGGGCAGCACCGACGGGACGACGGGCAGCCTGCCCGAGTGCGGCGACGGGGTGGTCGATCCCGGTGAGGACTGCGACGACAGCGGAGAGTCGGCCACCTGCAACGATGACTGCACCGCGGCGCAGTGCGGCGACGGGGTGGTCAACGCCTCCGCGGGCGAGGCCTGTGACGACAGCGGACGCTCGGATGCGTGCAACGACGACTGCACGCTGGCCTCGTGCGGCGACGGGGTGCTGAACATGTCCGCCGGGGAGACGTGCGACGACGGGGGCGAGTCTGCCGCGTGCAACGTCGACTGCTCGGCGGCGGCGTGCGGCGACGGGATCTTCAACGCGACCGCGGGTGAGCAGTGCGACGACGCCGGACGCTCGGCGGCCTGCAACGCCGACTGCACCAACGCAACGTGTGGCGACGGCATCGTCAACATGACCGCGGGCGAGCTGTGTGACGACGCTGGCGAGTCCCCGGCCTGCAACAGCAACTGCACGGTGGCCTCGTGCGGCGACGGCATCACCAACGCGATGGCGGGCGAGCAGTGCGACGACGCCGGCGAGTCGCTCGGGTGCGACACCGATTGCTCCACCGCCTCGTGTGGCGATGGTCAGGTCAACATGACGGCGGGCGAGTCCTGCGACGACGCCGGCGAGTCCGCGGCGTGCGACCTCGACTGCACCCCGGCCGCCTGCGGTGACGGCCTCACGAACATGGCGGCGGGCGAGCTCTGCGACGATGCGGGCGAGTCCCCGGCTTGCGATCTCGACTGCACGCCGTCCGCATGCGGAGACAGCGTGGTCAACATGACGGCCGGCGAGGAGTGCGACGACGGCGGTGAGTCACCGATGTGCGACGCCGACTGCACGGCCGCAGTCTGCGGCGACGGGGTGCTCAACCCCGCGGCCGGCGAGACCTGCGACGACGGCAACACCGGGACCGAGTGCCTGCCCGGCTGCGTGCCCTGCCCCGGTGTGCCGCTGTTCGAGGAGGATTTCTCCGACAACTCGGCGGGCTGGACCCTCGGCACCGAGTGGGGGATCGGTCCCGCCATCGGCTCGCCCAGCCCCGGCGCCTGTGGCAACGGCGATCCGGCGGAAGACCACACGCCCACCGCGGACAACGGCTTGGCCGGCGTGGTGATCGGCGGCAACGCCAGCACCGCGATCCACCCCTTCTATTACCTGACCAGCCCGGTCATCAATACCGCCGGACAGGCCGCGCTCCAGCTCAACCTGTGGCGCTGGCTCAACAGCGACTACACCCCGTACATGCAGAACCAGATCCAGGTGTGGGACGGGGCCGCCTGGCAGACGGTGTTCCAGACCGAGGGCGCGCCGGGGGTCATGGACGCGGCGTGGACCGAGGTCACCTACGACATCGGCGCCTACGCCAACGCCAACATGCAGATCCGCATCGGCTTCAACATCAACTCGGGCGGAGTGTTCACGTGCTCGGGCTGGAACGTCGACGACATCAGCATCCGCGTGCCGGGCTGCGGGGCGGCGGCGGATTGCCTCGGCGGCGCGGACCAGCTGTCGGTGAGCCCCGGCAACGACGCGGTGGTGTGTGACGATCCCACCGACGTGACCTGCGAGGAAAACTTCGAAGTGCTCTGCCCCACCGGCTGGGGGCTGTGCACCCAGCCGCAGCTGAGCAACCGCAACACCGGGTGGGACTTCCCCGTCGGGGGCGGCGCAAGCTCGGTCCTCGGCGAGATCTACTGCCGCGGCGGTGGGGGAGCGGGTCACTACTCGCTCGGGCCCTACGACGGGATCACCAACCTCAACCAGGACGCTCCGCTCAACTGTGGCTTCGGCAGCTCTCGCGCCGCCTGCCCGAGCGGCTTTGGCTGCAACGAGACCACCTCGCGGGCCGTGTGCTGCGCTCCCACGCCCTCGTGTGGCAACGGCGTAGTCGACTCGGTCGAGGAGCAGTGCGACGACGGCAACCTCGACGAGAGCGACGCCTGCCTCAACTCCTGCGTGTGGCGAGTCCCCACGGCGAACGGCCTCGGCGGGCTCGGCTGCTAGCGCGAGCCTAGAGCGCGGCGAGGAGGCCTACCCCTCCTCGCCGTGCGAGCGCCCGAGTCCCCGACGAGGTGGGCACCAGCGCTCGCGAGGTCTCGCTCGCTTCACTCTGCCATCACGGCGGCGATGTTCTGGCGATTGGTGGCGACGAAGTCTTCCCGCACGGTGTAGCGCACTCGCAAGGCCTGCATGGCGGCGATCGTGGCCCCACGGCGCGCGCGCCACAATGGCGAAGTGCTCGGGCCGCGTCGTGGCCCGAGCACTCCAGCGAACAGCGCTCTGCGAGCCACCGATCAGTGCGAGCGACCGATGGGCGCGCCCGCGATCGTGCTCTGGGCTCCCTGCGCCTCGTGCTCGGCCTCGGCCTCCATGAAGGCCTCGGCGTCGACGTCCTCCTCGTCCATGGGCTCGGCGGGGATCACCGGATCGGCGGGCTCGCTCGGATCGGTGCTCGGATCGCCCTCACAGCAGGGGCCACCGTTGAGGTACGTCTCCATCACCGACTCGCGATGCGGGAGGAAGCTGCTCTTGAGCGCCTGCGAGATGAAGAAGCACGAGGGGTCGCCGTTGCCACAGTCCTCGAACTGGAACTCCCGCGTGTGCACGAAGCCGGCCGACGAGGGCGCGATGACGCCGCCGCCCAGGTTGGCGCCGTTGGTCTGCTGGTGACAGCCGATGCAGCCACCCGCGAACGCGGCCCGCCGGGCGATGTTCGCCGGCGTGAGCCCGCTGCTGGGATCGAGCGCGTCGATCTCGTCTTGGATCGCCTGCGTGAGCGACCCGGGCCCGCTGCTGCCGGCCGCGAGCCGCAGGTGGTACTGCTGCACGGCCGCGTCGGGGCTCTCGGCGGCGAGGCAGGCAAGCGGCACGTCGACCGCCATCAAGTTCGGATCGTCGGTCATCAGGTGCTGCACCGTGTCGACGAGCGCCGGGTGGCACACCCCCGAGCTGGGCAGCGCAATCGTGTCGGTCCACAGCTGGCCGAAGGGGTTGGCCGCGACCGGAACCGGCACCATGCGCAGCAGCCCCACGGCGGATCCGCCCGACGGTCCGAGCTCTTGCTGGGGATTGCCCTTGGTCTCCTGCTTGACCGCGATCGCCTTGAACTCGCGCAGCGTCCAGGGAAACTGATCGAAGTTGTTCGTGCGGATCTGCCCCGCCCCGAACGTCAGGTTGTTCTTGTTCAAGAACGGCCCAACGCCCGCGGCGAGGAGGTCGGGGTGCCCGTCGAGGTAGGCCATGCGCAGCTCCTCCGCCCGCAGCGCAGGGTCGTCGATGTCGGTGAGGCTCGCCCAGAACTGCTGCACCGGAGCACAGGCATCGATCCCACACGCCGGATCGGGGTTGGGGACCTTGGCCTCGAAGATCGTGAACATGCGATTCTGGGCGTTGTTGGCCAGCACCAGCCGCGCCTCGCCGCAGTTGGCACCATCCGCGGGCGCCAGATCGAAGCGGTTGACCGCGGCGATCGGAAACCAGTCGTCGAGGTTGCCGAGCTGGCCGCTCTCGGCGCGCGGGCAAGCGTGCGGGTAGCCATTGAGGCCGGGCGTGCCGTCGAAGGCCAGCGCGTCGTCGCAGTGCGCCCCGAGGCCGAGCCCGGGACCCGTGGCGTAGGTGTCGATGAGCTGGTCGTGCGTGACCGCGGGCTGCGAGAGCAGGCCCGCATTGACGGCCACCGCTTCGAGGGCCGCCTCCATCGTGAGGTGGGTGAGCGCCTCCTCGTGCGTCTCGAACAGCGAGCGCCGCGGGTCGACATCGACGGGCTTCTCCGGCTCGCAGCTCGGCCCGCCCGAGTCACCCGCGGTGAGCGTCACGTTGGTCGTGTACGTGCTACGAAACGCGTTGGTGTCATCCATCGACTGGCATGCACCGAGCGTGAGCACCAGCATGGCCGCCGAGGAACTAGGGAGAGAGTGATTCATCATCATCGTGTTCATCGTCTTTGGGGTCGGAATCACCACCTCGAGCGCTCGCGAAATCGACCCCCGAGGGCACCGACGTCACGACCGACGAAGCAGTAGTTGGCCCGGATTGAACAACAAGCGGCCGCGCATAGGCGCTCCTCCTTCGATTCGTGATGACTTCACCTCTGTTCCTCAACGAACGGCGTTTCGTCGCCAACCGCACACATGAAGCGCGCGCCCCTGCGCACGCCACCGGCTTCGGCAAGCGCAAGGGCCACCGTGCGCCTCTCGAGTCACGAGCAAGATCCAAGCTAGGTTGACTGACGAGCAACGCGGCAATGCGGCCCGGGGGCGGTGTTACCCGCTCGCGTGGCAATGAGGGACACCCCCTAGAGAGCGAGCACCTCGTCGAGGGTCTCCGCGGTGAGCACACGCTCGGCAAACGCGTCGAGCTGCGCGATCGTAGCGGCCTCGACGAGTGCTCGGGTGGAGCGCGAGGGCGGGCCGAAGCGCAGCTCGAGCAGCTTCAGCAAGAGCTCGGCCTTGCCCTCGGCTTTGCCCTCGGCCTTACCCTTGGCTTCCCCTTCGAGACGGCTCGCGAGCAGGTCGATCTCGTAGAGCTTGATCGCGTCCGCGCGCTCGCGGGCGCGGCGGCGGGTCGCGGGGTCTTGCGAGAGCGCATCGAGGGTGTTCTTGGCGAGGGTCATGATCGGATCCTCTGCGGCCAGCTCTTCGAGCTCGGCTTCGCTGCGCGCCGTCAGGAATCGGGCCCAGCGCTCTACCGTGCCAGGATAGCCGGTCGCGTGCGATGGCGACAGCGCCGACAGCTGCAGCACGTGGATCCCGAGCTGATCGCTGAACAGCGTGTGCGTGTGGCGCTCGCGCAGCTCGAAGACGGAGTGCAGGCGATCGAGCGCGGGAAACAGCGGCTCGACGAGCCACACGATCACCACCGTGGGCGTGAGCAGCTTCGCAATCGGACCCCCGCTCCGGCGAGCGCGGGCCGCTCAGACCCTGAACGCGGCCGGCTCGTCGGCGATGGTGATCTCGGTCCCGTCGAAGCGGATCCGCTTGGGCTTGTCGTCGATCACGGTGAGGATCGACGCC
>JBFIJN010000506.1:0-6297 GCA_041600735.1 Nannocystaceae bacterium
GGAGATCCTCGGCGCGCAAGGCCACTACCCCGAAGCCGAGGCGTTGCTGGTGCAGGCCTATGCACTCGCGCTGCAGCACGGTCACGAGCAGGTCACCGCGGGCGCGGCCGAGATCCTGGTGGACGTGGTCGGCGGTCGCCAGGCTCGCTTCGTCGAGGGGCGCCAGTGGGGGATCACCGCGTTGGCGCTGGCCCAGCGGCAGGGCGAAGGCGCCGTGGCGCGCACGCTCATCAATGTGGGCGACGTGCTGCTGCGCGAGGGCAAGTACCCCGAGGCGCTCGACCATCACCAGCGGGCGCTGGCGATCCGCGAGCGGGTGCTGGGCACCGACGACGTCGCCACGGCCCAAGCACTCGACAACCTCGGCAACACGGTGCGCGTGATGGGACGGCCCAGCGAGGCGCTGGAGCACCACCGGCGCGCGCTCGCGATCCATGAGCGCGTGCTTGGCCCCGACCACCCCCAGCTCGCCTCCACCCTCACCAGCCTGGGGGCGGTGCTCGAGGAGAAGGCGGAGCACGAGGAGGCGCTCGTCCATCATCGGCGTGCGCTGGCGATCCGCGAGCGCGCGCTCGGGCCCGAGCATCCGGCCGTGGCCGCGACGCTGATCAACGTGGGCGTCGCGCTGCGTCGACAGGATGCGTTCGACGAGTCCCGCGCGATGTATGGGCGCGCGCTCGCCATCTTCACCAAGGTGCTGGGCCCCGATCACCCCAACGTGGCGGCGACCCGGCTCAACCTGGGCGTCACGCTGGAGCGTCAAGGACGGCACACGGAAGCGCTCGAGGAGTTTCGCGAGGCGCACGCGATCTTCATCAAGACGGTGGGCGCCGATCACCCCAACGTGGCTACGGTCCTCGACAACATGGGCGCGGCGCTGCAGGGGCTCGAGCAGCTCGAAGCGGCCCTCGACCATCACCAGCGGGCGCTGGCGATCAAGGAGCGGGTGCTCGAGGCCGACCATCCCGACCTCGCGCGGTCGCTGGGCAACGTGGGCGGGGTCTTGCTGAAGCTCGAGCGGCCCGCCGAGGCGCTCGGGCGCGCCGAGCGGGCGCTGGCGATCTTCGAGCACACGTGGGGTCCCGATCATCCAGAGGTTGGGTCGGCGCTGGTGCACCTTGGGCTGGTCGAGCTGGCGCTCGATCGTCCCGACGATGCCCGCCCGCGGCTCGAGCGCGCGCTGGTGATCTTCGAGAGCAGCGACCGGGCGCGAGGCCAGCTCGCGTCCACCTGCTTTGCGCTGGCGCGGTGCCTGTGGCGGGTCCACCCCCCGGAGCGGGCGCGCGCGCGAGCGCTGGCCCAGCGGGCGCGGGAGCTCCACGTCGAGCTGGGACCGGCCTTGCCGATCACGATCGACGAAGTAGACGCCTGGCTCGCGGAGCACGGCGGCGCGCTGCGACCGACCTCCGCTCGCGCAGAGGTCGGCGACTAGCACCAGCTCACGCTACGTGCACAGGATGTAGATCCCGTTGTAGGAGTCCATGATGAGCGTGGCATCGTTGACGCCGTCGCCATCGGTGTCGACCGGGGCCTCGTTCCACAAGTGAGTGGGGCTCTCGTCGAAGCTGTGCGGCAGCCCCATCTCGTCGAGGACGTCGTCGACGCACGCGGCGTGGTGGCGGCACACGCCCTCGTTCTCGGCCTCGGTGCCGCCCACCGCGGCATCGCACAGCTCGCCGACGCACTCGAGCACCTCTTGCGGGGTGGGCTTGCCCTGACAGTTGCTCTCGATCTGATCGATGATCGCTTGGTTGACGTTGTTGCTGACCGTGAAGTCGGCACACGCGCAGACCAGCCAGCCGTCGGGCCACCCTCCGGCGTTGCGGTGGCACCACAACCATCGGGCCGAGTTGTTCGACGTACCGTTGACGGCCGAGCAGTTGGCCGGGAGCTGGGTCGTACCCGGGCAGTTGGCGGTGCCGCCCGAGGCCTGGGTATGCGGTCGGGCCGCGAGCGCATACGGGTCGCCTTGCTCGATCGGCACGTAGCCCGTCGACGAGTAGTACCCGGTCGAGCCGGAGGGCGGGGTGTAGCCCGTCGACGAGGCGTGGTAGCCGGTCGAGCCAGAGTGTGGCTCTCCGGTGCTGGTGGAGTCTCCGCCGGTGCTGGTGGAATCGCCACCGGTGCTGGTGGAGTCTCCACCCGTACCCGAGTCATCCTCCGGCGGGGGGCTAGGGCAGTCTGGGCACTCTCCCCCGCTCGCAGGGCACTCGCCGCTCGAGCTCGATCCCGACGTGGTCGAGCCGTACCAGGTCGTGCCGGTCGAGGTCGATCCGTACGAGGTCGAGCCATACGAGGTCGTGCCATACGAGGTCGAGCCATACGACGTCGTGGGCGCGTCGCGAGGCACCTCGAGGTCCTCGGTGCCGTCGCCACAGCCCACGTGGATGAACAAGCCGAGGGCGAGCGCCCCCCGTTGAATGATGTCGAAACAATTGGTCCTCGTCATTACCATCATCGAATCCCCCGTGCCTGTACCGAGTGTGCTGATACAGGGATCCTTGCATGTTACGGTTCGAGACCCTCGCTGTCGATCGAGGATCTCGATGGGTGAGCACACTGGGTGGGCGATATCGACCATTCTGCGGTCGATATCGCTTCACGGCGGGCGATCTGCGGGGTGCGGGTCCATTCACGCGACCGGCCGCGCGAAAGTACCAGCGTGGAGAAGACGCGAGAACGCGCCTCGCGTCAGCGCACGGGCGCGTCGACGCACATCGACGTGTCGAACCCGCAGTCGCCGTTGCAGGCCAGCACGCCCTCGGCGAAGCCGTGGCTCACGCAGTCCTGGCCGCCGAGATCGTTGCCATCGCACTCCTCGACGCCGGCACGGCGATAGCCATCGCCGCAGTAGGCAAACGAGCAGTCGATGCAGTCGTCGTCGTCGTTGTCGTTGTCGTCGTCACACTCCTCGGAGTAGCGCACGAACCCATCGCCGCAGTACGCGAAGCGGCAGACCGTGCAGTCGTCCGAGTAGTCGTCGTTGCCGTCGTCGCAGGCCTCGCCGTCCTGCACCATGGCGTCACCGCAGAACGGAAGCACGCAGGCATTGGTGCAGCCGTCGTCGTCGAAGAGGTTGCCGTCGTCGCACTCCTCGCCGGGGTCGAGCGCTCCATCGCCGCAGTAGGGCGGCAGCGGCATCACGCCCCCCTCGCCCTCGCCGGCGGTGGAATCGGTGCTGGGGTCGTCGGTCGTGTTGCTGGGGCGCGTCGTCGCGGGTGCGTCGGTGGACGCGGGCTCCGTCGACGTGGGGAGCGAGCCGCTCGAGGCCTCGGTCCCCTCGCCCTCGCCGGGGTCCGGGGCCCCGCAGGCGCCTGCGAGCGCGAGCGCGAGCAGTGCTCGACGAGCGATCACGGTGCCTCCCACGACTCGATCGCTCCGTAGCCGAGCAGCGCGTCGTTCATGGCCTCGTACTGCACGCGGATCCACTCGGCGCTGCGGGTGGTCCGCTCGATGCGGACCTCGTCGAGCACGCCGTCGAAGCGGCGGTCGTTGCTGACGCGGTTGCCGAGCGCGAGCGGCACGTCGAGATCCGAGGGCACGGCGTCCACCATGGGCGGAATGGCGGGGGCATCGAGCTCGCTCGGCACGCCGTCGATGAACAGCTGCGGGGGCTCGGCGCCCAGCGCATCATGGGTGACGGCCACGTGGATCCAGCGATGGCGCTCGATCGTGTCGGGCAGGGTCAGCCACTCTTGATAGGTGTTGGGGTCGAGCCAGATCGCAAAGCGCAGCGAGCCGCCGTTGGCGACGTTGAAGCGCCAGCCCTCGTTGCTGCCTACCTTGTCGGCGATGCGGCCGTAGCCGCTGGACCCCCAATTGCGCAGGCGGATCCACGCGGACACCGTGCCGCCACCGGCGAAGAGCTCGGCGAGCGAGGGCGGTGCACCCACGTCGAGGCGCGCGCTGCTGCTGGTGATGTCGCGGCCGTTGCTGATGTGCGCGGTGACGACGGTGGTGGTTCCGCTCGGCACGGCGTCGTTGGCGTGCGGGGTCGAGTCGACGGGGTCGTCTTCCATGTGCCACACCGCGGCGAACGGCTCGGGCCAGACGCCGGCCGGGTCCTCGGCGTTCTCGGCCACGGGATTGCCGTAGTAGAGCCACAGGTGATCCGCGGCGCCCCCGAGTGCGTCGACGTTGATCCAGATCGAAGAGACCCCCGCCGGATCCCAGCGCTCGATCTCGTAGGGAGCGACGAGGCCGCTCGCGCTCACGAAGCGAACGTCCTCGCCGTCGGCCTGCATGAGCTGGTGGTTCACGCGCCCGGCGCGGAGCAGCACGAGCACGGGCACGTGGGTCAGCTCGCCTTCGATCGGGGTGGTCAGCGCGAGGCGCTGGCGGTGGGCCCACGCGCAATCCCACCAGCTGGTGGGGCAGGCGTCGCCGGTCGTGTTCGGCACCGGGTCGGTGGGATCGCCGGTCGAGCTCGGGGCGGCGCCGCTCGTGGATGAATCCTCGGGCCCCTCGGAGGTGCTGGTCGCTGGGTCGACGCACTCGCCCGCGAGCGAGGGCTCACCGGCGCCGCCATAGCGCTGACCCGAGGGGCACTCGTCGTCGGGGAAGCTACAGGCTCCCGAGAGCTGGCACTGCCCGGCCGCCGCCGCGCCCCTGCACTCGGAATCCTCGCTGCACACGAAGTACTCGCGGCTCGTGCACGCGAGCGCGGCAGTCAGCGCAGCGCCGAACGTGAGCCCCCATCGCATCGCGCTGATACTAGCCAAAATCTCGGCGGTGCGGTTCGCCATGCGTGCACGAGCGGAGATCGAGCGCCTCGGCCCGTGCTGGCGCTGGGCTCAGAACCGCCAGGTCAGCGGCGCGGGCCGGCGGGCGACGCCTTCACGGTGCCCTCGCCCGCGGCGGGCCACGACGACGTAGCGCGCCACGCTGCCCACCAACAGCGCCCCGCCGCCGACCATCAGGGCGATGCCCGTCGCGGCGAGCGTGCGCACCCGCTGCTGGCGGGCCTCGTAGGCTTGCTCGGTCTCGATGCGCGCGGTGGCCTGCGCGGCCGCGGTGCCGTACACGACCCCACCCGCAACGGCGAGCGCCAGGCCCGAGCCCAGCAGCACGCCACCGGTCACGTCGCGCGGCCAAGCGGGGCGGGGTGGGGGAGGCGGCTCCGGCTCGGGTGCGGTCGGCTCCGCCACGGGCGCGTCGGCGACGGGCGTGATCGCATCCTGGCCGAGGATCGATCGACAGGCCTCGATCACGTCACGGGCCGCCTGCACGTCGGCCGCGGGCGGCGACGTGGCGATGAATGCCTCGAACACGTCGATCGCCGCGCCGCAATTGCCCGCGCGTCGCAGCGCCTGCGCGCGCCCGAACAAGAACGCTGGATCGCCGCTGCGCTCGTACGCGCTCGCGAACGCGGCGGCGGCCTCGGCGAATTCACCGTCGCGGAACAAGCGGGCGGCGCGGGCGGCGGGATCCGGATCCGCCGCGTGGATCGGGGCCGAAGCCTCGACCTCGGGCACCTGGGGGGGCGGCCCGCCGGAGCGGGCGAGGGCCGCGAGCACGATCGCAGTCGCGGGCGACATCGTGGGCAGTAGCTAGCCCGAGCGCCGTGAGGGTGGCAAGTACTCGTGCGCCTGCGAAGGTCTGCGGGAGCGACGAGGACTGCGATCGCGGCGGAGCGAGCGGGCGCTGCCTCGACGACGGCGCGTGTGCCTACCCGAGCGAGACCTGCGAGAGCCAGTGGATGCGCTCGCCCAACGCCGCCGCGCGGCCCGGCGCCTGTGAGCCGATCGCAGGCGAGGGGAGCGAGGGCACGACCGCGGCGAGCGACTCGAGCAGCGCGGGCTCGGGCAGCGGCGAGCTGCCCACGTGCGGCTGGCTCGCGCGGCTCGAGGTGAGCACCGCCTTCCTCAGCAGCACCGAGGTGCTCGAGGGCTACCCGCTGCTCGTGTCGTTCGAGGCCCCCGAGCTCGTCGCGGCGATCGTGGCGAGCGGCGAAGATCCGCTGATCACCGATGCCGCGGGCAACCCGCTCGCGGCCGAGCTCGAGCAGCTCGACGAGGCCGCCGGCACGCTGGCGCTGTGGGTGCGCCTGCCCGACTACGCGCTCGGCGAGTCGCTCGCGCTCCAGCTGCGCTTTGGCGCGGGCGCGAGCGCGGGCGATCCCGCCGCGGTGTGGGCCGAGCGCTACGCGGGCGTGTGGCACATGGCCGAGGTGCCGAGCGGCATCGATGGCGACGAGATCCACAACAGCGCGCGCGCGCTCGAGCCCGGGCTCACCGCGGGCAACATGCAGCCCGAGCAGAGCGTGCCCGCGGTGATCGGGCGGGGGCTCGCGTTCGA
>JBFIJN010000507.1:0-6292 GCA_041600735.1 Nannocystaceae bacterium
GCCCGCGGGATCATCGAGCCCCGAGGCCCCCGCCCACACCGTCTCTTCACACGCGTTGATGAAGCGAAGGCAGCGCTCGCCAGGCTGCCGCCCCTCGCAGGCACACGCGCCCGCCGTGCCGGTCTCTGCCTCGCTCGTCCCGCTGCCGTCTGCGGTGCCGCTCGAGGGGCCGCTCGCGGCCGATCCGGTCGGCGAGGTGCTCGCGGTGCTCGCAGGCCCGCTGGTCGAGCCGCTCGAGCCAAGGCCCGTCACGATCGGATCGCCATCCACGAAGCCGCACGCCATGATCATCACCAAGCCGAGCGCTGCACGCTCTATCCCCAGTACCCCGAGCCCGGGAAAACGGCTCACCATGCGGCGACTCCAATTCCAAGCGAGCCCAGCACGTGCGGGCGGCACCACGTGGCGACCGGACGCTCGGAGAAGCGCACGCGCACGGTGCGGGCGCACGCGGCTGCGGCGGCCTCGAGGCGCACCCGCACGCGCGGAGCGATCGCCAGCTCGAGCCCAGCTGCGCCTTCGAAGATCGCATCGAAGACGCGCGCCCGCGCGCCCACGAGGCCGGGCGCGGCCTGGCCGTCCATCCCCACGAAGGCCGCCCCGATCGTGAGGCCGAGGTCGGGCACCACGGTCGCGTCGGGGCGGCGCAGGCCCACGCGCGGCCCCGCCCCCAGCCACCCCGTGCGCACGCGCGCGAGCCCCTCGGGGCCCGTGACCTCCACCGCATGCAGCGGCGCAGTGCCGGCCAGCACCACGCCGAGGTAGGGATGCGGTGTGTAGCGCGCGAAGGCTCGCACGTGCGCGGCCACGGGCAGGCCTCCGGGGGCGCGCCCGACCGCCACGCCCGCGCCGAGGCTGAGTCGCGGGCGCGGGGGTCGAAGCGTGCGCCGAGCCGCGGGGCTCACGATCACCTCGGCCTCGGGCGGGGGCGGTCCGCGCTCGACCTCGGCGAGGCTGGCTCGCAGCAGCTCCACCGAGCGCACCGCGATCTCTCGCGGGCCGTCGCTCGCGGGGTCGGTCGAGAGCACCAGCTCCCGCGCGAGCTGCTTGCCGGTCACGCGATCCACGATCCACACCTCGACGCGCCCGCCCGCCATGTCGACCGCGATCGCGGCGGCTACGGCCTGGGCGCGGGCCAGCGCGAGCAGGGCCTCGGGATCGGGCGTGCTCGGCGTGGCGATCACCCGCGGGGTGAAGCCCAAGAAGCGCAGCTCGGCGACGAGGCGGATCGTGACCTCGGCCTCGGCGCGACCGACCACGGCCACGCGGGTCGACGCGGTCGCGTCGGCGGAATCCACGGAGCTCGGCACGGCGGGCGCAGCGGCGCGCGCGGGCGTGGGGCCGAGCACGACCAGCGCGGCGATCACCGCGTCCACGCAGGCCGACACCATGCGCCGGGCTCCGCTCGTGCCCTGCCGCGGCCTCACGGGGTAGCTTCGACCTCCTCGTCGGGCGGCGACTTGCACTCGTCGATCCGACGGCGGGCCGCCTCCGCCAGCGACCCCTGCGGTCGCTCGCGGAGATAGGTGCGAAACCACCGCTGTGCCTCCTCGCAGCCGCTCGCACCCGTGCTGAGCCGCCCGAGATCGAACGCGGCGACGGCCGCGGGCTCGCTTCCGGCAAAGCGTCGGCGCAGCGCCTGCAGGGCCTCGCGCGCGCGTGCGCTGCGTCGCGCGTAGCGACCGGCATCCGCCAGCTCGAGCAGCCCCTCGGCATCGAGCGCGGCACACAGCGATGAGAACCCCGTCGCCTCGGCCGCCTCGATCGCCGCGCGATACGAGCCGCCGCGCGCGAGCGCTCGCCAGTCCGCGGCGGCCTCGTCTGGGGTCGCCTCGGCGCGCGACCCCGCGGCGCGGCGGCCACGACGGGCGGAGGAGCGCGAGCCGCTCGGCGTCACCGCGGGCTCGGCGGGCTGCTGCGCCCCCGCGTCCACGGTCGTCGCCTCGAGCTCGGCGACCACCGTGGCGCTCGCCTGCTCGCCCGCCCCGCGGATCACCAGGTGCTCGCCGGCCTCGACCGCGCGCGTCCCCGCGATGCGCGGCCCTTGCACCTGCGCGCGGCCCTCGTGCAGCTCGAGCTCGAACGCCTCGTCCTCGGGGGTCCAGCGCACCGTGAGCGCAGTGCCCACGACATCGACGCGATAGGGCCCCGCGACCACGCGCCACGAGCTCGAGGCGGCGGGCTCGATCCGCGCCTCGATCGCCCCCGACTCGAGCACGAGCTCGGCACCATCGTCACGCAGGGCGGCCACGCGCACGCGCGCCCGCGGTCGCAGCTCCACCGCGCTGCCGTCGGAGAAGGTGAGTCGGAGCGGCTGGTCCTCGCGCGCGGTGAGGAAGGCCTGCGCTTGGCCGCTCGCCGCCGAAGACTCCACCTCGAACGTGAGCGGGCCCGGGCGCAGGGCGAGCCACGCCAGCAGCACGACGGCCGCCACCGCACCGATGGCTCCGGACCACGCCCACCAGCGCAGCCGCGGCGTGGCGCTCGCGGGCTCGGCCATGCGCGCGAGCAGCTCGGCCCGCATCCGCGCGTGGCGGCCGCTCTGGCCGCGCTCGCGCTGCTGCTGCTGGAGCTCGGCCATGCGCTCGGTCAGCCCCTTCAATGCGTCGACCGTGTCGCTCATCGTCCGCTCTCCTCTCGCAGCCAGTGGCCCAGCAAGGCATCGCCCGCGGCGAGCCGCGCGAAGCGCTGCCGACCGCTCGTGAGGCGTCGCTTGACGGTGGCCAGCGACACGTCGAGCGCCTCGGCGACCTCCTCGAGGCGCATGCCCTCGATGAAGCGCATGCCGAACGCCGCCCGCTCCAGCGCGGGGAGGCGCTCGAGCAGCGCATAGGCCCGCGAGAGCGCGGCTTGGGTGTCGGTGTCGGTGACCGCCTGCAGCGTGGGCACCACCTCGGAGCCCTGTCGGCCCAGCCAGCGTCGGGCTCGACGCCAGCGGATCTTCTTGAGGGCGAGCCGCACCGCGATGCCGCGCACCCACGCGCCGAGCGAGCTCTCGTCGCCGCGAAAGCCCTCGATCCCGCGCAGCGCCGCGACGAATGCGTCCTGCACCAAGTCCTCGACGTCGGGGTCGGGCCCCAGCACGCCTTGCACCGCGCGCTCCACCTGGGTCACGTGGCGATCGAAGAGCATCGCGGCCGCGGCCGGCTCCCTCGCACGCAGCCGCGCCAGCAGCGGGGCCACCGGGCGCAGGGGCAGCACCGGCGCGACCGGCTGCGAAGGACTCAGGAGCATGAGGGGCTCGTCATCGTCGGTGCTGCGGCGGTGGGGCTACTGCGGTGCCGGGTGCCCGGGCACGAGCTCGAACTCGTCGCCAATGGTATCGCAGCCGTCCCCCGACTCGGGATCCACGCTGCACTCATAGACGCGCACGTAGTCTATGGACAGCGCTTGTGGGAACACCGAGGGATCGATCCCTCCCGCATTCACGTTGGCCGCCCACGCGCCCCCTACCGCGAGGTTGAGGATGAGGTGGAAGCTCTCGTCGAACGGTGCCGCGCCTTCGCCCACGATCATCTGCCCGGTCCCGTCGTCGAACAGGGTGTACCAGCCGTCCTCGCGCTGGCTCGCGAAGTGGAATCCGTCGACGTACCAGCGCACCTCGCCGCGCTCCCACTCCACCGCGTACTCGTGGAAGTCTTGCGACGGGTCGACCCCGCCGGGGAGCGAGTACTCGGCTCCGCTGTACACGTTGTTGGGCCAGTACGATCCGTAGTGCAGCGTGCCGTGCACGCGCTTCTCCCCGTCGACCCCGAGGTTGACCGCCTCCATGATGTCGATCTCGCCCGACGCGGCCCAGCCCCCGTAGACGCGCGCGGTGGGCAGCATCCAGATCGCAGGCCACGTGCCCTGTCCGAACGGCAGCCGCGCCCGCACCTCTACCCGACCGAACCTCCAGTCGCCCAGGTCCCGCGTGCGCAGCCGCGCCGAGCTGTACGGAAGGGTTGCCGAGGTGTCCGCCGGATCGTAGGCCGGATCGTCTCCGTGGGTGGCGGGGCCGCTGGTGAGTCCGTTGCGCGCCACGATGTGCAGCACGCCCGCCTCGACGAATGCGTTCTCGGGCGCGTCGGTGTAGCACTGCTGCTCGCCGTTGCCTCCGCCCCAGCAGTCGACCTCGTGCTCCCAGCGAGTCGGATCGATGGCCGCCCCGTCGAACTCGTCGGACCACACGAGCACCCAGCCCTCGTCCATCGCGCCGCCCTCGCTGCTGCTGCTGCCGTCGGCCGGCCCCGACTCCGCGGACGTGCTTGGGCCCTCGCCCCCGCTCTCGCTCGCGGCACCCGTCGAGCCCGCATCCTCACTCGCTGCACCCTCGGTTGCAGACGTGAGCCCGGTGGTCACTTCGTCGCCGCTCGCTCCGATATCGACCATGCAGCCGACACCGATGATCAGCACCGCGCTCCCCAATACCCCGCTCCACCACGACTCGGGCCCCCGGTTACTCGCGTCCATGGCCCCTCGTTCCCCGAGCGGGCTCGAGCGGCTCAGGATTTCTCGCTCGGGTGCTCACGCGCGCGGTCGCACGAGCCCCACGACCAGATCGCAGACGTTCGTCCCCGTGGGTCCGATCCGCAGCAGATCCCCGAGCCCAGCGAAGACCGCGTGTGCATCGTTGTGCTCGAGCCGCTCGGCGGGCGCCAAGCCCAGCGCCCGTGCCCGCGCGGCCGACTCGCGATCGACGACCGCGCCCGCGGCATCGGTGGGCCCATCTTCGCCGTCGGTCGCGAGCGTGACCAGCAGCGGCCGGCCCGGTGCATGCTCGAGCTCGAGTAGGGCCGCGAGCGCGAGCTCTTGATTGCGACCGCCGCGGCCCGACCCGCGGACGGTGACCGTGGTCTCGCCGCCCGCGACCAGCAACCGCGGGCGCTCGAGCGGCGGTGCCCGCAGCCGCGCCGCCAGCTCCCGCCCGCGCTCGCGCGCCTCGCCGTGCAGCGACGGCAGTCGCTCCACGACCCAGCCTTCGGCCCGGCCCGCCCCGAGCGCAGCTTCCACGGCCGTCTCGTTGCTCCCCACCACCACGATCGGCCCCGGCTCGATCGCGACGCTCGGCGGCTCTGCTCGCGCCAGCCAGCGCAACACGCTGGGCGGTGCCACGACCCCGTGACGCGAGAGCACCCCGCGAGCCGCCGCGAGCCCCGACGGATCCGGCAGCGTGGGCCCCGAGCCCACCACGTGCAGCGGCGCGTCGACCACATCCGAGAGCACCAGCGTCGCGACGCGAGCCGGAGCTGCGCGTCGCAGCAGGCCGCCCCCCTTGAGCACGTCGAGGTTCTTGCGCACCGCGTTGATCGCTTCGATCGATGCCCCGCTACGCAGCAGTGCCCCCCCGAGCGCCTGCAGGTCCTCGAGCGAGACCCCCGGCACGGGCACGACCATCAACGACGACGCCCCGCCCGAGAGCAGCACGATCACCACATCATCGGGCCGCACCCGCCCCAGCACATCCATCACGGCCCGCCCCGCCGCCACACTGCGCGCGTCGGGAATCGGGTGCGCGCCCATCACCCCATCGAGCGGAGCCAGCGCCCGCTCCGTGGCGTGCTTCACCACCACCACGCCCCCCGCCACTCGCGTTGGCCCGATCCGGCGCACGAGCGCCTCGGCCATCGCCGCCGCCGCCTTGCCCACCGCGATGCACCACACGCGCGCCGCGGCCACGAGCGGCAATCCATGCTCTCCGACGCGCAGCACCGAGCCCTCCAGCCCCACGCTTCGCTCCACCCCCGCCGCCGGATCCACCGCAGCGAGGGCCGCATCGAGCACCCCTCCCAGCGCGACCCCATCTTCGCGCCGGACCAGCGCCGCCGCGTCTCGCACCAACATCCCCGCCTAGCCCCCCGCAGCTCCGAACGCCACGCGCCCCACGGCCATCCCCGCGAACACGCAGATCATCCCCAGCACCACGTGAATGCCGATCTGAGCGAACAGCGACCCCAGTCGCTCGTCACGCAAGAGCTCGTACGAGAACAACGCAAACGCGCTGTACGTGGTGAACCCGCCGAGCAGCCCGCCCACCACCGCCGTGCGCAGCGTACCCGCCGGCAGTGCCACCGCAGCCACCCCGATCGCCACGCACCCGATCATGTTGACCACCAGCGTCCCCAAGTGCGGCAGCCCCAAGCCCCCACGCGCATCGATGGCCCCCGCCAACACCACCCGCAGCGTCGCCCCCACGCCCCCGCCCAAGAACACCCACACGAGCGTCCCCAGTGCCTCGCGCGCAGGCATCACCATCCCCCCGGCATAGCCCAGCGCCCCCCACCCGAGCAAGCACACCCCACCCGCGCCGCGA
>JBFIJN010000508.1:0-6290 GCA_041600735.1 Nannocystaceae bacterium
CGCTAGCGGAGGCGCAGCTCGCCGCCGACGCAGCGCAGCGCGTCGATGGCGGTGAAGATGCCCTTCACGTGCATGTCCTCGTCGACGACGACGGCGACCTCGGTCATGGTGGCGACCATGCAGCGCGACACGACGTCGAGCGGAGTGTCTTGCGTGCACAGGTAGGGCGCGGCCCCGGTGAGGACCTCGCCCACGGTGACGCCCTGCGAGTTGCGGACCAGGCTGTAGTAGTTGGCAAGGTCTCGATCGGTGACGACGTCGACGAGGCGATCGCCGTTCATGATCGGGAGGTGCCGAATCCTCGCGCGGAGCATCAGCTCGCGCGCGTCTTCGAGGGGCATGTCATGCTGCGCCACGACCGGCGCGGTGCTCATCACGCGGCCCACCGGGGTCTGGGAGGGCTCGAGCGGACGGCTGGGACCGTCGTGGTTGGCGGTGGAGGGGTAGTAGTGGTTGGCGAGCAGCATCGGGGCCTCCTCTCGATCAGGTCGATCAGGCGCTGCGGTGCGCGGGGGTGAGGGATGGCTGACCGGGAGCCGTCGGGGCGGTCTTGGCGGGCTTGACGGGCTTGATGGTGGGCGTGGCCCTGGGCTCACCGACCTCGGAGGCGGCCGCGACGGCGCCCGCGACGACCCCGTACATGCCGCCGACGAGGGCGACGAGGGCCGTGCCGAGCAAGCCGAACTGGAAGTCGAGGACGGGACCGAGGAACAGGACGGCGATGACCGCCGAGATGAGACCGACGAGTACGCCACCGGCGAGACCGCCAGCGACGCCCGGAGACAACCGGTGCCGAGTGGGCGTGGTGTAGGGTGGCATGAGCTAGAGCATGCGCTCTACCGCGCACGCTGGCGTTCGCATGATCTGCGGACGGCGACGCAAAACCGGCAGGCTCCGTCGACGAGAGATCGTTGGGCGGCGAGGCGGGCGGCGACGAGCGGAGTGCGGCGACGAAGGCACCGCCGCCGCCCTGCGTGTGTATCCTCGCCCAGAAATTGGCCGAATTGGGCCGGCCGAACGGCGTCTGGGTGGCGAGCGCCTCGCGGTTGTGGCATGACCCGCGACCGTCCGCGATGCTCCTCCGTGTCGAGATAGAACGCCCTGCGCCCCGGCAGCTCAAGCCGGCGGTCGACGCGTTGCAGCGCGACGGCGTGATCATCTACCCGACCGACACCGGGTATGCGTTCGGCTGCGCGCTCTCGAGTCCGAAGGCGATCACGCGGCTGCGCAAGCTGAAGGGCTATCCCGAGAAGCACGCCAAGCCGCTCACGATGCTGGTCAACGAGATCGCGGAGCTCGGGCGCTACGGGCACATGGGCAACCGGGTGTTCCGCGTGGTGCGCCGCTTGCTGCCCGGGCCGTACACGATGGTGCTCCAGGCTACCAGCGACGTTCCGCGACAGATGAAGAACCGCTGGCACGAGGTGGGCATGCGGGTGCCCGACCACGCGGTCTGCCGCATGCTGGTCGAGCTGCTGGGCGAGCCGCTGCTCACGGGCTCGGTGACCTCGGCCGACGGCGAGTTCGAGCTCGAGGAGCCGCAGGCCTACGAGCAACGCTTCTCGCGCGAGGTGCAGGTCGTGGTCGACGGGGGGCCGCTGTGGCCCGAGCCATCGACCGTGCTCAAGCTCGTTGACGACGAGATCGAAGTGTTGCGCGAGGGCCAGGGCCCGCTCCCCGAGTAGCCGGGTGGCGCGGCGGCGGGCTCACTCGCTGGCGCTCGAGGGCGGCTCGGGGTCGATGCCGAGGCCGTCCGCGACGCGATTGTAGTAGTTGAACAGCGCGGTCACTTGCACGATCTGCGAGATCGCGCGGTCGTCGAAGCCCACCTCGCGCAGCTGCTCGACATGGGCGCGTGTCATCGCCTGCGGCGCACGGGTGAGCGCGACGGCGAAGTCGAGCATGGCGTGCTCGGCCGCGGTGATCGGTGCGTGCTGATGATCGTGCAGGATCGCGGTGACGAGCGCATCGGCATCGACTCGGTCTTGGACCTCGACCCGGAGGTCCTGGGCGTGAGCCCGGGCTCAGTAGTCACACGCGTTGATGCGCGACACGGTGACCGCCAGCATCTCGCGCTGCGCCCGGGTGAGCGGCTCGTCGTCGGCCTTCATGATGCGCAGGTACAAGCCCATCGAGGCGTCGAGCACTCGCGGCTGCTGGCTCTGTACGGCGACGACATTGAAGATCTTGCCGGCTCGGGCGAGCGCGGCGTCGTAGATGCGGCGCAGACGGCCGCTGGCCAGCTCGGGGGGCACCGTTTCGATCCATGCCATCGCTGCGATGCTACCGCAGCGGACCTCATCGCAGGCGTACGTCGTCGAGTTGCTGCACGAACTTGCCGGCCCTCGGGGGGCCGCTGAAGACGATCGCGGTGACGTCGTGAAGCTCGCCGGCCAGCGCCTGCAGGTCGACCTGGTAAGAGGCCCACTCCGGGCCGATCTCGACCTGCGTGATGGCGGGCTCCAGCCCGAGGTGCTCGGCGAACACCATGATGGTCATCGGGCTGTCGCCCAGCGCCTGGAACACGAGGGTGGGCTTGGAGCCGAGGTTGGCGGGGCGCATGGCCTGGTCGCCCGGGAAGAACATCGCGCCGGCCCATGCCTTGGGGAGCAAGCGCGCGTCGATGGTGCCCGCCATGCGCAGCGCACCGTTCTCGACCGTCAGCACCACGCTCGAGGCACCGCCCTGCATCGCGTCGGTGGCGAGCTGCCACCCCGCGCCGAACTCGCTACCGAGCTCGCCGCCCTCGAAGTCGGAGATGATGCCCGCGGCGAGGCCGGCCGGCTCGGGTGCGGAGCGAGCCCGAGCGGCGGCCGCGGCTTCGGTCTGCGCCGGATCTTCGGCGGGGGCGCTCGCTTCGGTGGAGGCCGGCGTCGCGCGGGCAGGGGGCGCGCTGGCGTCGGTGGTGGGCTTGGGGCCGCACGCGGCGAGCAGGGCGAGCCCCACCACGAGGACCCGAGGGGCGGGCAGGAGAGGGGCGGTAGGCATCGGCTAGATCTCTTCCTCGGGCTGCGCGGCAGACTCGACGAATGCGGCGGGGGGCGGAATCGTGAGCAACAGCGGGTCGAGCCAGGTGTCGTTGCCGGCGTGGATCGACAGCAGGCGCAGCGTGCCGGCTTGCACCATCAGCTGGTCGGTGCCAAAGCCGAGCTCGAGCTGCACGGTGGCACCGGGGGCCAGCAGGGTGCGCTCGGGCACTCGGCGTGCCTCGCTGGGCAGCACGGGGAACTCGAGCTGATTGTAGGCGAGCAGGATCCCGTCACGCTCGAGCTCGAGCGGGGCCTCGCCGCGATTGGTGATGCTCACCTTCAGCGACACCCCGCGCAGATCGTAGTAGGCCTCGGCGAGCTCGAGGGTGACGGTGCCGATCCGAGCGACTCGCTCCCCGGGAGGGAACGTGGCGCGCTGTGGCTGCGGGCCGCTCGTGGCGTTGCAGGCGAGGGAGAGCAGCAGCACGGCGAGGAGGCCGGGGGCGGTGGCGGTGGAGCGCAGCATCGACCGGGCGATGGTACACGGCTGCCGAGCGAGGTGAGTGTCTGAGGCTGGGCTCCTCCGGGGGCCCACGTCGGAGCGGGTGGCAGGTGCCGAGGCTGCGGTGGGCCAGATCACGATCGTCCTTGCTGGGGCCCGGTGGGGAGTCGGTCGCGTGAGAAGAAAGTGGAATTGTACCCCCCACACGGGATAGGCTAACGCGTTGGTCTGAGGACCCATTGGACATGAGCATGCACAACCGACTCCTCCTCCTTTCCTGCGGTTCCTTGGCGCTCGGGTGGACGACGGGCTGCGCCGATCCGTGCGTCGACGACGGCCTCTCCCAGGACAATCCAACCAACTGCCCCAGCGCGGGCGCGGGCGATGCCACCGATGGTCCCGCATCGACGTCGGGCATGACCGCCGACGAGACGGCGGACCCGCCCAGCTGCGACAACGGCATCCAAGACGGTGACGAGACCGACGTGGATTGCGGAGGGTCGTGCGCGAACAAGTGCGGCGGTGGACAGGGCTGCGGCAACAACGACGATTGCATGTCGGATCAGTGCGATCCGGGCGGCATGGTCTGCGAGGACCCGAGCTGTAGCGATCTCATCCTCAATGGCGACGAGACCGACATCGACTGCGGTGGTGGCTCGTGCCCGCCGTGTGACAACGGCCAGACCTGCTCCGAAGGCCCCGACTGTCAGTCGGGCATGTGTGACAACGGCACGTGCGTGGGCCCGGCCTGTCGCAACGGGGTGCTCGATGGCGAAGAGACCGACGTCGACTGTGGCGGTCCCGAGTGCGACCCCTGCGATGACGGCGAGGATTGCATCGAGGACAGCGACTGCGCCTCGCAGGTGTGCGTGCCGCGCGAGAACATCTGCGCGACCCCGACCTGCAAGGACGGGGTGATCAACGGCGGCGAGACCGATCTCGACTGCGGAGGTCCGTGCGGAGCCACGTGTGATCCGGGCGAGGGCTGCCTGGTGGGCATGGACTGCGTGTCGTTCGGCTGCGACGCGGGCAACAACACCTGCAACGACTTCCTCTCGGTCGACGCGACTCCGTCGTGCTCGGACTACGACGGCCTCGCGGCGGCTGCGCTGACGGCGACCGCTTCGGGCGGCTCGGGCGTGTACACCTACGCGTGGACCCCGGATGACGGCTCGCTGAGCGCCCCCGATCAGGCGATGACCGACGCCACGCCCGCGGGGTTCCAGAGCTACACCGTCACCGTCGACGATGGGTTTGCGATGGTCCAAGACGACGTGATCGTGGTGAGCTCGCAGCCGTTCGACCTGCAGAACAACTGCGTGCTCCATGCGCGCGACTTCTCCAACAACGCCGGCCCGCCCTCGATCAGCTACGACATGGGAGGCACGCGGGCGTGCGAGCTGGGCAACAACGACTTCGGCCTGCATCTGTGTGAAGGCACCAACTTCCAGAACGTGCGCCTGCAGGGCACGCTGCAGGTCATCGACGACGCGGGTGACAACGACTTGATGGGCCTGGTGTGGGGCGCCCAGCCGAACCTCTCGAGCTTCTACTCGCTGACCTGGAAGTCCGGGGCGCAGAACTTCTTTGGCTGCAGCGTGCCCGCGGGCATCGTGGTCAAGCGGGTCGAGGCCCCCACGCTGGCCGACCTCACCGGGGCCGACATGTACTGTCCGGCCGACACGGCTCAGTCCACGTTCCTGCTCGGTCCCGCCGGGACGACCACGCAGCCATGGGTGGAGGGGCAGACCTACACCGTGACGATCGATTTCACCGACGCCGGCAGCATGGTGTCGGTGGTGCGAGACAGCGACGGCGTGGAGCTCGCTAGCTTCGCGATCGGCGACGCCACGTTCACGAGCGGGTTCTTCGGCTCGACCACGTACTCGCAGGCGAATGCGTGCGTGGGGCCGCTGTTCGCCGAGTGCCTGTAGCGGTCGTAGGGGCGGCCCGGGTATGAACCCCGGGCCGCATGCCCTATCCTCGGGCACGCGGGCCTGGCAGCCGCGCGGCACGGGGGTCATGGTGAAGCACGCGAACAAGATCACGATCGGCACGCTGGCCCTCGCGCTCGCATGTTGTGGCGGCGACGGTGATGCGTCGGAGACCGACGCGATGGGCTCGAGCGCGGTCGACAGCAGCGGCGCGGGATCCAGCGCGGCCTCGAGCGCGGGCGTCGACGAGAGCAGCACGGGCGAGCCCGAGCCACCGCCGCCTGGAATCGCGTGCGCCGAGCCCTTCACCTATCAAGGCCTCGATGGCTGCGTTGCCACGGTCGAGGGGATCCAGATCAAGTTCTTCCCGCTGGCGCCCGGCGTGCCGGTGGAGCACCTCGCGGTGTACTTCCATGGCGACACCGCGCCGGAGTGGTTCGACAACTGGGCGTTCCCGGCGATCGTGAGCTGGGCCGAGCCGCAGGGCATCCTCACGCTCGGCGTGCTCTCGCCCACGATCGGCGGCAGCGGCCTGCCCGAGTGGGGTGAGGCGCAGCCGCCCGACGCCGAGGCCGTCGCGACCGCGATCGAGGCGTTCGCCGACGCCTACGCGGCGCCCCACGAGGACATCTTCTACTGGTCCACCTCGGGTGGCTCGTGGTTCTTCACCAGCTCGTACATCCCGGTCGCGGGCGGACGCCTGCCGGGGTGGTTTGCGATCAACTGCGGCGGCTCGGGCTTCGAGTACCCGTTCATGTGGGACCAGACCAACGCTGGGCTGCGCGACCGGATCGCGATGTTCCTCAACTACGGCTCCGAGGACTTCCTCGCCGACCTCGCCGACCAGAGCATGATGGACTACCAGGGCATGGGGTTCTCGGTCGA
>JBFIJN010000509.1:0-6275 GCA_041600735.1 Nannocystaceae bacterium
CTGCCCGGGTCCCACGTGCACGACCGCATCCGCGGGCAAGCACGCCCCCGTAAAGAGATTGCACGCCGCCTCGCCGCACTGCTCGTGCGCATCACACGGCACGCACGTATTCGTCGCGTCGTCGCACACCGGCGTCTCGCCGGTGCACGCCTCGGGGGCAGCGGCCGTGCACTGCACGCACGCCTCGCCCGCGCACAGCGGCAGCGCCGGATCCACCCCCGCGCATGCAGCATCCGGATCCTCCGCCCCCTCACAAGTCCCGCACTCGCCCGCGATCCCGCAAAACGGCGCATCGTCGTCCGTGCACTCCTCGTCGCTCACACACGGCATCGGCCCCGTGGTGCTGCTGCCGCTGCTCTCACTCCCGCTGCTCCCTTCCGTCTGCGTCCCGCCGCTCGAGCTGCTCTCGACGCCAGTGCTCGCGGTGCCCAAGCACGAGGCATCCTCGAGCGCAGTCGCCTCTCCTCCGCACGGGCTGTAGCACTCGTCCTCGGCCGGTCGCGCGTCGACGCAGCCGTCGAGCGCAGGCATCGGTCCGCAGCCCCACTCGCAGTAGGCTCGCTGGTCGCCGTACCGCTCGACGCACCAGTCGTTGCCGCCCCGATTCGCGCAGTGGTTTTGGTTGAGCAGCCGCTCCACCTGGGGCCCGCAGGCGGCGACGGTGAGGCCGAGCCCGAATCCAACCGCAATGAACGTTCGCATGGCCATGGTTTCCCTCTCGCTCCTCAAAACCGCACCTGCACGGTGCCACCGGTGAGGCCCGGGCCGAGCGCGGGCCGGATCGTGACTCGCTTTGCACGCTTGCGGCGCAGCACCGTCACGTCGACCGCGACCATCACTGCACCGGCCGCCATCGCGCCCAGCCCAACGCCGAACCCGATCCAGCCCGGTCGGTCGTAGCTCTCCTGCACCACGAAGCGCGGGTCGCTCGCGTCGACCGAGGTGACGGGGCCGCGCACGAGCAGCACGCCGCCGTAGATCACCCCGACGAGCCCCGCCGCGCCCACGGCGATCCCCGAGTAGCCGAGGGGCCCGATCACCCGCGGCCGCGGCCGCGGAGGGTCGCCTTCCCGCGGCGGATTCCCGCCAGCCCCTTCGGGTTCGGGCTCGGCCGTGCCCGACCCCGAGCCTTGCGCCGGCTCAGGTTGCGCCGGCTCCCCAACCTCCGCCGTCACCACCTCCACGATCTGCGGCACCTGCTCGAGCACGCGCTCGTACAGCTCCACCACACGACACGATCCACACGCGAACCCCGGCACGCCAGGCTCCTGCGCGACGCCGTCGAGCTCGATGCGAACGGCGACCTCGTAGTTGATGACGTCGAGCTTGCGCACCTGCACCACCACGTGGCGCTCGGTCGCGGCCCCGTCGATCGTAAGGCCCCGCTTGGACAGCGCCCCCCGCAGCTCACCTTCGAGCTGCTCTTCCATCGTGGGATCGGGTCGGCCTTCGGCATCGCTCGCTTCCACATCGACGGATACGCGATCACTCGGCGGCGCCGCAGCGGCCAGCGCCAACGTCATCGACAACAGCACGGCTGAGGTCGTCATCGTGTTCCTTCCTCGCATTTCTCGACCAAGGTGACAATCTGTGGGTCCGCGCTGCCGGAGCCCTCGTTCGCGCACGCGGTGAAGCGGCCGAGCTCGAGGAGCGCGAGCACGCGCAGGCGCTTGCGTTCCACGCCCGGCCAGCAGGCCTTGCTTGCGGTCGCATCCACCACGGCCTTCCAGTCGTAGCTGCGCTGGGCCGCGAGCGCGCGCTCTCGCATGTGCGTGCATTCTTCCGCGCTGGGGACCTTGGGCCGAGGACGCGGCGCGGGCCGTCGCCGCTGGGGCTTCTCGATCTCCGGCGGCGCCAGCTCGGGAGACCCGATCGGTCGCGAAGGTTCCCGATCGACCGCGCGGTCCTCGATCTCACCCGTCGCACCCGCATCCCCAAGCTCCTCGACCGCTGCGCCCGGCCCATCCGGGAGAGCGGACGTCTGCGAACCCTCCGATTCACCCAGGCCATCATCGTCCACCGCCGCCCGGTCCCTCGGTTCGGGGCTGGTCGCCACGTTCTCCTCCGGTTGCAACCAGATCCACAGCGCCGCGACCAACGGCAACGCCACGCCGACCGCCACGATCCGCAGCCGCAGCCGCGAGGCTGGTGGCGTCGGCGGCTTCCTTCGCTCCTCCACCCGCGGCTCGACGTTCGCGGCGTCGTCCGCTGCGCTCGCGACCACCGCAGCCGCCCCAATCCCGCCCACGGGGTACACCTTGCGCCGTCGCGCAGCAGGACCCAGCATCAGCAGCAACCCGTCGAGGCGCGCGACGATCTCGTCGATCCCGGGCCGCTTCGTGCCGTCCTCCTGCGTGCATGCCCGGGCCAGCTCGACGAGCTCGATCGGCACCTCGGGGTGCACCCGCACGTCGATCGCAGGCGGCTCGAGCATCCCTTGCTGCTGCATCGCGATGAACGCCTCGCGCGTGAAGCCGCTCGGCATGACGCCGGTGAGCATGTGCACGAGCGTCACTCCAAACGCATACACGTCCATCGACGGACTCGCCGCCTCGGCACACGCTTGCTCGCGCGACATGTAGTGGTGCGTGCCCGGGACGTCATGCGGTCCGGTCAGCCGCGAGATCGGACCCGCGAGCAGCTGCGGGGCGCCGCTCTCCCCCGCGTGGCTGAGATCGATCAGCACCGCTTGGCTGCTCCGCGTGAGCACGTTCATCGGCGTGACGTCGCGGTGCACCACCCCGGCCCGATGCAGCGCCTGCACGGCCGCCGCGATCTGACGCGCGACCCTCACCACCGTGACCGGAGCCATCGCGCCTCCGAACGTCAGTCGCGTTGCCAGGCTCTCGCCGTCGACGATCCGCATCAACAGGAACGGCCAGCCGCGCGGCCCCAGCCGGCCAGTCTCGAGCATCTCCACGAGGTTGGGGTGTCGGCCGACGCGCTGCATCAGCTCGGCCTCGCGAAACAGGCGGGCCTCTCGCTCGGGCCGCCCGAGGTAGCGCGGGATCAGCAGCTTGAGCGCGACCTCGCCACCGCTGCGTCGGTCGAGCGCTCGGTACACGAACCCCATCCCGCCCTCGCCGAGGAGCGCACGGATCTCGAAGCGCTGGTCGACCACGTCGCCGGGCTTCGGTAGCGCGGGGAGTCCGTTCGCCGCGGCGGCCGAGCTGCTCATCGCTGCGGCTCCCCTGCGGTCGGCGGCTCGGGCTGGTCCCAATAGAAGATGCAGTACCGCAGCAGCCCGGCGACGAAGGCCAGCGAGAGCAGCGCGGTGACGACCCAGAACCACGTGGGTGCCCGGTGACGCGGGACGCTCGCCCTCGCGCGAGGCTCGAGCACGACGCTCGAGACCACCGCGACGTCGCTCGCCGCGGCGGCGGGCGCTGCGGCGACGCTCGTCGCGGCCTTCGCCGTGCGCTCCTCCTCGACCGCTCTGGGCGTGCTCGCCCCCAGCCACGGCGTGGGGTCCGAGGCACTCACCGGCGAAGGCTCGACCGCCGGAGGCAGCACCTCCGTCGCGGTCACCGTTGGGCTCGCCTCCTCGCTCGGCGCGGGCGGGGGCACCGGCTCGGCCGCGCGACGTCGGCGAAACAGCCGCGGCGCATCGGCCTCGACGAACCTCGTCGTGAGCTGCTCGGTCTCGGCCCCGCCTCCCGTTCCTTCGCCAGACTTGCTCCACCAGCGCCGCCGCCACGACCCCGGCGCGTCGTCGGAGTCGCGAGCTTCGACGGCTCCCGATTCGACCGCCGCCGGGCTCACCACCAGCGTTGGCGCACCGCCGCCCGTACGGGACCCGCCGGCCGGCGGAGGCGAAGGAGACTTCCACCGGGGGGCCACCGCCGCCGGCACGATGTCGGTCATCCCCGAGCGCGCCGGCCCGATGAGGTGCGTGTGGATCTCGGCGAGCGTGGTGGTGACCTTGCGATAGCCGAGCCAGGCCTCGAGCAGCAGCAGCGCGTCCTTGGCGGAGGCGAGCCTATCCTTGGGATCCGCCTGGAGCCCGCTCACGCGCAGGCGCTCGAGCGGCTCGGGCACGTCGTCGCGCCGCGTGGAGCGAATCTCGGGGGCGATCTGCTGCTGGAACTCGCCCAGGTTGTAGACCAGCCGCGGCGGCTCTCCGGTGAGCATGTAGTGCAGCACGCCGCAGGCCGAGTAGATGTCGCTGCGGTAGGTCGCCTCTCCCAGGCCCTGCTCGGGCGCCATGTACTGGAACTTGCCGAACATCTCCCGCGAGCCCTCGGCCCCGAAGCGAGCGATGCCGAAGTCGGAGAGGAACACCTCGCCCTCCGACGAGATCATCACGTTGTCGGGCGTGACGTCGCGGTGGATCACCCCGCGCAGCACCCCGCCGATCGTCCGGTTGTGGGCGTGGCGTAGCGCTTCGAACACCTCGCCGATTACGTAGCCGACGACGGTGACCGGCAGCCGCCGCCCCACGTTCGAGAGCGCCTCGCACAGCGTCGAGAGGTTGACACCGTCGATGTACTCCATCGCGATGAACAGGTGACCACGGTCCTCGCCGAACTCGAGCACCGTGACGATGCGGCCGTGGCGGAGGGTGGCCAGGATCTTGGCCTCGCGAAAGAAGCGGGTGCGGTAGTCGGGGTTGCGGCTGTACTGCGGCAGCAGCACCTTCAGCGCCACGGGCTTGGCGAGCCCGGGCTTCGTGGCCAGCCACACCTCTCCCATCCCGCCGCGGCCGATCAGCCGCATGCGCTGGTACTCCCCGATCTTCTCCGGAAGACGCGTCTGCTCGAGATCCATTGCCCGCATCGTCGTGGCACCTCGAATAGGCAAGCGGGGCGCCAATCCGCGACCCGCATGAGTCCGGCAACTTACACGATCGGAGCCCGCTTGGTTGCGCCGTTTGGCGCGACGGTTCGTGCCGCCAGGAACACTGGACCCAGTTGGACCAGTCGGGCCATGCCGCGCAACAGACGCTCATCGTCGCCAGGCCGCCCGCCGTGATATCCGAACGGCGTCATGGCTGTCACCCCCGACCACGACGCCCAACCACTGCCCACTCGCACCTTCCGCCGACCGGAGCCGCGTCGCTTCGCCCGGCGGCCGGGCCGGATCAAGCTCCGCATCCTCGACGGACCCGACGCCGGGCGCGAGGCGGTGATCGATCGGACCAAGATCCGCGTCGGCCGGAGTGCAGCTTGCGACGTTCGCATCGACCACGACTCGATGAGCGGCCTGCACTTCGAGCTGCGCCTACGCCAGCACGGCGTCGAGTTGTTCGACCTCGCGAGCAAGAACGGCACCATGGTGCTCGGCCGTCGCGTGTTCCACACCTGCGTGCAGCCAGGCGATGTGATCGTGGCCGGCAATTGCCGCATCGAGCTGGTGGAGACCAGCGAGATCGACGTCGAGCAGAGCATCGAGGCGCGCGAGGACGGCCTGTTGGGCATCAGCGAGCCGATGAAGGAGACGTTCGCCTTGCTCGACACCGTCGCCCCGCGGGAGATCCCGGTGCTCGTGACCGGCGAGAGCGGCACCGGCAAGGACGTGATCGCACGCGCGCTACACCGCCGCTCGCGACGGGCGCGCGGCCCCTTCGTCGTGCTCGACTGCGGCGCGCTCGCGCAGAGCCTGGCCGAGAGCGCCTTGTTCGGCCACCGCAAGGGTGCGTTCACGGGCGCGAACGAGGATCGACCCGGAGTGTTCGAACAAGCCAGCGGCGGGACTCTGTTCATCGACGAGATCGGCGAGCTCCCGCTAGCTCTGCAGGTGAAGCTGCTGCGCGCGCTGGAGGCCAGCGAGGTGATGCGGGTGGGCGAGGCCACGCCGCGTCGCATCGATGCCCGTGTGGTGGCGGCGACGCACCGGGACCTGCGCAAGATGGTCGATGAGGGAGGGTTCCGCGAGGACCTCTACTTTCGTCTGGCGCGCTTCGTGATCGAGCTGCCACCGCTGCGCGAGCGCGGCCCCGAGGAAATCGCCTACCTCGCCACGAACATCCTCAACGCGATCATGGAGGCCGAGGGGCTCTCGGTCGAGCTGGCCGCGGATGCGATCGAGGCGCTGCAGCGCCACGGCTGGCCCGGCAACATTCGCGAGCTCCGCAACGTGCTCGAGCGCGCCGCGCTGCGCTGCGAGGGTGGGATGATCAGCGCGCGCGACATGCCGCTTCGCCACTACCAGCCGCGCAGCGCCCACCTCGACGAGCTCGTGCGCCTGGCCTCCTACGACGCCGCCCACGACGAGCTGGACCGCTGGCTGCTCCCGCGAATCCTCGACGAGGCCGGCGGCAACATCAGCGAGGCCGC
>JBFIJN010000510.1:0-6252 GCA_041600735.1 Nannocystaceae bacterium
AGGGCCGGCGCGAGGCCGGCGAGGCGCTGATGGCCCGCTACATCGGCCTGCTCTCGCGCTTCTTCGAGCACAAGGTCTCCGATGCCAGCGAAGCGTCGGACCTCGTGAGCGAGACTCTGCTGGCCTGCACGCACGGCCTGCAGGGGATCCGCTCGTCGAAGAGCTTTCGCAGCTACGTGTTTGGCGTGGCCTTCAACCAGCTGCGCCGCTACTACCAAAAGCGGCACAAGCAGGAGATCGAGCGCGAGGACTTCGAAGAGTGCTGTGTCGAGTACCTCGAGGGCGCGCGCAGCCAAGGGGCGGTGATGGCCGAGGCGGCCGAGACCAGCCTGCTGGTCCAGGGGCTGCGCCTGCTGCCGCTCAGCTATCAGGTGGTGCTCGAGCTGTCGCTGTTCGAGGACATGAACGGCCGCGAGATCGGCGAGCTGCTCGAGCTGCCGACCGCGACCGTGCACACCCGCCTGCGTCGCGGCAAGGAGTACCTCGCGGCCGAGGTGAAGCGGCTGGCGGCGAGCCCCGAGGAGTACGAGCACACGGTCACCGACCTCGAGGGCTGGGCGCAGCAGCTGCGCGAGCGGCTCGACCTCGACGTCGAGCCGGACTCGGACTGAGCGCTCGCGCGAGGTGAGTCGCTCAGGGCTCGCGGTGCACGCGGAGCTCGGGGTAGGCGAGCGCGAGCGCAGGCAGCACGTCGTCGTCGAGAGCCTGCTGCGTCGCGGACAGCGCATTTCGTGCGGACCACACCGTGACGGGCCGAACCCGCTGCATGTCGCGGCGCCCGAGCTCGGCCGCTTGCTGGACGTGCTGCATGTCGGCCACGGCGGAGAGCGGGACCATGGCGCCGTCCGCCGTGGTCAGGAGGATCGCTTGGGGCGGTGATCCCCCCGCGAGGCGTACCGGCAGGCGACGGCCGCCGTCCTCGACGAACCCCAGGGTCTCGGCTCCGCTCGCGAGGCGCACCGCCTTCGAGATCTCGTACGTGCTCAGCCCGAGGCGCGCCGCCTCCTCGCGGCGGATCTCGATGTCGAGGCCGAGCGCGGGCGGGGGCGCCGAGCTGGCCGCCAGCCCGCGCGCACCACCGAGCTCGATCAGCCGAGTCGCCGCCGCCTCGAGCACGCTCGAGTCCGGGTGGACCAGCTCGATCACGAGGTGCGCCCGCTCGGGCCCGTAGTCGCCGCGCAGCGTGAAGCCGGGGGTGCGCTCGATCCACGCCAGCAGCTGTGCGCGCTGCGGCGAGCCCTGCGGGAGCAGCACCTGCACGCGCGAGGCGCTCGAGCTTCCGTCGCTGCCGAGCAGCGGATCGGCCACGAGCCACACCGCGTCCTCGATCTGCGGAGCCTCGCGGGTCCACACCGCGGAGGGCCGATCGTGTCGATCGGGAGGCAGCCCGAGCTCGAGTACATCGAAGTCACCGTCGAGCTCGGGGTTGTTGCCCGGCGCGAAGCATCCGCGCGGCACCAGTCGGCCCGCGATCGAGTGGCTCACGCTGGTTGGGATCGGGGCTTGCGAGAGCGTGCGGGTGACGAGCTCGGGGTCGCTCGACTCCACCAGCAGCAGCTCGACCGTGGCCTCGCCAGACCAGGCGCGCGGTCCTTGGGGCTCGGGCTCGACGCGCAGCGTGGCGAGCTCGGCCAGGCGCACGGGGCTGCCGTTGGCGGCCGTCAGCTGGGTCTCCTGCACGCCCTCGATCCCGATCCTCGAGGGCCCGCGGATGAACATCTGGCCGCCTCCCTCCAGCACCTCTCGTACGGCCTCGGCGACGCTGGAGCGGTCGATCCCGAGCGCGAGCAGCCTGGCGGGATCGGGCTCGATCGAGAGCACCGAAGCACGCCGGCCGCGGCGCTGCACGCTCGTGATCCCAGGCGTGGCGAGCAGCGCTCGCTCGAGCTCGTCCACCGCAGCGGTCAGCGCTTCATCGGTGGGGCCGCGGCTCACGACCACCTGGGTCGGCCGCGGCGAGGCGACCGAGAGGGTCGGGCGCTCCACGTCCTCGGGCAGCGAATCGAGCCCTGCGAGCGCCTCGTGCAGCTCGAGCCGAGCCACGTCGAGCCGGCCGGGCGAGAGCTCGACCCACACCGTCGCGCGACCCTCGGTGATCGTGCTGGACACCCGCTCCACGCCCGAGACGCGGGCCACGGTCATCTCCACGCTGGCGACCACCTGCTGCTCGATGTCCGCCGCGCTGGCTCCCGGCTGCACCAGCTCGATGCGCAGTCGCTCGGGGCACACGCGCGGCTGGATTGCACTCGCAGAAGCAGGGCCGGCGGCTGTGCTCTCGGGCTGTGAGCGCGTGCAGCCGAGGGCGAGGCCGAGCGCGATCCAGGAGAAAGTGAAGATCCGTCGCATCGAGCTCGAGCCAAGCGTACTGGCCGACGAGCGCTTGGGGTAGTCGTCAGTCCGCGTCGCGCTCTGCGTCTTCTTCGCGCAGGCGCACCGGTCCGAACTTCTCGGGGTGCCGCGCGATCGGGCGCGCGTCCTTGTACACCTCGCGCAGCACGTCCATGTCGACGCGCACATCTCCGGTGAGCGTGATGGGATCGCCGAAGTAGCCGACCTTGCGCGGGTAGTCGAGGAACCCGGGGATGACGGGGACGTTGGCGCCCAGCGCGATGCGATAGAAGCCCGACTTCCAGTACTCGGTGAGGCTGCGGGTGCCCTCGGGGGGGATCACCAGGTAGAAGTCCTCGCGGCGCTCGAGCTCGCCGATCATCTGGCCGACGAGGCCGTTGGGCTTGGAGCGGTCGACCGGCACGCCCCCGACCGCGCGCACCACGTAGCCCACCGGCGGCTTGCCGAACACGTCCTTCACCATCCACGAGATCGACATGCCGATCGACTGGGCGAGCAGCACCAGCAGCACGCCATCCATGTTGTCGGTGTGGGGCGCGGCCAGGATCACCGCCTTGCGCGGCTCGGGGATCTCGCTCTCCAGGCGCCAGCCGCCGAGGGCACGCAGCGAGGCCTGAGCCAGACGAGCGGAGACGGACGTGCGGTTGCCTCGGGCGGCCATGCGCGGAGGGTACGGCGTTGCTCGGGTCGAGGGGAGGGCCGGCTCGATTCCCGCCCTGCGACCCGTTGGGGCCACGATTCGACGCAGATTGGCACGTTGGTCCCGTTTGCGCGGGCTCGGCGTTCCCTCATGCTCACCACGAACATGAAGGCTCCGATCCGTGCATCGTTGGTTGCGTCGCTGCTCTCGGCCGTGTCGTGCACGACCGTCCTCACGGAGGAGGACAGCCTCCAGCTCTCCGTCGAGCCGCTGTTCTACTCGTACGTCGAGGGCCCGGCCTCCGGCTCGCGCGTGCTCCAGGGCTCGCAGGCCTGCATCTCCATCTCGCGCTTCCAAGCGCTCGACACGAACGATTGGGATGCCTGCTACGCGATCACCAAGGCGGGGGAGGTCTCGAGCGACGAAGCCTGCGTCATGCTCGACCAGCTCGGCGAGATGGTGGTGGAGTACACCCCGCTCGACGACTGCCCCATCGAAGAGCTCGCGAGCGAGGCGGTCCCCGATCGCTACCGCCTCGAGGTGGTCCCGCCCGATGGCCTGCGGGCTCGGCTCGAGTGGTGGCGTGAGGAGCTCAGCCTGCGATCGCTCCATGCCGGGCCAGGCAGCTTCCCCGCCGACTCGGTCCCCGCCATCGACCAGCCGCTGCGGCTCGTGCCCGACGTGACGGTCCTGTTTCCCCTCGTGCTGGTCGATGCGATGGACGGGCACGTTGCCTACGATCACGCGCGCGCGCGCGTGCTCGAGGAGCGCGCCGGGGCCTCGCGCGAGCTCGCTCCGTTCGTCGACGACACCGACCAGTTCCCGCTGCGCATCGGCGCCGGCGAGCGCAGCACGATCACGCTCGCGCTCCCGAGCGGCGAGGTCCCCGTGGTCGAGGTGATCGCCACTCCGGTCGAGACGGCGGCCTCGCTCGAGATCGTCGTGGCCTACGATCCCGGCACCGAGCCCTCGCGCTGGGCCGCTCCCCAGGGCGCGCGCGCGATCGTCCGCGATGCCGAGGGCCAGGTGATCTACGGCGCTCCGGTCGAGTGGACGCTGGTCGAGGGACATCTCGTGGCCGCTCCGTGGGCCGACAGCGAGGTCCCCTCTGCGCCCGAGTACCTCGCCATCGAGGACAGCTGCGTGCCCCCGCCCATCGCACCCGAGACTCGCCACGCGATCGTGCGCGCGCAGCTCGGCGAGCTCGTCGACGAGGTCGAGCTCGAGTGGACCGCGGTGCCCGAAGACGAGCCGAGCGACGAAGCGTTCGCGGCCGATCCCGCGTGCCAGCTCGCGCCCGCTCCCGATTCCCCGGCGAGCCGCGGCTGCGAGTGCAGCGTGGAGGCCTCGGGTGCGGGCGCGACGTTCTGGTCGGTCGCGTCGATCTGGGCGCTGATGGGGCTGCGGCGCCGGCGACGGGCCACGAGCGGCGCCCGCCGGTGATACGCTGCCGCCCGCGATGACCGCGCTCCGCGATGCTCTGACGGCGGCCTTGGGCCCGGATCAACTCATCACCGAAGGCGATGATCTCGCCTACTACGCGAGCGATCGCTGTCAGGGTGACTGGCCCGTCTCTGCGGCTCTGATCGCGCTTCCGCGCACGATCGAGCACGTGCAGGCGGTCGTGCGGATCTGCGCCGCGCACGGGGCTGCGATCGTGCCTTCGGGCGGGCGCACCGGGCTCGCCGGGGCGGCGACCGCCATCGGTGGCGAGGTGGTGCTCTCGCTCTCGCGCATGCGCCAGATCCTCGAGGTCGACCCCGCCGCACGCCTGCTGCGCTGCGAGGCCGGAGTCACCGTCGAGGCCGTGCACGAGGCCGCAGCCGCGCACGGGCTGGTGTACCCGGTCGACTTCGCCGCCAAGGGCTCGGCCCACATCGGCGGCTCGATCTCCACCAATGCGGGCGGAGTGAGGGTGCTGCGCTACGGGCTCACGCGCGAGTGGGTGCTGGGCCTGCGCGTGGTGGTGGCCTCCGGCGAGTGTCTGCGACTCGGCGGATCGCTGGTCAAGAACAACACCGGCTACGATCTGCGTCAGCTGTTCATCGGGGCCGAGGGCACGCTGGGCGTGGTGGTCGAGGCCACGCTGCGGCTCACCGCGCCGCCGCCCGGCGTGATCGTGGCGCTCTGTGCCGTGCCCGACGAGACGCGCGTGCTCGAGCTGTTTGCCCTCGTGCAGCGACACGGGCTCACGCTGCAGGCGTTCGAGTGCTTCGACGCGGGCTGCCTGCGGCGCGTGCTCGAGCACCGCGGACGAGCGGGTAGCGGCCCGTTCGACCCACCGAGCCCCCAGCACGCGCTCATCGAGGTCGAGGTGCCCCACGCGAGCGATGAAGCGCGCGAGGCCACCCAAGATCAGCTGACCGAGTGCCTCGCCGATGCGCAAGAGGCCGGCACGATCCGCGATGCAGTGGTGGCCGCGAGCGCCCAGCAGGCGCGCGAGCTGTGGGCGCTGCGCGAGGACACCAGCGAGTCGCTGCATCGGCATCGACCGCACAAGTCCGATGTTGCGGTGCCCGTGGCCGCGCTGCCGCGGTTCCTGGCCGAGTGGCGCCAGTTGGTGGCGCGCGAGCTTCCGGGGGTCGAGGCGGTGGTGTTCGGGCACATCGGCGACGGCAACCTGCACCTCAATCTCTTGCGGCCCGAGGGCGTGGGCGAGGCCGAGTTCCTCGCGCGCTGCCAGGCGTTCGACGAGCACAGCTACGGCCTGGTGGCGGCGCACGAAGGCAGCGTCTCGGCCGAGCACGGCATCGGCCTGCTCAAGCGCGCGTATCTGCACTTCTCGCGCAGCGAAGGCGAGCTCGAGATGATGCGCGCAATCAAGCATGCACTGGATCCACACGGCATCTTCAATCCAGGCAAAGTGCTGCCGCGCGCTTGAGCCCATCGTCGCGCACGGCTTGGGTGCGCGCGGCATTCAACTCGGCACAGTGCAGATGCGCACACGTGCGCGCGATCGTGTCGCGCCGAACTCGACCGAAGAAACTCGGGAACGCTCGAGGGGGTGTCGACTCTACCGCCGGCGACTCCGATGGAGTCGAAGAGCCCGGCCCTGCTGGTCGGACGCAACCCCCCAAGCTGGAGAACGAGAATCATGCAATTCCACACCTCATCCGTTTCTGTCCTTCGCATCGCCGCCGTCGCCACGCTGATGGCCATGGGCACGGCGCTCGGCTGTGACGTCTCGGACGATGACCTCTCGACCGAGGAGCTCGAGCTCATCGAGGCCGACCTCGAGGAGGAGCGCATCGAGGAGCTCACCG
>JBFIJN010000511.1:0-6249 GCA_041600735.1 Nannocystaceae bacterium
CCAGTCGGCGCGCACCGCCTGCAGCAGCGCCTCGCGACGCTCGGGATCGTTGCCATACGGCGGGAACGCGCCCACCAGCTCGGCGATCGGCGTGGTGCCTGCGCGGGCATCATCGGGGCCCAGCGAGACCTGGCCCCCGTCGAGCGCGATCACCAGCTTGCCCGGCTCGGCCGCGCTCGCGGGCACCGCGACCAGCATTGCCACCAGCAGCCCTACCAGCCCACCCCTCGAGGCCTCGTTCCCGCGCTTCGTCGGCACTGTTCGCTGTTCATCGCAAGACCCACGCCAGCGCCGCAGCCCCGCATCTACGGCTACTTGCAGCGGACGAGCTCGTCGCTTGGGCGAGTTGCCCAGCCGATCGCGCAATCTGGGATCCCTTCGCGATCCATACTCTGCGCATGCCCCTGCCCTTGGTCACCGAACGCCTGCGCATCCGCGGGCCGCGACCCAGCGACTTCGAAGCGTTGCTCGCGGCGATCTGGTCCTGCCCCGCCGTCATGCGCATGGTGGGCGACGAGCCGCGTCCGCGTGGGCTCGCGGCCGAGCGCTTTGCGTGGTCGTGCGATCTGTTCACGCGCACCGGCATGGCGCTGTGGACCGTGGAGCGGCGAGAAGACGGCGAGATCCTGGGTGACTGTGGTGTGATCCCCTTGGCGGGCCGCGGCCCCGAGATCGAGCTGGGCTACCGACTGCGCGCCTCCGCTTGGGGCCAAGGCCTCGCCACCGAGGCCGCGCGGGCGGCCATGGCTCACGCGAGGGCGCCGCGCGACGAGGGCGGGCTGGGCCTCACGCGGCTCGTCGCCGTGACCCACCTCGACAATCACGCCTCCCAGCGCGTGCTGGCCAAGCTCGGCTTCACCGCAGCGGGCACGAGCGATTGCTACGGGGCACCCCAGGCAATGTTCGAGAGCGGCGAGCGCTGAGGCCTGCGAAATCCGCCGGTCCAGCGGCGGATCCCGCAGCATGCGTGGCCTGGCGCGCTGACCTCGCGCGCGTACATGCCCGGAATCACGCGTGAACGCCCTCGCGCACGGCGGCTGCAACCCATGGGAGCGAGGCACGGCGCCCGACCAGCCCGGCCCCGTAGGAGAGACCGACCCGATGAAGTACGCGAACACGATCACCCTGGCCCTCGGCCTGTTGCTCCCGCTCACCGCATGCGATCTCGATGCGCTGCCCGACTCGGACCGCGCCGCGATCACGACGAGCGAAGACGACGCGCGACGCGATCACCGGCCGCCCCCGCTCATGCTGCTCGAGCTCGCGGTCGACCGCGGCGATCTGCAGGACGACGCCGTCATGCGCGAGGCCCTCGACGCAATGCAGAGCGCGCACGCCGAGGCGCTCGGCGCCCGCACGGATCTGCAGCAAGCGCTGGCCGATGCGGTCGAGGCCAAGGCCGTGACGAGCGAGGGCTTTGCAGCACAGCTCGCCGCGATCACCCAAGCCGCGCACACCGAGGGCCTCACCCTCACCGCTGCCCTCGAC
Organism: Nannocystaceae bacterium; assembly: GCA_041600735.1. Classification (GTDB taxonomy): domain Bacteria; phylum Myxococcota_A; class Polyangia; order Nannocystales; family Nannocystaceae; genus Paraliomyxa. Next base: position 1,489 of record JBFIJN010000511.1, read on the forward strand.
ACCGCGCACGAGCTCCTCGATGCCGAGCTCCGCGCCGAGGTGGTGGAGTCGCTGCCCGAGCCGCCCCCGCGTGGCGAGCGACCTGCGGGTGAGCGACCCGCGGGTGAGCGACCCGCGGGCGAGCGTCCGAGCGGCGACGCCCCGCATGGCCCTGGCCCCGATCACGGACCGATGGCGCTGCTCGAGACCCTCGAGCTCGACGACGGCCAGCGCGAGGCGCTTCGCGACGCGCTCGGGGAGCCCGCACGACCGCCGCGACCCGAGCCCCTCGACCTGGCCTCGTTCGCCGACGATGACTTCGACGCCACTACGCTCGGCCTGGCCGGTGTGCACACCACCCACGTGACCGAGCAGGCAACCCGCCACATCGAGCTGCTCGTGGCCCTCGTCCCGCTGCTCGACGACGATCAGCGCACCACGCTCGCAGACCTGCTGCGCGAAGCGCCTCGCGGACCCACCCGCACCGCCCGCGGATGATCGCCCCATGGCCCGCCGTGCAGCTGCGGCGGGCCATGGCATCCTCGGACTCTCGCTACCCCTCATGTCGCCTTCCTCGCCCGCCCGCCGGCTTCCCGATCGCATCACGCGATGGGGCTTCTTCGCCGTGGCGCTGGTCTTGGGCACCGCATTGCTGGTCTCTTCGATCACCAGCTACATGGGCGCGCGCACCCTGCTCGACACCGTGATCCGCGGCCAGGCCGAGGGGCTGCATCAAGCGCTCGAGCGCGAGCTCGAGGAACAGCACGATCACCGCGGCCCGCCCCGCGATGCGCAGCTCGAGCGCTTCATCGAGGACCACGCCGAGGAGGGCGTGCGCTACGTGGCGGTGATCGGCCCCCGCGGCGAGCCGATCGCCGCAGCCGGAACCCCTAGCGATCCGCGACCGCTGCGTCCGGGTGAGCTGCGGGTGCTGGGCGATCGCGTGCAGATCTCGTTTGCGCTGCGTCCACCCGGCCCGCTGCGGCCGGGCAAGGGCGAGCTCGGGGGCTTGGGTCCGCCGCGGCTCGAGGGTCCCCCGTTGTTCGAGGGCCCCCCGTTGTTCGAGGGCGGAGGCCCGCCGCGCCCGCCTCCGATGATGATCGAGTTTCGCCCCGAGGCCGCGCTCGCGCTGCGTGCCCGAGCGCGTCGCGACCTCGGGGTGGGGCTCACGGTCGCGGTGGCGCTGATGCTCGCGGCCGCCGTGTTCTGGCGGCTGTCCCGACACGCGCAGGCGGTCGAGGCCCGCCTCGGGCAGCAGCGGCACCTGGCCGCGCTCGGCGAGATGTCGGCCGTGCTCGCGCACGAGATCCGCAACCCGCTGGCCTCGCTCAAGGGGCACGCGCAGCTGCTGGCCGAGCGCGTGGAGGACGACGCTGCGCTCGCGCGCAAGGTGGCGCGCATCGTCGACGAGTCGCAGCGCCTCGAGACACTCACCCACAGCCTCCTCGACTTCGCCCGCACCGGGATCCTCGAGCGGACCGAGGTCGATCCCGCCGCGCTGCTGCGCCGCTGCGCTGCGGCGTGCGTGCCCGCAGACGCGGAGGCGGAGGTCGACCTCGAGCTCGACCTCGAGCATGCGCCGCCGCGCTGGCGCCTCGATGCGGCCAAGCTCGAGCGCGTGCTCGGCAACCTGCTGGACAACGCGCTCCAGGCCGCTCCAGGGGCCCCCGTGCAGGCGCGGGCGTTCGTCGAGCGCGGGCACCTGGTGTTCGAGGTGCGCGACCACGGACCAGGCGTACCCAGCGACGAGCGCGCGCGGATCTTCGAGCCCTTCCACACCACGCGCACCCGCGGCACCGGCTTGGGACTTGCGGTGGCGCAGCGCATCGTGGAGCAGCACGGCGGCACGATCGAGGTGCTCGACGCACCCGGCGGCGGCGCATGCTTTCGCGTGATCCTCCCCGTGATAGAACCGAGAGACACCCCGAGGTAGCCCATGGCGAGTGTGCTCGTAGTCGACGACGAGGAAGGAATTCGCAGCTTCCTGGTCGAGGCCTTGCTCGACGAGGGCCACGAAGTGCAGCAAGCCGCCGATGGCGAGGCCGCATGGGAGGCGCTCTCGAAGCAGGGCTTCGAGGTGGTGCTCACCGATCTCAAGATGCCGCGCCTCGACGGCATGGGGCTGCTGCAGCGCCTGCGGCAAGCACAGCCCGAGGTCGAGGTCATCGTGCTCACCGCCCACGGCACCGTCGATACCGCGCTCCAGGCGATGAAGCTCGGCGCGTTCGATTACCTGCAGAAGCCGCTCTCCAGCCCCACCGAGCTGCGGCTGTTGGTCGCCCGCGCCGCCGAGCGCTACCGCCTGCGCGGGCTGGCCGAGGCGGCCCAGCGCGACGGCAGCCCGCGGCTCTCCTACGGTGCGCCCGCGATGGCGGGGGTCGAGTCGGCGCTGCACAAGGTGGCGCCCACCGAGGCCACCGTGCTGTTGCTCGGCGAGAGCGGCACCGGCAAGGAGGTCGCCGCGCGAGCGGTGCATGCATGGAGCCGCCGCGCCGACGGACCGTTCGTGGCCATCAACTGCGCCGCGCTCTCCGAGAGCCTGCTCGAGAGCGAGCTGTTCGGGCACGAGAAGGGCGCGTTCACGGGCGCCAGCGAGCGCCGCCGCGGTCGCATCGAGCTCGCGCAGCGGGGCACGTTCTTCCTCGACGAGGTCGGCGAGCTCGCGCCGAGCTTGCAGGCCAAACTGCTGCGCGTGCTGCAGGAGCGCAGCTTCGAACGCGTAGGCGGCACGCAGACGCTGCGCGCCGAGGTGCGCTGGGTGGCCGCGACCAATCGCGATCTCGCGCGCATGGTGCAGGGCGGGAGCTTCCGCGAGGACCTCTACCATCGACTCGCCGTGTTCCCGGTGCAGCTGCCCCCGCTGCGCGAGCGCCCCGAGGACATCCCCCCGCTCGCCGAGGTGCTGCTGCATCGCGTCGCCGCCAGCCTCGGCCGCCCCTACCTGCAGCTCGACCCCAGCGCCCTCGCGGCCCTGTGCGCCGAGCCGTGGCCCGGCAACGTGCGCGAGCTGGCCAACACGCTCGAGCGCGCAGCGATCCTCGCCGACGACGATCGGATCATGCCCGAGCACCTCGTGATGCCGGGTCGCCTCGCGCCCGCGGTGACCACCCCCCGCCCTGCCGCGCCCTCCGTGGCGCAGGGCGAGCCTGGGCGCACGCTCGCCGAGATCGAGCGCGAGGCGATCGAGCACGCGCTCGCGCAGCACGACGGCAACCGCCGCCGTGCCGCCGAGCAGCTGGGCATCGGCGTGCGCACGCTCTACGACAAGCTCAAGCGCTACGAGCTCGGCTGAGTCGAGCACCGATCACCACGACCACGAGATCAGCCTCACGTGCTCCAGCTCCGCATACTCGGCCGCCACCGCCGCATCGACGCCACAGATCGTCCCCGAGTAGCTGCGCTCGTCCTCTTCAGGCAACCACGCCGTAAGGGAGCCGGTGGCCTCGAGGTCCACCTCGCAGGTCCCCTCCACGTCCCCACGGACGCGGAGGTCACCTCGATAGCTAAACCCCACCACGATCTCGTTGGGGCTCGAGTCCTCTTGCCACAGCGAGTGCTCGAGGATTCCACGGAGACGGATCCCCCTGTTGTCGCAGTTTCGGAAGTCATCCTCGTACTCGTGCTCGGTGACGCCGAGGTCGTTGGTCGCATACCAACCGGAACGGAAGTACTTGCCTCCGTCCCAGCAAATACCTCGTTGCCGGTCGACCTCCATGAAGCGATCGGGAGTCGACGATCGCAGTTGCCACCGGCCGCGGATCGCATGGAGCATGGTGTGCATGACGCGGCCGGCGTCTTCTTCGGCCGAGATCGGCTCATCGCAAGCCAGTCCCAGCCAAGGGAGCAGACACGAAAGGAGAAGTCGGGGGAGCGGGGGTCTCATGTTCGGGGTTGAACGACGGCCTGCGGATATCGCTCTTGCGTCGACCTCCCAAAGCGACCACTGAGGAATTTGGGCCACATCAGTGACGCGATGGCTGAATCAACCCACTAGCCGACGCGTCTGGGGGGCTCATCGACGGCCCATTGGCTGGAAGTGGCACACCGTGCACGGACTAGAGCGATTCGTGCGAGAGCCCATCCACCGCGGCCGGCGACGCTCTAGCGACCGCGCACCGGCCCCACGCCGGCCTGCCGGCCCTTGCGGCGGGATTTCGGCCGCACCGCCACCGTGCCTGCATGCTGCGCGACGATCTTCGCGGCCCGGCACAGGTCCGCCCCCACCCACTGCACGGCGAAGTCCACGAACACGCGCACCTTCGGCGAGAGGTAGCGCGTGCTCGGGTACACCACGTGGAACGGCGAGCGCCCGAGATCATACTGGGGCAGCACCAGTCGCAGCCGCCCCGCGGCCAGCTCGGCCGCGCCCAGCGAGTCGGGCAGCAGGCCGATCCCGGCGCCGCTGACCAGCGCGTGACGTACGAAGCCAAAGTCGAGCACCGAGATTACCCCGCTGACCAGCGCTTCGTGCTGGCCGTCGGGTCCGTGCAGCTCGAGCCGCTGCTCGCCCTGTCGCCCGCGAAACAGCACGAACGGATGCTCGGCCAGGTCGTTCGGTTCGCGCGGCGCACCGCGACGCTCGAGGTACGCCGGGCTCGCGTAGAGATGCGACGCCCCCTCGCCCACGCTGCGGGCGATCAGCGAGGAGTCCTCGAGCCGGCCCGCACGCAGCGCGAGGTCGAAGCCCTCGGCCACCAGGTCCACGCGGCGCTGGCTGAGATCCACCTCGAGCTGGATGCGTGGGTACAGCGCGCTGAACTCCGCGACCAGCTGCCCCATGGC
>JBFIJN010000512.1:0-6236 GCA_041600735.1 Nannocystaceae bacterium
AGCGCCGGCTGCGTGCGCACGTGGCCCCAGCTGCGCTTGAACGCCGCACGCTGGGTGGCCTGCAGGTGCTTGGCCACGACGCGGCGGGAGATGCCCTTGCGCTGGCTGTCGACCGCCAGGCCGAAGCACGCCTCGGGCATCGAGAGGCCCGCGCGCAGCGACTTGAGGTCGATCCCACAGCCGCCGCCACAGCACGCGCTCTCGTAGACGTAGGCCCCGTTGGCCACCCATACGCCGAGCCCCAGCGTGATCGCGGCGAGCTCGGCATCGCCTTCGAAGTCGGCCGGCTCCACGCGATGACCTCCGGCGCGGTGCACCGCGATGCGCCCTAGCTCGCGGGCGACGCTGGCCAGCACGAGCTCGGGCACGCGGAAGATCGCGGGGACCGTGACCATCACGAGCTCTTCGCCCTTGGCGAACGTGTGCATCAGCTGTCCCGCGGGATCGCCGAGTGCGGTGTAGCCGTGGCGCGACGGGGGATCCTCGTCGTCGAGCTCGATGAGCGTGAGCTCGATGTCGGCTTGTCCCACCTCGGCCTGCACGCCGCACACGAGCTCGAACAGGTCGTCGAGATCGCGGGGCTTGTCGATGCTGGTCTTGGTGATCATCCGCGCCTCGCGAGTCGGCGGACCGAGTCGAGCTACGTGATCGCGCAGGCCGTCGGCGACCCATGCGCGGGTCGCCTCGGGAGGCAGGAATTCGACGCTCGCGGTGGAGGAAAAGCCCAGCATCGCCGGGCAGCATAGCGGCGCGTCCCCGGTCGAGCCACGTCGGATGACCGAAGTCGAGTGGGGATCGTTTTTTCGATCCGTTGCGTCACGATTGCGCGTAGTGTTGGGTGGGTTACACTCCATGAGCACGTGCGAACGTGCCTAGAACGACGGGTAGCGGTATTTCCCACCTCACGCACAGCGTTTTTCCCCACAAGTCGGGCCTCCTCCAGGGCTCGCGTGGGGGGGCGCTCGCCGGAGGTGCCTGGGGCCTGCTGATGGCGGTCGTGATGGGGCTGTTGGGGGTGGCTCTGCTGCTGCCCGCGACTGCGCACGCTCGAGGGCGGCGCGTGGTGCCGAACCTCCAGCAGCCGTGGGCGGGGCCCGAGGCGCTGCGTGATCCCGTCACCACCATCGGGCTCACGGTGCACGTTCCCACCGACGACGGGATGCCGTTGGTCACGCAGCGACAGGTCGCGCGCTGGGTCGAGCGCGCCAACCAGGCCCTGCGCCCGCACGGCATCGCGGTCGCGCTGCATCGCACGGTCAGCCTCTCGGGCTTCAGCGAGATCGGAGGTCGTCGCGATCGCCGTCGGCTGGCCGCGATGGCCGAGCACGACGGCACGATCCACGTGTTCGTGGCGGAGAACCTCGACGCACAGAGCTTCTCCACGCGCCGCCGCGTGCGAGGGCTGCACTGGCGCTACCACGGCCTCAGCCGCGAGCTGCGGCAGCGCGAGTACGTGGTCGTGACCCTGGCCGCGCCGCAGACCACGTTCGCCCACGAGATCGGCCACCTGCTCGGGCTGCGACACAGCACCGCCGAGGACAACATCATGTGCAGCTGTCGGCGCGGCAGCGATACTCGGTTCACGAGCGATCAGGGCGCGGCCATGCTGGCGGGTGCGGGGCAGTTCATCTCGCGGCAGCAACAGGCGCAGACCCGCGCGCAGCGTCATCGCAGCCTCGATCGCGCGCGACGGCGCCGATAGTCAGTCGAGCAGCGCGAGCAGCTCCTCGCGGTCGATCGAGCTGGCCTGCGCCGCGTCGCCGATCGCGGCCTCGGCCAGCGCACGCTTGCGCTCCTGAAGCGCGAGGATCCGTTCTTCCACCGTGTCGCGCGCGACCAGGCGATGCACGAGCACGGGCTTGTCCTGCCCGATGCGGTGCGCGCGGTCGGCCGCTTGGTCCTCGACCGCGGGGTTCCACCAGGGGTCGAGCAAGAACACGTGATCGGCTGCGGTGAGGTTGAGGCCCGTGCCGCCGGCCCGCAGCGAGATCAGCATCACGGGCGGCCCCGCGGGGTCTTGGAAGCGCTCGACCACCGCGCCGCGGTCGCGGGTGCTGCCATCGAGGCGAATGAACGGCAGGCCCGCGGCCTCGAGCACGGGCTCGCAGCGATCGAGCAGGCTGGTCCACTGCGAGAACACGAGCGCCTTGTGCTCCTCGGCCACGGCCTCCTCGAGGGTCTCGCGCAAGAGCTCGAGCTTGGCCGACGAGGGCTCAGCCCGAGCGCCGGGTACGAGCGACGAGTGGCATGCGGCCTGGCGCAGGCGCAGCAGCGCCTCGAGCATGGCGAACACGCTGTCGCCCGCGCCGAGTCGCTTGGCCACGTCGTCGCGAGTCGCCGCGCGCACGGCATCGTAGAGCTCGCGCTCGGGCTTGGAGAGCTCGCAGTAGAGCACCACGTCGGTGCGCGGCGGCAGCTCGCGCGCGACCTCTTGCTTGCGTCGCCGCAGCAGGAACGGGCGGATGCGCTGGCGCAGCGCGGCGGCGCGCGAGGCCTCGCCCGCGGCGATCGGCCGCACGTATCGCTCCTGGAATTCGCCGCGCCCGCCCAGCAAGCCGGGGTTGGCAAAGTGCATCTGGCTCCACAGATCTTCGAGGCGGTTCTCGACCGGGGTGCCCGTCATCGCAATGCGGAAGCGGCCGGGCACGCGGAAGGCCGCGCGTGCGACCTGGCTGTCGGGGTTCTTGATCGCCTGGGCCTCGTCGAGCACCACGGTGTCCCAGGCCACGGCGGACAGCGCCTCGAGGTCGAGTCGCAAGAGCGCATAGGTGGTGAGCGTGATGTCGGCCTCGGGATCGAGCGTGCGGCCGGTGCCGTGATAGCTGCACACGCGCAGGCTGGGGCGAAAGCGGCGTGCCTCGGCCGCCCAGTTGGGCAGCACGCTCGTCGGCGCGACCACCAACGTGCGCCCATGGATCGCACACAGCGCTTGGAGGGTCTTGCCCAGGCCCATGTCGTCGGCGAGCAGGCCTCCGAGCTCGGCGTGGCGCAAGAAGCCGAGCCAGGCCACGCCGTCGCGCTGGTAGTCGCGCAGCGTGGCGGTGAGATCCTCGGGGAGGCTCTCGGCGGGCAGCGCGAGCGGGCCTTCGCCGTGGACCAGCGCGCGCAGTCGCTCGAACGCGGGCGGGGGCGGCTGCTCGAGCGCCTCGCACAGCGCGGCGACGTCGGGCAGCGCCCACGCGGGGAGCTCTTCGTCGGCGTGCTGCTCCTTGGCGCGCAGCAGCGCCAGCACGCGCGGGGCGTGCTCGGCCAGCCAGGTCGCCGGGACGCGGCCGAAGCCACCGTCCATCAGCGGGACCAGCTCGGCGCCTTGATCCCACGCACGCAGCACTGCGGCTGCGTCGGCGCGCGCGGCCCCACGACCTTCCTTGCCGCGCGCCTCGCCGTGGCCCGAGCCCTCGCTCGATTCGAACCACAGCTCGACGGGCCCCTCGCCCGCGCGCAGCCGCGGCTCGAGCACCCCAACGTCGACGAAGGCCTGGTGCGCGCGGCCCTCCCATCCGAGGTCCTCCATGCGACCGGCGCGAGTGCGCCACGCCACGGCCTCGGCCGCGGGCAGCCGCCTGCGCACACCCGCCTCGAGCTCGAGCTCGCGGAGCTGGCGAAGCACCGCCTTCTCGAGCGCATGGTTGCGGATCGGCGCCGCTTCGCCCTCGCGCAGCAGCGTGAGCCGATCGCCGTCGAGCCGCGCCACCGCCGGATCGCCGTAGACGATGGTGCCGAGCACCTCGAGCTCGTCACCCACGCGCGCCGTGGCCAGGTGCAGTCGCGGTCGCAGCGTACGCGCCTGCGGCAGTCGATCGGTCTCGAGGATGAGCGCCACGTGGCGACGCCAGCGGGGCAACAGATCGCCGGCCAGCGTGCCGCGCTCGTCGTGGCTGAAGGTCCAGCCCTGGCGCAGGCGGCGAAAGTGCGGCTCGGACAGCCCGTGCCCGCCGAGCGGCGCGAGCTTGCCCGCGCGCAGCAGCGCTCCGTTCTTGAAGATGCGCTCGACGGCGGGATCCTGCTCGAGCTTGGCCTGGAGGTCGGCGCCGACCTCCCAGATGCGTACGCACAGGCCCGCGCTCTTGGGGCCGATCTCGACCGGCTGATCGTCGAGCGTGAGGTGCTCCACCTTGGCCAGCGCATGCAGCACGTCGGGCAGCTGGTCGGCCGCCACCAGCCCTGCGCCCATCACGGTGCCGAAGCGCTTCTCGAACGCGAGATCGCCCTCGGTGGTGACGAGCGGGCGGCCGAGGCCCTGGGAGGCCTGCTTGAGCGAGCCCCGGATGACGCGATCGTCCTCGCCCTCGATCGCGAGCACGCGACGCAGGCCCAGCGAGCGATCGTGCGAGAACAAGCGGTAGGCGATCACGGCGGGCGTGGGGGCGGCGGCCTGGGCCCTGGCCGCGGGGCCGTCGCTCGGCTGCTCGCGCAGCTGCTTGAGCGCGATCGCGGCCGCGGCCACGTGCATGCACGCGTCCTCGCGGCTGTTGCACTCGCAGTCCCACTCTTGCTCGTCGGGGTAGAGGCACACCAGCGGCGACATCACGCCGCCGCCCATCGTCACGCGCAGCTCGACCTCGTCGCCCCGATCGGCCACGAGCACCACGGAGCCGCTGCGTGCCCGCTCGACGCCGCGCGACCAGGTGGGGGCCGAGCAGGCGTGGCGGATCTCCTGGAGTAGCTCGTCCACGACCTTCGAGCCGCTATTCGGCGTAGAGCCGCAGCGCGTTCACGGCAACGTCGCGCATCTCGCATGCATCGCGATAGTCCACGCTGCGCATGGTGACATAGCCGTCGCCCAGCAGGGTCTGCTTCCAATTGCGGCGCCGATGGCCCACGGGCAGCAGATCGGCGACCACGAGCCCCGGGCCGCAGCGCTTGCGCACCGCGTCGAGCCCCTCGATGCGCGTGATGCGACCCTGCCCGCGCGCGCGCTTGAACACCGAGACCACGTGGTACTTGCGCTTGGGCGTGGCTTCGAACGCGTGCCAGCACACCGCGCGGGCCCACTCGCGATAGATGTCGATGTCGTTGGCGAAGTCGATCGCATCCATCAGCTTGCCGCCGCCGCTGCGGCACGCGATCTCGCTGAACACCGCCTCGCCGCGCCGGTTCTTGAACCACTCCATGTGGGCGAAGCCCGTGCCCATGTGCAGCGCCTCGAGCACCTGACGCCCGAGCGCAATGCCGCACTGCGTGGCCGGAATGTACGGATCCCGCAGGGTGATCTGCGCGGGGCTGATCCACTCGAGCGTGCGCCCCTGGAGCGGCGGTGGGTGGTACTGCGTGACGCTCTCGAATACCGGCTTGCCCTCGATCGCGACGGCGTCGTAGGTGAACTCGGTGCCCTCGATGAACTCCTCGATGCTCACCTCGGCCACGTGCCCCATGGTCGCGAGCTTGGCTCTCGCGTGGGCCTCGTCGTCCACGCGCCACGTGTCGGCCGTGCCCGCCCCGGCGACCGGCTTGAGGACGACCGGGTAGCCGATCTCCTTGGCCGCCTGCAGCACGCCTGCGACCGAGTCGGCGCGCCCGAACCGAGGCACGCGCACCCCGGCCGCGACCAGCCGTGCCTTCATGATCGGCTTGTCGCGAAACCCGAGCGCGGTGTGGCGATCCATGCCGGGGATGCCCATGATCTCGCGGGCCCGCGCCGCGAGCAGCACCAGCGGCTCCCACAGCGTCTCGATGCGATCGACGCCCAAGCGCCGGGCCGCGTCGACGAGCGGGCCGATCGCGCGCTCCTCGTCCATCAGCCCCGGCAGCTGCAGGTAGTCGTGGAGGTAGGGCCGCACGGCCGCGGGCAGCCCCCCGACCGGCATGTCGCCCACGCCGTAGACCAGGGCCCCGACCTCGGCGAGACCGCGGGTGAAGTCGAGCATCTCCTCGGGATAGTGAGGGGAGAGGAAGAGGACCTTCATGAGAGAGGCTCCGGCGGTGGCGCGGGGATGAGCGAGAGCACAGGGTCGCCTAGAATGGCGGCCACGTCGAAGGTGGCGCGCACGGCCAGGAACGCCGCGACATCGCGCGGCTTTTGGGGATGGGCTCAGCCGCGGAGCACCGACTCGGTCAGCCGATGGACGCCGCTCGAAGGGTTGCGACCGTCCTCCTCGTCGGCCCGCGCGGCGGCCTCGAGTCGCTGCGCCCGCTCCACGGCCGAGGTGTAGCCGGGCTGGTAGTCGCTGAACGTGACCTGCTTGTCGTAGTCGCGCACGTGCTTGCGCAGCAGCCGAGCCACGTCCTTGCGCCCT
>JBFIJN010000513.1:0-6222 GCA_041600735.1 Nannocystaceae bacterium
CTGGATCAGGCACGAGCATGCGACCAAGGTCGATGCCGCATTGCTGCAACGAGCAAGTCGTGCGATCGAGGGCGTGGCTCACGGCCGCTACGAGGACGACCGCCACGACCGCGACCCGGTGCAGTCCGAGCCATTCCAACGCTGGGTCCCCGGTGTGCTCGAGGAGCCGACCAAGAGGCCGAGTCTCGAGGAAGTGGCTCGGGAGATCCATGCCCTCCTACACGCGGCGGGGGCAACCTTCACGCTCCTGCTCGACGGTCTCGATCGGCTACCCGACCCCCAGGTGTTTGCTCGAATGATCCGCGTAGACATCCCCTTGCTGAGGCAAGCATCGGTCGGAGTCGCGGTCATTGGGCCTCAGAGCCTGCGCTTCGAGATCGACCGTTCTCCACAGGAGCTGTTCAGCGACGTTCATCTACATGGGGCCGTGAACGTCGGGGACGAAGACGGGCAGACCTTCCTGCGCAGTGTGCTACGTGCTCGCGTTGGCGCAGACATGCTTCCGGACGAGTCCTGCGACCGCCTCATCGGTGCGTCGGGAGGAGTACTCCGCGACCTGATCTCGCTGGCACGAGCCGCGGGCGAGATAGCATACTCGCTCGGACACGAAGCCGTAGAGGTCGATGATGTGGATGCTTCGGCGACTCGCTTCGGTCGTGCGCTCGTACTCGGTATGACCGAGGACATGCTCGAGCGCCTGTCCCAGCTCGCCAAGCAGCACTACTTGGGTCCGTCCCCAGCTCGAGCCTGGCCCGGAGTCATCGCCACCGATGCCGACGTGTCGTTGCTGCTTCACCGCGTGCTCATCGAGGTTCCGACGACGCCCGTGCAGTACCTCGTGCACCCCACGATCGTACCGTTGCTCCCCTATCTGCACAGGAAGACTGCGTGACCGCAGCACCCGCCCTCGACGAGGTCGCGGCGATCATCACCGACCTCATTGCGCTCGGCAGCAATGCTTGGGTCGTCATCGAGGCGGAGGGAGAGCAGGTCACGGCCGTCACGAGCTTCATTCGTGAGGAGCTCCGCGGTGGCGAGGAGGAGGGAGCGACGAGCGTCGAGACCATCGCTGCGCCGAACCTCGTCGCGCAAGAGCTACCCTGGGTCGAGACTCGAGATGTGCGGGGGCTCTTGGTCCTCGGAATCGAGTCACTCTCCACCGAACAGCTCGCCCAGCTCGATCTCGATCGAGGTCGATTCGTCGAGTCACCCGTGATCACGGTCATTACCACCCCCGAGGGTGCCTCTCGCTTGGCCACTCACGCACCCAATATCTGGAGCTGGGTGGGGCCAATGTACTTCCGGGCGGTCGAACCCGAGCCCATGGATGTCGAGACTCGCATCCGCTCGATCCGTGACGAGCTCGGCATTTCCGAGGAGGAGATGGTGCAGCGGATCCACGCCGGGTCCATCGTCATCGACCCTGCGGTCGCCGAGTGGTTGGTCCTGATCGACCGGGAGGATCTCATCGGTGGTTGATCTCTCCGAGAGGGCAGCGCTCGAGCGAAGGAAGGAGCTGCAGCACCAGCTCCTAGAAGTCGGGATCTCGTCCTTCCGCCCGCGGACCGCGCGGGACTGCTTTCGCATGATTCAGTCGCACCTCATCAAGGCGTCCGACCTGGGTCTGCTCGAGCAGAGTCCTGCGCAGGTGAGAGCCCTGGTCAAGCTGTCCGAGAAGAACACCACCGGGACCTCCGACATCGCGGTTGGCAATGTTCGAAACTTCCATCGCGTTCGCTCGCTGCCTCACTTCTCTCGCCCCGACGGCGCGTGGTTCGATTTTCAGCTGCTGGTCCGCGAACGCAAGGATGAGGCGAGCATCATCGCGTATGGATTCGAGCTACGCATGAGCGATGGACGTCCGTTTCCCTTCATTCGCTTCGACTTCAATCCGCCTGGGCACGACAACGACGACGATGGGCTGCGATCGCACCTCCACCTCGGTACCGACGACGACGGATTCTCGATCCCCGCGCCCTTCATGAGTCCGTTGGCGATCTTGGACTTGTTCCTCCTGCGACTTCGTCCCGGCCCACGTCGACGGGCCTAGACTTGCGCTATCAACGCATTCGTCGTCGCCCGGGAGCCAACACCGACGCAGACCATCCCAAGGCTCCCTCCCTGCTCGGCCGTGCGTGTAAGCCTCGCGCTCGAGCTCGCGTTACGCCGGTTCCTTCGCAGTTCGTGGGGTCACGCCCCGGGGATCACAAGCCGTGCTCGCATCACCTCGCTCTCGTGCGCTCATTCGCGCCGCGCTCTCGCTCGCCACGTTCGTCGGGGTTCCACTCGTGGCTGCGGCCGCGCTCGGGATCATTGGTCCCTCGACGGCCCACGCGGCCTCCGATGGCTCGATCAGCGGCGCGGTCAAGCATACGAAGACCAAGAAGCCGGTGGCGGGCGCACTGGTGATCGCGCAGTGCTCGTGCCTTCAAGCGACCCGCGAGACCCAGACCAACGAGGACGGGATCTACTCGTTTCGCGACCTGCCACCCGGTAGGTACACGCTGCAGGTGCTGGCCGGCGACGCCAATGTGTCGAAGGTGACCGACATGCCGCGCGCGGGCAAGCTGCGCGCCAACTTCACGGTGGATCCCGCGGACGACCAAATTCGCATTCTCTACGTCACGCCGCAGCCGATCATCCAGGACCCGGTGGCCAGGCGCACCGTGATCATGGACGAGTATCGCAACATCCCGATCGGCAACACCACCTCGCGCGACTTCACCGAGGTGGTCGAGAGCTCACCCACCGCCTCGCGCGATGCGGCCGGCATCACGCTCGCGGGTACGACCGGCGCCGAGTCGAAGTATGCAGTCGAGGGCGCCAACGTCACCAACCCCGCCTTCGGCACGGTGGGCGCCTCGATCGTGCAGGAGTTCATCGAGTCGGTGGAGATCCAGGAGTCGGGCTACGACGCCGAGTACGGCGGTGCTTCGGGCGGGCAGGTCAGCGCGCGGCGGATCTCGGGCACCAACGTCCTGCGCGGCGTGGCGCGCTTCACCTTCACCCCGCGCCTGGCCGCGCCGCGCTTCATCCAGGCCACGGACAGCGCGGTACGGGCCACGGAGACCCCAGATTTCAACATGCAGGGGGTGGTGGCGGCGAGCGGGCCCATCATCGAGGACAAGCTGTTCTGGTCGGCGGGGATCTCCACCACGGGGGGGCGCGCCTCGCTGGTCCAGACCTTCCATCACCGCATCGACAAGGATCGCTCGGGCGGCTACGAAGAGTGTCCCTATGAGAATGGCGCGTTCGACTGTGCCGAGGGCGGGGACTACATTGCATCCGAGCAATTCGCCAGCCAGAAATTCCACACCGGCGGGGTGCAGCTGGGCTACCAGCTCGGCCTCGACTGGGCCATCGACAAGAAGCACCGCCTTCGCTTCACCGTGGGCGGCTCGCCCAATTTCGTGCGCCGCACGTTCCGCCGCGCGGCCTCCAACCCGTTCAATCCCACGCTCACGTCCGACCCGCTCGGCGGCGCGGCGCTGACCGCCAACGGCGTGGTCAACGAGCACTTTGGCTGGGACCGCGGCAACACGTTCACCACCTCGCTCGGCTACCTGGGGCGGGTGGCCAAGGACAAGATCGAGATCGATGCCAACATCGCCTACTCGCAGTTCTCCAGCGAGATCGCATGGCGCGTGGACGACCCCTCGCTCAAGAGCACGCCCACCACGCAAGAGTCGGACACCGAGGGCGCCAACTTGTTCGAGTTCCTCGATCGCGACGGGCGCCTCGATCTCGTGCCCGGCGTGGCCGAGGCCTGCAACGACTCGAGTCTCCCGGGCCTGGCCTGCCCCACGCGGCTGTGGCTCTCGGGCGGCGTTGGGACGTACGGCTTCGATCGCTCGCGCCGGGCGCAGGGCGACATCGCGCTCACCCACTTCTTCGACGCGGCAGGTGCTCACCAGCTGAAGTATGGCGTGGACTTCGAGCACCTCGCGCGGCGCACGGTCTCGCAGTACTCGGGCTCCAACGGCGGCGACTTCTACAGCAACTGCTCGCAGATGGGCCTGGGCGGCCAGGCCGACGACGAGGGCGGCGAGTGGTGCTACGACGCCAACGCGGGCGAGTACCAGATCCAGACCGCCAACCGCGTCGACAACCACCGCTATATCTTGGTCGACACCGACAACCCCGATCTTCGCACGTCGCGGGGTTATGGCCGCGTGCGCAAGGAGGAGGGCGAGCTGCGAGCGATCGCCACCCCGCTCGGGGCCGGCGCTCGCGTGCCCCGCTACGACGAGACCACCAGCACCCAGAACTACTCGATGTTCTTGCAGGATCGCTGGGCGGTCCTCTCCAATCTGTTCTTGTCGGCCGGCATGCGCTGGGAGCTGCAAGACATGCGCGACATCGTGGGCGATCGCGCGATCCTCATCTACGACAACGTGGCGCCGCGCATCGGCGTGGTCTACGACTGGACCGAAGAAGGCCGAAGTCGGCTCTACGCCAGCTATGGGTGGTTCTACCAGCCGCTGCCGCTCCAGCTCAACTCACGGGTGTTTGGCGGCCTGGTCGACGTGCGCCGCACCTACCGCAACGCGCAGTGCCAGGGCCAGCAGGTCACGCTCGGCGGTCAGACGTTCGCGCGCGAGGAGAACGGTCAGCCCACCGAGTTCTGCACCGACTTTGCCTCGAGCACCACCCAGCTCACCGAGGGCGCGGTCGTTCCACGGCTGCGCGGTCAGTACAACCAGCAGTTCCAGGCGGGCTACGAGCAGGAGGTCGTCGAGGACCTCACGCTGGGGGTGCGCTGGCTTCACACCAACCTCGGGCGCGCGGTCGAGGACATCTCGACCAACGGCGGCCTCAACTTCATCATCGCCAACCCCGGCGTAGCCGTGGCGCAAGAAGACATCCAGCGCCAGAGCGCCCAGTGCACCCAGCTCGACGCGCAGCTGCAGATGCTCGATCCCAACGATCCCGCGCGCAACCAAGTGGCGCGAGAGCTCCAGCGCTGCCAGTTCCTGGCCGACTCGTTCGGCCGCGTCAACCAGCTGTTCGATCGACCCACCCGCAACTTCGATGCCTTCACGTTCGAGGTGAAGAAGCGCCTCGCGAGCAACTGGACGCTGCTCGGGTCGTACACGTTCAGCCGCCTGGTGGGCAACTACGATGGCTTCGTCGATCCGATCACGGGTGCCATCAACCTCGGAGCCAGCTCGCAGTACGACATCCCCGAGCTGGTGCGCAACAGCTACGGCCCGCTCTCGGCCGACACGCCGCACCGCGTGAAGCTCGACGGGTTCTACTCGTTCGATCTGCGCGAGGCCGGCCGGCTCACGCTGGGCACCAGCTTTCGCTTTAGCTCGGGCTACCCGATCTCGCTCAAGGCCAGCAACAACCGCTATGGGCTCGGCTCGGTCTATGTGCTGCCGCGCGGGGCCGGCGGGCGCGTCGAGCCCAACTACGGCCTGAACCTGAGCGTGAGCTACACCTACCCGCTGCCGGGCGACCTCGAGATCGAGGCCGCGGCGAGGCTCATCAACGTCACCAACTCGCGCGCGATCCTCCGGGTCGACGACATCTACTCGTTCCAGAACACGCGCGCGGTCGCGGGCGGCGACCTCGACGACCTCAAGCACACCAAGATCCAGAACGCGGGCAACCCCACCGAGTTCTTCCAGCGGGCGGTGCTCTCGCCGCAGGGCAACTACGGCGTAGAGAGCTCGTTCCAGACCCCGCTCGCGGCCAGCTTCGAGGTCCAGCTGCGCTTTTAGAGGCTGCCCCACGGCCGCGGCCCCGTTTCCCATGCCGGACGCCTGCGGTACGGTCCCCGCCGATGCAAGACCCCGACGCGGTGGTGATCGGCTCGGGCCCCAACGGACTCGTGGCGGCGTGCGTGCTGGCGCGCGCGGGGCTGCGGGTGCTGGTGCTCGAGGCCAACCCCGCGCGCGCGGGCGGTGCGGTGGGCTCGGTGCAGAGCACCCGCCCCGGGTTCGTGCACGACGTGGGCGCAGCGTTCTTTCCGTGGGGCGCGCTCAGTCGGGCGTTTCGCGAGCTCGATCTCGTGGGCCAAGGGCTGCGCTGGTGCGCGGCGGAGGTCGAGAGCTGTCACCCGGCGCCCGACGGCAGCTTCGCGTGCATCTCGCGTGATCGTGAGGTGGCCCGGCGCAGCTTCGGCAGCCCGAGCGACGGTGAGACGTGGCTGCGCATCGCCGACTGGTACGCGGGCATCGAGCCGCACTTGTTGTCGCTGCTGATGGAGCCGTTCCC
>JBFIJN010000514.1:0-6211 GCA_041600735.1 Nannocystaceae bacterium
ACCGAGGCCCGCGGTGATCTGCAGCGCCAGCTCCACCAGCGGCCGCGGGGCCAAGGGGGCGCGCTCCTCCACGAGGTGCTCGAGCGTGGTCCCCGGGACGTACTCCATGGTGAGGAAGCGGACGGAGCCGGCCTCGCCGAAGTCGTGCGTGCGCGCCACGTTGGGGTGGGTGATCCGCCGGGCCAGCCGCACCTCCGACACGAACCGCTCTTGCGCGGCCGGGCTCTCGAGCGTGAGCAGCTTGAGCGCGACGACCTCGTCGAGCTTGCCGTCGCGCACGCGGTAGACCGCGCCCATGCCCCCGCGACCGAGCAGCGCGTCGACCTCGTAGCGCCCCGCGAACAGCTCTCCGGGGCGGAGCATCACCGCGCCGCCGGGCCCGCTGGCCTCGGGTGGCGTAGCCCCAAGGGTCGACGGATCGGCCGCCAGCGTGTCATCGGCGGAGCTCACGGAGCACATCCTAGCAGCCGACGCGTGGCGCTGCGCGTCTTCATCTCTACTCGAGGTTCGTGAACACTTCTTGGACGTCGTCGTCCTGCTCGAGCTTGTCGATCAGCTCCAGGACCTCGGTGACCTGCTCGTCGGTCAGCTCGACGGTGGTCTTGGGCACCCACTCGAACCCCGACGAGGCCACGGTCAGCCCCTTGGCCTCGACCGCCGTCTGCATGCGGCCGAAGTCGTCGCGGGCGCAGCGGATCACGAGCAGCGGCTTGCCGTCGTCGGTCTGTCCGTCGACGAGCTCCTCGAGGCCGTGGTCGATGAGCTCGAGCTCGAGCTCGTCGCGCTCGATCCCCTCGGGCTCGCAGCGAAACACGGCGTAGTGGTCGAACAGGAACGAGACGCTGCCCGCGTTGCCGAGGTTACCGTTACCCTTCTTGAACGCGAAGCGGATGTTGGCCACCGTGCGCGTGGGGTTGTCGGTGGCCGTCTGCACGAGGATCGCGCTGCCGTAGGGCCCGTAGCCCTCGTAGAGCACTTCTTGGTAGTCGTCGGCTCCGCCGACCCCGGCCGCCTTGTCGATCGCGCCCTGGACCTTGTCCTTGGGCATGTTCACGGCGCGCGCGTTCTGCATCGCGCGACGCAGCGCGGGGTTGCCGTCGGGATCGGGGCCCCCGGCCTTGACGGCCATGCTGATGTTGCGACCGGCTCGGGTGAACGCCTTTGCGTCACGATCCGAGCGCTTCTCCATCGCCTGCCTGCGGTTCTCGAAGTTGCGGCCCATTTCGCAGTGACTTCTACACCCGAGCTGCGGCGGGTCGAAAGGGGGGCCCGGGAACGGCCCGCTAGCGCGCGGCGGCGAGGGAATCCGCGATCCACTCGAATGACGACGATCACGCGACGATCGGGATCCCGCCGCCCCCCTCGCCGTGCGAAGGTGACGGCCATGATCGCCGTGCTCCTCCGAGGAAAGTGCGCCGTACTGCTGGCTCTCGCCGCGTGTCAGCCGGTGAGCGAGGGCGCGGGCCAGGCCGACGACGCGCGGCTCGCCGCCATCGAGGCCAAGCTCGACACCGTGACCACCAAGCTCGATGCCGTGGCCACCAAGCTCGATGCCACCACGAGCTCGCTCGAGGAGCTGGCGGCGGAGGCCACCGCGCGCAAGGCTCGGAGCGACGCGCTCGAGGCTCGCCGGCTGGCACGTGAGGAGGACCGCGAGCAACGCGGTCGTCGCGACCTCGCCGATCCATTCGGGTTGCCGAGCGAGCTCACCGGCCCCCGCGAGATCGAAGGCGCCGCCGCGGGCATCGAGTGCGAGGGCCTCGAGAGCACCGCGGTCTCGTGCCAGATCGATCGCGCGCTGCTCGACCAGATCATGGCCGACCCCGCAGTGCTCGCCAGGCAGGCTCGCGTCGTCCCCCACATGCGTGACGGCGTCGTGTACGGCTACAAGCTCTATGGCATTCGCCGCGGGAGCCTGCCCAAGCTGCTCGGGATGCAGAACGGCGACGCGATCACGGGCGTGGATGGCAAGTCGCTCGACTCGCTCGAGGCGGTCATGGACATCTACGCGGCGCTTCGCGACGGACGCAAGGGCGTCGTGCTCGACGTCGAGCGCCGCGGAGCCTCGATGACCGTGACGGTGGAGATCGTGGAGTAGGCGGCTGCCGCGTGGATCAGCCGCCGAACATCGCGTAGGAATCGCTGTAGATCATCGAGATGCACAGCCACATCGCCCACAGCGGAAACGAGATCCACAGCCCGTTGGACAGCCCTACGAACGCGGCGAGGTTGAGCATGCGATGCCCGCGGTAGCGGCGGTTCATCACGAAGCTCGTGAAGTAGACCACCGTGCCGTAGAACATCTGGTAGCTGATGATGAGCCCCATGATGCCGAGCGCACGGGCCGAGACCACCTGGAACGTGATCCCGTAGACGAACAGCAGCGAGGGCAACAGCGTGGTGAAGCCGTTGCCGATGTCGATGAAGAACCCGAACGAGGTCTTGTTGGAGTAGGACTCGTCGAACAGCGAGTACGACGACCAGATCTCGCCCCAGCGGCGCATCGACAGCCACTCGCGCAGCGGGAGCGGGGAGCCGAACAGCTCGATCACGCGGTCGAGCTCGCGCCCGCGATAGTCGTCGCGCCAGCCCTCGTACTGCCCGCGAATCTCGTCGATGCGGAAGAACAGGCAGATCTCCCAGTACGCGATGATCACGTTGAGCCAGAAGAAGAACGCCATCGCGATCTGATGCACGTTGAACCCGCAGTGGCGCTGCTGGTGCAGCATCACCGGAATCACGGTGCCGATCACGGTGGCGCCCACGACCACCACCCCCACCGGCAAGGCCAGGCCGCCGCGCGCCGAGGGTGTCTGCGAGGCTCCGGGCTCGGCTGCGGCCTTGGTCATCGCCTCGATACTAGGGCACGCCCTCATCGCGGTCACGGACCCGGGTGACGCGGCTGGATCGCCGTCGTGGGAGGGGTTCACCGCGGGGCTCGCCAAGGCTCGCCTCGGGTGGGCTCGCGGCGGTCGTCGTATGATGCGCGGCGGATGAGCGACGCGAGCGATCAGGAGACGATGGCCGGCCTCGATGCCCCGCCGCGCGCCGCCTCCCCGCGAGGCTCGGCGGCGGTGCGAGGCGACGAGATCGGACGCTACGTCGTGCTCTCTCGCGTGGGCGTGGGCGGAATGGGAGCCGTGTACGCGGCCTACGACCCGGAGCTCGACCGCAAGGTCGCCCTCAAGCTGCTGCACGCGACGCACACCGGTCTCGACACCGCGGGCTACCAGCACCTGCTGCACGAGGCGCGGGCGATGGCGAAGCTGAGCCACCCCAACGTCGTGGCGGTGCACGACGTCGGGGAGCACGAGGGGCGCGTGTTCTTGGCGATGGAATTCGTGGTGGGGCAGACGCTCACCGCGTGGATTGCCGAGCGCAAGCGCGCGTGGCCGCAGCTCGTCGACATGTTCGTGAGCGCGGGCCGCGGGCTGGCCGCAGCCCACGACGAGGGGCTCGTGCACCGTGACTTCAAGCCCGACAACGTGCTGGTGGGCGATGACGGTCGCGTGCGCGTGACCGACTTCGGGATCGCCGAGGCGAGCCATCCGGGGACCACGGGGCGCGACGCGCAGATCCCCAAGGCTCGCCCGCTCGCCCTCGACACGCGCCCCACCTGGAAGGGCATCGTGGGCACGCCCGTGTACATGGCGCCCGAGCAGCACCGCGGCGAGACGGTAGGGCCCGCCGCGGATCAGTTCTCGTTCTGTGTCGCGCTGTGGGAGGCCCTGTTTGGCGAGCGGCCGTTCCCGAGCACCACGCTGCCCGAGCTCATGATGGCGGTCACCGAAGGCGAACGACGTGCGCCCCCCCGCGGCGCGGCCGTCCCCGGCTGGCTGCGGCGCCTGTGCGAGCGCGGCCTGGCCCGCGACCCCGACGAGCGGCTCGCATCGATGCACGTGTTGCTCGCCGCGCTCGCCCGCGGCCGCACGCGCTCGCGAAGGCAGAAGGCCTTCGTCGGCGTGGCCGTGCTCGCCGCGCTCGGTGGCGGTGCAGAGCTGTTTCGCCAGCACCAGGCGAGCCGAGCCCAAGCCGAGTGCGACGACCTCGGTGACCGCATCGAGGAGGTGTGGCACCCCGCACGACGAGCCGCGCTGCGCGAGGCGATCGAGTCGAGCAATGCCCCCTACGCCGCGCAGTCTGCCGACAAGGCGATGCCGTGGCTCGACGACTACGCCACGCAGTGGGCCGCCGCCCGCACGGAGGCCTGCGTCCACTCCTCGATCGAGCACGCGTGGGAGCAGCCGATCTACGAGCAGGCGGTCTGGTGCCTCGAGGAGGAACAGTGGGCCTTCGACGCCCTGGTGGAGCGTCTGTCGACCGGTGACGTCTCGGCGGCGAATGCCGCCGTCTCGGCCGCCTCGGGGCTCACGCCGACCGGGGAGTGTCTCGATACGGCTCGCCTCTCCCACATGCCCACGCCGCCCACCGAGCGCGCCGAGGCGGTGCAAGCGATCCGCAACCAGCTGGCTCGATCGCGAGCGGTGGCGCCAGTCGATGCGCGCGACGAAGGGCTCCCGATCGCCCAGCAAGCGCTGCACGAGGCCGAGCGGCTCGAGTGGCCTCCCCTCATCGCCGCCTGCCAGCATCGCATCGGCGAGATCCACGAGGCGGCTGGCGCCTACCCCGAGGCCGAAGCGCTGCAAGAGGAGGCGTTCTTCACGGCGGCCGAGGCCGGGGCCAACGACGTCGCGTTTCGGGCGCTGCTATCGCTGGTCATCGTCGTCGGGTACCGCCAAGGTCGCCACGTCGAAGGTCTTCGCTGGGCTCGGCTGGCCAGCGTGAGGCTCGCGACGATGTCCGACCCCACGGAGTTCCGCGCCGCCGACCGCCTCAAGAACGAGGGCATCGTGGCCTGGGCCGCGGGTCAGAACACCCGCGCTCGGGAGCTGCTGCTGCGATCCCTCGAGATCCACGAGCGCCACCTGGGCCCGCACCACCCGCTCGTCGCGGGCGCGCTGGGCAACCTCGCCGCCGTATCGATGAGCATGCGCGAGCCGGAGACCGCCCGTCCGCTGCTCGAGCGAGCGCTCGCGATCCAGGAAGCAACACTCGGTCCCTCGCATCCGCGGGTCGCCGGAGCGCTGAACAACGTGGCCACCGTGCGGGAGTCCGCCTACGAGCTGGAGGCCGCGCGAGCGGGTTATCTACGCGCGCTCGAGCTCAAGACCGGGGTGCTCGGCGCCAACCACCCCGATGTGGCCCGCGCGCGGGTCAACCTGGCCAACGTCGACCGCGCGCTGGGCCGCTTGGATCTGGCGCGGCCGGGATACCTGCGCGCGATGACGATCCAAGCGCAGGTGCTCGGACCGCAGAGCGCCGACCTGGCCCGCACCGCGACCAATTTCGCCGAGCTCGAGGTGACGATCGGAAGCCCCTTGCTGGCGCGCGCGCTTGCAACGCGAGCGATCGAGATCTGGGATCAGCGCGAGGGTGCCGAGCCGCAGCGGCTCGCCGCGAGCGTGGCGAGCCTGGGCGACGTCGAGCTCCGCTACGGCAACGGAGCGGCTGCCGTCGCCCTGTACCAGCGCGCTCGCGAGCTGCACCAGGATCTCGACGAAGAGCACGACCCGACCGTGCGGCTCGACGCGAGGCTTGCCCGCGCGCTGCTGACGAGCGGACGCACGATCGAGGCGCTCGCGGCCGCGGAGGCAGCCGTCGGCAACATCGACGCCCGCACGATTCCCCCCGTCCGTGGTGAGGCTCACTTCGTGCTCGCGCAGGCGCTGTGGGAGCTGGGGGAAGATCGGGCGCGGGCGCGGGCGATCGGCCGTGCCGCGCTGAGCGACTATGCCGCGGCGGCGGGCCTGCACGCGGGAGATCGCGCCAGGGCGCAGGCGTGGGTCGAGGCTCACCGTTGACGCTTGCCCAGCCTTCCCCGGCGCCACGATTCGTGTAACTTTCGGGCCTGGCCCACGGGCCCACCCACCATGAGCGCACTCGAGTCTCGAATCATCGCTACTGCTCGCCTCGACACGCACGTGCGGCTGGCGGGGGCGCCAGGCAAGCCAGCGATCTTGCTGGTGCACGGCAACGTCTCGAGCGGAGTGTTCTTCGATCGCGTACAGGCCGAGCTGGCCGAGCGCTACTTCGTGATCACGCCGGATCTGCGCGGCTATGGTCGCTCCGAGGCCAAGCCCGTCGATGCGACGCGAGGGGTCCGCGACTACTCCGACGATCTGGCGGCGCTGCTGGCGAGCGCAGACCTGGG
>JBFIJN010000515.1:0-6210 GCA_041600735.1 Nannocystaceae bacterium
GACTGGTCGCAGGGCTACTCGGCCGTGCCCGACGCCAAGCCGCGCACCGCGGTCGAGCCTCCGCGCACGGAGCCCGAGCCCGAGCCCGAGCCGCAGCTCATGCGCCATCCCGAGCGCTACGACGGACCCCCGCGGATCGCGGTGGGGCCGTATCACCGCTGGGTCGCGGAGGAATTCCAGGGCGCGGCGACGTGTCCGTTCGAGGTGCAGGCGCTGGGCTTTCCCGCGGTCACGGTCGAGGGCGACGTGGTCGTCAGTGCGCGGGCGGAGGCGCTGAGCAACTCCGACGGCGAGGACGAGGTCATGCACGTCACGTGGCGCACGGTGGACACCGATGCCGTTGCAGAGTGGATCCAGATCTTCGACGGCATGGACGAGGGCGGCTGGAATGCAGAGCAGCACGCGCACTGCCGTGGGCTGTGGGAGGGCAGCAAGGCCAAGGCTGCGCAGATCAACGCCCGTCTCGCGGAGCAGAGCTGGCGCGCGCTCGAGCCGCTCGACATCGCGATCCACGATCCGCACACGTACGACTACGACGGCCCATCGCACGCCGACGCGCGGGCGCTGCCCGCCCGCCTGCGGCCCGTGGAGCTCACCTATGTGGCGGGTGATGCGGTGGTTCGCGTGCCGGGCGTGCGCGTGCTCGCCCGCACCGCGGCCGACTGGTGGGGCTACGACGATATGTGCTCCCGAGAACCGCACCCCGGCATGGTGTGGGTCGATCGGCCCACCGGCGCGATCGCGGTCGAGCTCGATCACAACTCGGGCGCTTGTCTGTGCAACTCGGCCACCGTGTTGCACACGCTGCGCTGGTCCGACGAGGTTCTGGCGGCGATCGATCGTAGCGCGGCGCTGCGGGTGGAAGTCGAAGAGTCCGAGTAGATCGGGCGAAACCGTAGTGGCCGCCGGTGCTCGTGCGAGCGCATCGCCAGCATCCCACCGCTACGGAAACGGCTGCAGCAGCTCGAATCCCTCGGCGTCGCGGCGCAGGATCTCGGCGCTCACGAGCTCGTCGAGCATTTGCTCGATGGTCTCGACGGTGCTGCCGTCCTTGTTCACGAAGTCGACGTAGCTGGCGAGCGTGGCCAGCTGGTCGCGGGTTGGCCAGGAACCACGGCTGCGCTTGCCGGCGTCGGTCAGCGCCGACAAGACTAGATCGCGCGGCCACGGGTACGCGCGTGGGTCGAAGTGCTTGCGAGCCTTGGCGAGCGCATATCGAGACAGACCGAGTCGCTCGCACACCTCTGCGGCGTGCACGCCGGGGATCCGGTAGAGGCGCGCCGCACGTCGGAGCAAGTCGTCGTCGTGTTGCGGCACTCTGGCGTACTATACCTCCCTCGTCATGCAGGCTCAGCTCACGTGGTGCCTGAGCTTTGTTTGGCTTGCGAAGCGATCGATTCGTCGCGGGTCGTTACTCGTCAGGCATGAAGAGCTTCACTGATAGCCATGGATGGGCTCGATGCGTGCTGGTGTCGTCCCTGGTCGGTATGGGCTGCGGGCCCGGCGAGATGGGATCGACCGGCGCCGCCGAGACGGAGCCCGGTCCCATGGGATCGACCAGTGAGGACGGTGGCGAGCTCAGCAGCTCTTCCGACTCGGGTGGCGCGACCGTCGACGACGGTGCGACCGACGACGGTGCGACGGACAGCGGTGACACCGACGGCTGCGAGCCGGCCCTGGATGACTGCCCCGACTCGTTGACCCGGGGTTGCCCGTACGATCTCGTGGGCACCGACATCGTGTCCGATCGGATCCTCGGGCTGACCTGCGTGCCGGGGTGTCCTGGTCCGACCACGTCGCTGGTGGAGTACGACTCCGTCACCGCCGAGTACGTCGCGCTGACCGAGACCGAGCCCGCGATCATACCTGCCGCGCTCGCGGTCGCGAGCGATGGCTCGGTCGTCGTTGCGGGAGTGAACAAGCCCTTCCCGTGGGAACCGGGGGTTGGGACGGCGCTGCATCGAATTGCCGTCGACGGGACCATCATGTGGATCGTCCAGATCGAGGACGTCTTCTTCGATGAGCTGGTGGTGCAGGGCGACGAGATCCTCGGGCTTGGCAGCGACGGCGTGACCGCCTTCGCGCTGGCCGATGGAGCGCAGACGTGGACGTTGCCCGCCGGCCTGCAGCCGTCCGAGCTGGCCGCGGCGAGCGATGGCACCCTCTACGTGTACGGGTGGGACGGCGCTGCCGCATTCGAGGGGCTCCACGTGCTTGCCTTCGATCCGATGCATGAACTGCAGTGGGACTTCGCCGACGATCCCGTGCCCGGTCAGGAGCGCCGGCTCGACGACATGGTCGTCGACGAAGCCGGCGGGGTCGTGTTGGTCGCTCGCGTCACCATCGCGTCGGAGGCCAACGACGTCATCGAGGTGCGCAAGCTCGATGCTGCTGGCAACGAGGCCTGGTCGGTCGTCGTCGATGCCGGCGTGGTCACCAACGAATCTCGAGACGATCGGGCCTTCGATGTGGTCGCTCGTGCTGGCGGCGGGGTGATCGTGGTCGGGCGCGGCGCCAACTCTCGCGGCAGCCAACCGATGGCCATTGCCTTCGATGCCGACGGCAACGAGCTATGGTCGGAGCTCGGCGACCTCGGTCCGAACAACCGCATCGCGCATGCCGTGCGGGTGGGGGACCAGGCCTATGGGCTCGGGTGTGGGAGCGGGGAGTGGATGGTTGCCTTTGCGCCGTAGGGCTCGTCGAGCCCTCGCCGGGTGACCAAGTGCGGCGAGGGCCCGGGCTCACAGCGTCGAGAAGAATCAACTGCCGAGTGGGCGGCTCGTCATTCGAGGCGCTCGACGACGCATGCATCGTCTTCGCACTCCACGCTCACCTGTACGAGCTGGCCGGCTCCCACGGGTCCGCCGAGCGGCAATTCGTAGCTCGATCCCACGGCTCCGCCATTGGCGTCGAGCGGCTGGATCACGACCCCGTCGAAGTGTCGGCCGTTGATCTGCCGATCCATGTCGGGGACCGGCTCGAGGCCGTCGAAATCGCACGAGTCGAAGTCATGCGACGCGAGCAAGTCTGCATTGGCGAGATCCCAAGCTTCGACGTGCAAGCCCCGGATCATGATCGGCTGCGGGCTGTTGCACTGGACGGGGAAGCCGTCGGCGGTGACCACGAGCGCGACCTCGAGGTGGGCCAGGACGAGCCCGAGGACCACGTCGACGACATGGTCTTCGCCGGCGACGAGCTCGACGTGCTCGTCGCCGCTGGCGTTGCCGAGCACCGCCGTGGTGTTGGCATCGACACCGACCACGAGCAGGTCGTAGCTCCCCGGGTCGATGGCCGTGAGCACGATCTCTCCTCCGGCATCATCACAGGGCATGCTCGCGGTACCCGCCGCGCCGTCCTCGCCCAGGTGCACGAGGATGCTCTCTACCCCGTCCTGGTCGCAGGACACGCCCGCCTCGAGCGTGTAGCGGATGGTGAGATCGGCGGTCTGCGTCGAGGTCTCGGTCTGTGTCGAGCTCTCGGCCTGCGTCGAGGTCTCGGCCTGCATCGAGGTCTCGGTCTGCGTCGAGGTCTGCGTCGAGGTCTCGGCCGAGGACCCGCTTCCCGAGCCGTCGCCCTGGGAATCGTCGCCGCAGGCGGTGAGGGCGAGCAGCGGCACGAGACCGAGCACGGCGAGGCCTCGGATTGGAAGCGCGTATGGATCGATCGTCATGAGTCCACTCGTTCCGAGCTCGTAGGAGACGGGCCCGTATCATTCACCAGACACGAGGGGCGAGACAAGCGCGTCGAGCACGTACGCTGTTACACCGCCCGCTTCGCGCTCGAGCCCATCAACGAGCGACCGCATGGCGACGCAGTCGTCGCGGAGGCGAGGCGGAGGGTGGTAGCCTCCGCGGATGGAGCTGACCGACGACCTCAGCATGACGGTCGCGCGCGGCGAGACGCTCGAAGCGCTGGTCGACTTCATCCTTGCTGGCGAGCAGAGTGAGCAGGCATGGCCGGCCATGCGCTCGCGCTCGCAGATCTGGCAACGGAGCGTGGCGGGTAGAGGCAACCTGGCGCCTCAGGATCTCGGCGATGCTGGTCGAGTGCGATGCTCGACACTCACGCCTCTCGCGACGACGAGCACGCAGGCCCCATCGCGCCCCGAGCCGTGGTTGGTCACGATGCAGTAGGCCTCGCATCCGGGCGGGACCTCGACCCCTCGCTCGTCGAGCTCGGCTGGCGCGGCGCGCCGGAGGAACGAGTCGTCGAGGTCGGTGTCGTCTTCGAGACCGTGCACCACGGCGGGGTCGTGGAAGCTGACCAGCCACCACGAGGCGCTGCACCGTTCGCAGCAGTGCCCGAGCCAGAAGCAGAGCGTAGTTGCGGTCTGCTCCTGCACATACATGTCCCCGGGTCGGCTAGCGTTGAGCTCGGCGAACGCCGGGTGCTCGGTACCCTCCGGTTGCCGCTGGCGCGCGGCGATCACCGAGCGAACGACGCCGCCGCTCCGGGTCCGGTCGATCTCGACGAGCACTTCCTCGCCAACCGCGAAGTCGTGGGTGCCGAACGGGTTCTGCTCGGGACCGAAGCTCCACGGCCCGAGATGTGGGGAGGCCACCGTGCCCGCCTTGGCTTCCCGCGACCAGCTGTGGATGCGCCAGGTCATGCCACTCTCGGCTGTGCCATCGAGCCAGTCTACCGCGAGCCCGGCCCATCCCGGCAAGCGAACGACTACGCGGTTCGAGCCTCGCCGCCCTCGCCCTCGAGCGTCGTACGGATCGCGCGCGTGAACGCCTCGAGGGTCTGCGTCATCTGCTGCTCGATCTGATCCTTCTTTGGCGCAGCGGCGTCCGCGATGCCGAACTGAGCCACGCCGATCACCCGGCAGCGGCCGTCGTCGAGCGCCTCGATCTCCCAGTCGTTGCGCAGGCTGCTCAAGAAGGGCGGCAGGCCTTCCTGCATGTCGTAGGCGAGCGTGTGCTCGTCGGGCTCGAAGCGCACGACCTTCTGCGTCACGGTCCCGAGTGACGGCGTCTCGTTGATGCGAAGGACGCCCTCGGCGAGCGGGCCCTGCAGCGTCGATGCCTCGATGCCCGGCGCCCAGGTTGCCCAGTCGCCGAAGCCCTCGCCCAGCAGACGCCAGGCGTTCGCGGCGGAAGCGTTGATGTTCACGGTCGTACGGATGGTTAGGTTGTTGGCCATGGTGTTCCTCCCCTCGAAGCTAGACCCCGCACCATGCACGAACAATGGCCATCACTGTGCCGGGCATGTACATTTACGTGCATGTCTGCCGGCTTGGCCGAGATCCTCGATTGGGACGACGTACGCGTGTTCCTGGCCGTCGTGCGGGCCTCGAGCGCCCGCAAGGCCTCGGCCGAGCTGGGGGTCAGTCGCCCAACGGTGACCCGCAGGCTGACGGCAATGGAGGCGCGGCTCGGACTGGAGCTGTTCGAGCGCCGCGCCGATGGCTTGCACCCGACCCAAGCGGCGATGGACATGATGCCCGCGGTCGAGCGCGCCGAGACGGCGATGCTTGGCGTCGCGCTCGCCGCCCAGGCGGCCAACCAACAGATGCGCGGCCCCATTCGGGTGTCGGTGCCGGCGGTCGTTGCCGCGGACTTGCTGATGGATGATCTCGTCGCGTTCGCCAACCGGTGGCCCGAGATCGATCTGATCTTCTCGGGCAGCTACCAAGTGTCGGACCTGGCTCAGGGCGAGGCCGATGTGGCGATCCGCTTCCAGCCGCTGGCAGTCCCGCCCGACGAGACGCTCACCGGACGCAAGGTCGGAAACGCCTATATGGCGATCTATGGCGAAGGCAACAATTGGATCGGCAACCGCGGCGCGACCGAGGACCGCGCGTGGGTGGAACGGACCAAGTTCCCGCGCTTGCCGATCCGCCACGCGATCTGGGACGGCGAGATCCTGCGCAGCGCATGCATCAAGGGCCTGGGCTTGGCGCGAATGCCCTGCTTCATGGCGGACGAGCGCCTGCGCCGACGAAGCAAGCCCGAGCCGGGGCTCGACGTCTGGGTGCTGGTGCACCCGGATCTCAAGCGCAACCCCAGGCTGCGAGCGTTCCGCGACGCGATGACGGACGCGCTGCGGCGGCTCGAGCCGGTGCTGCAAGGCAAGGTCAAGCCAGGGCGGGGGCGCAAGCCTCGGTAGGCCACCGTCTCCACCCGACCGCCATGGTGCACGGGAGCGTGCCCAGATCCACGGGATCGAACGCGCCCTGCGGTACGATCGCGAGCATGGCGACGACCC
>JBFIJN010000516.1:0-6186 GCA_041600735.1 Nannocystaceae bacterium
CGGAGATCCCGCCATCACCGTCCACGAGCTCGAGCACGGCGTGGCGATCCGAGCGGGCGACGAGCTGCGCCCCGGCGACGTCAATCAAGGGGATCGACTCCCGCTCACCCGCAAGGTGGCGGCGGTGCTCGAGCCCGTGACCATCGTGCAAGAACGATCCGCGTTCGGCTTCGACGTCGACGACGCCGTCACCCGCTTCCTCGAGTGGCAGCGCCGTCACCTCGACTGAAGGTCCAACATGTGGAACCTGCTCAATCGCACGCCGTATGAGGTCGACCGCACCTGGGTGCAGGATTTCGACGGTGCCAAGCGCTGGGTGGTCGTCGTCAAGGGCACGTTCGACATCGGACTCGATGGCCGAGTGACGCTCGCCGACGAGCAGGTGTGGCCCGTGCTGGCGCCGGAGCACAATGGTGAAGACGGTGCTTCGAGCCTGCGCTACGAGTCCGATCTCATCCCTCCCAAGCCCGGCACCGATGTGGTCCTCAACGGCCACGCCTACGCTCCCGGCGGGCGGCCTTCGCCGCGGATCGCGGCTGCGCTGGGTATTGGCCCGCGGCGCAAGATCCTCGAGGTCACCGGCGACCGTACGTGGCAGCGAGACCTCTTCGGCGAGGGCGTCCCGTCGCCACCGCGACCATTCGTGCGGATGCCACTCGTCTACGAGCGCGCCTACGGGGGGTACGACCAATGCTCGCCGGATCCCGCCAAGCAGCGCCTGTTCCTGCCGAACCCGGTAGGCACGGGCCACGTCGCCCGAGGAGCGCATCGCTTGGGCCAGCCCGTCGCCAACATCGAGCGCCCCGGCGTGGCTCACGGCAGCGCTGGAGCGGCCGGGTTCGGGGCGATCGCTAGCCACTGGTCGCCTCGCCGGGAGCTCGCGGGGACCTACGATGCACGGTGGATCGCGACTCGCAAGCCGCTCCCGCCCGCTGACTTCGATCAGCGCTTTCACATGTGTGCGCCTCTCGATCAGCAGTTCACCCCCCACCTACGCGGGGGTGAGCCCGTCGAGCTGGTGAATGTGACGCCCGCTGGCGTACTGCGCTTTGCGCTGCCCAAGATCTACTTCGCGTTTCGAACCCGCATCGCGGTCCGTCGCGGTGACCGTCGAGAGGAGCACCGGGCCAAGCTGCACACCGTGGTCATCGAGCCCGATCATCCTCGCGTGCTGATGGTCTGGCACACGAGCTTGGCCTGCGACCATGAGGCCGACTACCTCGAAGACACCACCATCTGGGAGAAGCCCTACGTATGAGCATGGAGGTTCCATCGTGGGGCGTAGGTTCGTGATCGTGGCCACCGGGGCTCGCACTCCCGTGGGACTGCGCGCGCCGACCAGCGCGGCCGCGGTGCGTGCCGGCATCTGCCGTCATGGATTCCATCCCACCATGATCGACGGCGCCGGCGATCCACTGCGGTTCGCCTTGGATGGTCGACTGGATCCCGAGCTACGAGGAAGCGCCCGCGCCGAGGTGCTCGCGGTGAGTGCCATGCGAGAGTGCCTCGAGCCGCTCGCCTCGCTCGGTCGGGTATCTCTGTCGCTGTGGGTGGGGCTGCCCGAAGAACGACCGGGGTGGAGCCAGTCGAGCTCGGACGCGGTCATGCGAGCGCTATCGGGTGAGCTCATGCGGTGGACCCAGCCGGATCGAGTGATGAGCGTGCCCCGAGGTCACGCGGCCGGGCTGGTCGCCCTCGAGCTCGCGTTGTGCGACCTCCAGTCCGGGCGCACCCACGCGTGCGTAATCGGGGGTGTCGACACGTATCTGCACCACGCGACCATCGACTGGCTCGACGAGACCCGACAGCTGCTCACCTCCACCAATCGATCCGCATTCGTGCCCGGCGAGGCGGGCGGCTTCTTCGTGGTCACGACCGATGCCACCGCTCGCGCGTGGCGCCTACCCGCGCTGGCCACGATCCGCGGCGTGGCCACCAGCGTCGAGCCCAACACGATCAAGTCCGGCCGGGTGTGTACCGGCGAGGGGCTCACCGCGGCGATCCGCGACGCCACGCTGCCGCTGCGCCTGCCCGTAGAGAAGATCGCCAGCACCTACTGCGACATCAACGGCGAGCGCTACCGCAGCGAGGAGTTCCTCTACGTGCCGCTGCGCTCGTGGGCCCCTTTCGTCGACGCCAACCGCTACGAAGCGCCCGCGGACGCGTGGGGGGACGTGGGGGCGGCATCGGGGCCCTTGTACGTGGTCCTGGCCGTGGCTTCGGGCCAGCGCGGCTACGCCCGCGGCCCGCACGTGCTCGCGTGGACCAGCTCGGAAGCGGGCACGAGAGCGGCGGTCACCCTGACCTTGCCCGAGCGAAGCGAGGACTGATCGATGGAGATCGTAATCGGCTACGACCTGCCTTTTCGAGCCAGCGCCTTCACCACGCCCGATCCCATGCTGCGCATCCGGGTGGGCTGTAGACCGGGGGCTACGCACGAGGATCTGCTACGGGTGGAAGCCCACGGAGTAACGTTCATAGAGGCGGCGCTGCTCGGGATGGGCGCGGGTGCTCGAGTCCCGCCGCGTATGGATGCGCGCCCGATCGACGACGTGCTGCGCGTGGGCTTCGGACGGGACGGCCTTGCGTTGGAGGCACCGGTGGTGATCGATCCGAGCTACGTCGTCGTGTTGCTGCACAAGCTCTTGTGCCTGTCGGAGCTCGTCCAGCTCGAGAGTGTCGCGGTGGAGCTTCCCGGGCTCGCCGCGCACGGGCCCGTGCCGATCGTCCGCCGCGAGACCTCGGAGCTGCCCGAGACTCACCCGGGCCTGCCGTTCGTCCTCGAGGACGAGCGCGGTGGGTACACGAGCACGCGCACGGTCACCCTCATCCACGCGGAGCCGCCCAGCGAGGTCGCGCTCGTAGCTCTGCGTCGAGGCCTGCGAGTGTGGGTGTCACAGGCCCTTCAGGGTGGCTTCATCTCCCCACCCATGGGACGGGGTGACTACTTCGTGAGCGCGGACGACGTCGTGCAGGTGCTCGACGACGAGGTGATATGGGGAATCGAGAACGTCCGGCTCGATCTCGACGGCATGAACGGACTGCTGAACTTCTTCACTGCCTACCACGACCAAGTGGCGGCGCTCCGAGGGGTCGTGCTCGAATGAGCACCCGACTCGACACGTGAATGGAGGCACCCATGATCGGCCAAGTAGTCCTTGAAGTCGCCCTCCTCGTCTGGACGCCAACCGTGAGCCCCGCCGAGCCCGGCGAACCTCCTGCCACGACGGTGGAGGACGCTCGCCCCACGAGAACGCTCCAGCTCTCGCTGGAGAACGCCCCTCCAGGTCTCGGAGAGAAGCTCGAGCGGGCGTTGTTGCAGTACGGGATCACGACCTCCCTGGACGAGCGCGATGGCTCACTCGTCGTGACGATTCGGCCGTGGAGCGGTGCTGGAATCGAGGGGTTCGGCTACGACCTCGACTTGTCTCGCGACCAGGAACGCGTGGGGGAAGTGTTCTCCCAGGTGTGCGTCGGTTGTAGCATCGACGACCTCGCGCTCGAGGTTGCCGGGCACGTGGCCACGATGGCGGAGGCGCTCCCGCCGTATCAGGAGGAGCCGATCCCGGAGCCTCCAAAGGAGGCCAGCCCTCCCGCGCCCATCATGGTACCACCCCCGTTGCCGGCCCGTCGTTCGTTGGGCCGCCCACTGCTCGCCGCGGGGATCCCGACCCTATCGGTGGGAACCGTGCTGCTGGGCGTCGGCATCGGATTGCTCGCGAAGGGAGAGGTGGTCACGCGGTCGCCGATGAACGCTCAGTATCTGGACATCACCGACTATCGCCCGCCCGGCAGGGCGCTGTTGGTGTCTGGGGGCGTAGTGATCGTGGTCGGGGCCGTCTTGACCGTGGTTGGGGGCCGCCATCGCCGCACGGAGCGGGGCGGCCACGCGAGGGGTCTCGTTCCTCGGCTGACCTTCTGATCCTGGCGGCCGAGCCCCACTGCGCTCCCGGCAGTCCCGGGACTGCCCTCACCGAAGTCCCGCATCGATTTCGGCAGTCCCGGGACTGCCCTCACCGAGGTGCCGTGGCGTTCCGACAGTCCGGGGACTGCCCAGATCGAGCCTCTACAGCGGCGCGCGCAGTCCCAGGACTCCCGTACCGAGGCACCTCTGCCCTTGGGGCAGTCCTGGGACTCCTCTGGGCCGCCGCCCCGCCACGCCGGGCCTTCGGTGTCCCTCTCGGGCCGGCGCCCGCCATCGCAACACCAGTAAGACCGCCACCCCCCGTCGTGGAAGGAGATCGCTTGGCGAGTTCACATTGGCACGATCGTCCCGCTGGCCGCCCCCACTCACCCAACCATGGTCATCAACCCCATCGATCCAGAGCCTTACGTTCGTCCTCCACGTCTTGCCGTCGACACCGGCTTGAGCCTCGCCAAGAAGCTCCTGCGGGTCGTACCGAGCAGGCCCAGCCCCGGTGTGCAGCAGGGCGCGAAGTTGCTGGAGGAGGCTGTCGCCTCCCTGGAGACCGTCTGGCAAGCTCACGGCAAGGTGCAGCCGGTTCGCAACGCTCGCCCGGCCGACCTGCGACTCGACCGAGCCTGGGGCGCGGTGCATGCACGCCTGGCCGCGTGGACCATCTTCCCGCCCGACGATCCCGACCACGAGACCAGTAAGGCGCTTGCCGAGCGGCTGTTCCCCTCCGGGCTCGAGTTCCTGCGCCTGCCGTTCCTGGCGGAGCACGCCCAGAGCGAGCGTCGTATGCAGATCATCGACAACGAGGCCCTCCGTCCGGACCTCGACCACCTCGTGGGGGAGGTATTCCTCGATGAGTTGCTGCAAGCCCATATCGCCTACGGCGAGGCGCTCGGCATCACCAAGGCCGCCGCGGCAACCACCCCCGAGCCACGACTCGACGAGCCGCTCCGCACTCTCTCGCAGAGCATCGTCGCGTATGCGTTGCAGATCATCGCATTCGCCGCGCTACCCCCAGGGCACGTCGAGGACGCCCGCCGCGCGCTGCTCCCGATCGATGAATTCCGCGCGGCGGCGGGGCGGCGCACGAGCGACAACGGAGCGCGCGAGGAGGTACTGGAGGAGGATCTCCCCGAATCGGCCGCAGAGGTGGAAGCACCCCAGCCGTAATCGGATCAGCTCGTCTGCCGAGCGAGCGACGCAGGCGCGGGCTGCGAGCGATCGACGTCGACCGCCTTCAGGGCCCCCGGTCGGCGTCCGAGAGCCGCTCGAGCCTCCCGAGCTTGCGGGTGGTATCGAGATCGAAGTCGGTCTCGATGCCGAAGTGCTCGGTGAGAATCGTGCCATAGCGGATGCCCTGGAGGTCCGCGCTGGGGATGGCTTCGCGGGAGCGGAGATCGAAGATCGTCGCATCCGGGATGCTCGCGAGCACGGCCGGCGAGTGGGTGGCCACGATGAACTGCACGTTGGGAAACATCGTGATGAGAAACGGCAGCACCATCTCCTGCAAGCGCGCGTGGAGGTGCAGCTCGGGCTCGTCGATGATCGCCCAGCCCGCGGGATCGGAGATCCCGGTGCGGAGGATCGCCTCGGCGGGGATCATCAGCGTGGCCCACATGAAGAGGATGCTCGCGATGCCATCGGGGAGCTTGTCGAAGTCGACGACCCGGCCATCACCGAGGACGATGCGAAAGTCGAACGACGCACGATCGAAGCGTAGGTGAGCCTCGTCGTCATCGAGGATCTGCCGGAGTCTGCCCTCGATACCTTGGAAGCGCCGGCCGATGTGATCGGCCGCCGCGTCATCACCATCTTCCCGAGCGAGCGCCTGCTCCGTCCGCAGATTGACGAGGAACTGGAGCAGGATTCCGGCCGCGCCTTCAGACCGGAGGAACCGCTTCTCCTCGAGCCGGGTCGGCCCGGCAGGTCGCTGAAGCTCGAGCGTTCGGCTTGCTCGCATGTAGGCGAGGATCGTCCCGTCCCGGTCCACGAGGTCCGGCAGCCCCTCGAGCTCCACGAGAGGTCGTCCGTCGAGCCGCTTGATATTGGAGCCTGCTCCAGCCTCAGGAGACTGGGGATACGTCGCGAGCCCTCGATGCACCCCATCGAGGACCGAGCTCTTTCCGCTTCCATTGGGCCCGGTGAGCATCAAGTGCCGACGCCGGTCCTCCCCTTGGGCGATCGGAACCTCGATGTCGCGCACCGCGAACGCGTCGCGCACGTACAGCGAGGTCAGGAAGTGCTCGGCACCTTCACTCACGTCGCCGACG
>JBFIJN010000517.1:0-6184 GCA_041600735.1 Nannocystaceae bacterium
CGGGTCGCACACCGACGCAGGCTCACCGGTCGAGGAATCGTCGACCGTACCCGTGCTCGTGCTCGTGCTCGTGCTCGCGGTGGAGCCGACGGTTGGATCAGAGGTCGTGGTGGTCGAGCTGGGCCCCGTGGTGGACTCGGTGTCGGGTGCGGTGGAGCTGCTGCCCGTGCCTCCCTCGGTGCCCGTGTCGCCTCCCAGGGCCGGACCACACGCACACGCGAGGACGAGGGCGATCGACAGGGCCTTGGCGCGTGCACCAGTGAGTGTCTGGTTTGCGGCTTCGATCGTCAGCGTCAGGCGACGCGCGGGGGACTTCGCTGCGTGTGACATGGCTGGGATCCTCGTGTTCGAGAAACGAATCGCCAATATACGCGGCGAGCGTAGCTGGGTCGAGGTCGTCGTGGCTGGCACGGTCGATGTTCATCTTCGTGCGCTCGGCGGCGGAGGCCAGCAGCTTCCTCGGCCGTGATCCACCCAAGCCCCAGCGGGAACATGGACGATGAGAAGCCGCGCCCATGCCCACCCACGCCTTCGTTCGTGATGTCCTTCCCGCCCTCCCGCGCCGTTCCCTGGAACCGGCGCTCCTGCTCGCTGCCATGCTCGTGG
The DNA here is from genome assembly GCA_041600735.1 of Nannocystaceae bacterium. Lineage (GTDB taxonomy): Bacteria > Myxococcota_A > Polyangia > Nannocystales > Nannocystaceae > Paraliomyxa. Next base: position 607 of record JBFIJN010000517.1, read on the forward strand.
CGTGCGGTGTCGAGCCCACCCAGGGGGATCCGCTCGATGGTACGGCGGGCTCGGGCGACGCGACGGCGGGCTCGGGCGACGGTGCGGCGGGCTCGTCCGACGGCACCGTGGGCGCGCCCGACGAGCCCCTCGACGGCTCCGCCGATGCGCTCGCCGATGCGCCGGGACCCGTGGCGATCGGCTGTCCTGCCGGTGATCCGTCGTGTCCTGGTGAGTGGGACGTAGAGCACACGTCGCGCGCCTATACCCTCGGCGCGTCGCCCACCGAGGTCACGCTGTGTGCCGACCTCCCGCATGCCGTCGGCTACGCGTTCGCCAGCGACGGGACCATCAGCGTCGATGCGTTCCTGCCCAAGGACGGCGGCCTGTGGGGCCCTGGCGTGCGGCCGTTGGTCGTGTTCGGCGCGGGCAATGCCAAGTTTCCGCTGGAGTACGATGCGTTGCTCTCTCATCTCGCCAGCCACGGGTTCATCGCGGTCAGCGTGATCGTGCCGTTCGCGGGGTCCGTCGACCGCCGCGCGCAGATTGCCCACTGCGCGCTGCGTCACATCGTGGACGATGCCGACTGGGGTGCCCACATCGACCGAGACTCGATCGTGCTCGGCGGCCACAGCCGTGGAGGAGAGGGTGCGGTCATGGTGGCCAATCGCCTGGCCACGAGCACCCATGCCATCGACATGAGCCTCGATGTCCCGGTGGTGTTCGGGGTGGCCCCCTCCATGCAATGCGAAGCCGGCGACGAGGCGGCGTGTGGGTCCTACGATGCCCAAGGGGGGGTCATCAACGCGGCAGAGCAGGCCGCGCTCGTAGAGCTCACCCACCTGAGCGACAACGCCACGGACGCCTATCTGGTCATGCAAGGATCGGAGGATGGTGACGTCGACGGCCAGAGCCTGGGCCTCTTCGACCTCGCCTCGGTCGAGCTCGCGCCGCCGCTTGGACCCTATATGCGCAAGGCCCTGGTGTGGAGCTTCGGGATCCCGCATTCCGCCTGGGGTGGAATGAACTTCTCCAACGGGACCTCCAAGGGCGGGACGCTGGGGCGCGCCTATGTAAGCGCGTTCCTGCGCTGGAACATCTACGGCGAGACGGACCATGCGATCCACTTCCAAGACAATCGGCAGCGACCGTTCTGTGTCGCCTGGCCTGCCGCGTGCGGGCTACTCTTCGACGCGCCCGACGTGTTCACCGAGTACGTCGAGGGCACCCGCGGTGGTGGCTCTCGCAAGGTGATCCAGGATTTCGAGGACGGCTGGGACCCGCGCCTGCCTGGCACCACGAGCCCGGCGCCGGGCGTCGACCTCGCGCTGGTGACCGACGTGGGCAACCATCGGCGCTCGACCGCACTGAGCGTGGATGGAGGCGTCACGCAGCAGGATCTCACGATCACGCTCGCCCCTGCGATCGACGTGACGCGCTACGACGTGCTCAGCCTGCGGGTGGGAGTGGTACCCGATGCCGCCGCCTGCGTGTCGCCGCCCGAAGCCTTCGATCTCACCGTGGGCCTCACCTCTCAGTTCGGCGGGAACGTTCACGCGGCCGCCGTAGTCGCCAGCGACTACGCCCGTCTGCGGGGCCCAGACTGCGAAGAAGACAGACCTTTGAGCCCAGGGATGCCCCGGCCGCACGCGCAGACCATTCGCATTCCGCTCATCGACTTCGACGGCGTGGACCTCGAGCACATCGGCAAGGTCACGCTCTCGGTCGATCCGGCGACCGCCGGCCCCAGCACGCCGTTCTTCGTCGATGGCATCGAGCTCGTCAACAACGCCGTGTACTGTGGCAACGGCGAGATCGAGGACCAGGAGAGCTGTGACGGCGAGGATCTCGACGGGAAGAGCTGCTCCGACTTCGGCTTCGTGGGCGGAGTCCTCGCCTGCGACGACATCTGTCGCTTCGACACCGCGCTGTGCAATGACTGCGGCAATGGCATCATCGATGCGGGCGAGGCCTGCGATGGCAACCAATTCCCCGCGGGGATGAACTGTGGCGACTTCGGCTTCGCCGGCGGTGACCTGAGCTGCGAGGCGTCGTGTACGGTGATCGGCACTGCCACCTGCGACGGCGGCGCATCGGTCGACTCGCCCGGGAGCTACGCCGATTGCCTCACCCCCGCCCAGCGCGCCGATTGCGAGGTGCTCGGCCCCACCAAGTGTGCGATCGCCTACGGTGACATCGATTGCGTCGGCGGCCCCTGCCGCCTCACCCAGCCGGGAGATCTCGACGCCGGGGACCTGCTCGACTACTTCAACGAGAACGGCGGCGAGTATCACCCCGACGGCAACTACCGCGACGACGAGGGCAACCTCTACTACTGCATGGACGTGAGCGGCGAGCGTCGCGTGTGCTCCGACGACGATGGCTGGGGCGTGTGCAGCCGCTGCGACGGCACGAACGGCACGAACAACACCCTGCTCGGCTGCCCGTGCGCGGAGGCCGACGATTGCATCTCGTTCAACGTCGGTGATCCCTCGATGAGCTGCTGGGGCGCCGAGTATGGTGCGGGCCCGGGCACCTGCTGGAACGATCTACAGGGTCCGCCCGACTGGCAGTGCCCCGAGAGCGCCTGCGGCCAGGTGCCCTACTGGGAGGAGGACCAGCTGTTCTGCGAGCACTATGCCCATCAGGCCTCGTGTCAGCCCGTGTTCGCGTGCTCGCCCCCCGAGTCGATCGTGTGCGCCGAGAACGGCCCCGGGTTGCTGTGTGATCCCAACGGCAACGGGTGCGTGCTCGAGTGCGCCTCCAATGCTCACTGCCACGAGGCGCTGGGGTGGCCGGCGGACTTCTGCTGCGTGAGCAACGAGTGTCAGTACGTCAACGGCGGGTGCTAGCCCGCGGAGGTGGGGACGCCCGAGCCTCGGCTCGGGCGTCTTGCGACCATGAGCTGGCGGCTTGGTCGCGTCGGTGCCGATCGAGATAGCCGAGTCGGGCAAGCACGTCGAGTACGGGTGAGCGCCCGAGCGCGCGTGACCTCGGACCGTGAATGCGCGTACCTGAGCCCGGGCCGTGGACGCACGCGCTCACGCACGCGCGCACGCACGCGCGCACCCGCGCATGCTCGTATGCGCTCAGGCCGTGAGCACTCGAGCCCGCGCGCCACCGCCCGGTGTGACCACCAGCCAGCCAGCCGGCCGAGCCCACCCCGGCTCTCGGAACGGACGAGACGGTCATCGACTTCGACGAGACCATAGTCACATCCGTGATGTGTCACAAGCTGCCGGTGTCGCATCGAACCAGCGTAGCGGCGATGTCGAGCGAAGACGCAGACCAGCCCGTGCCTCCACTCGGTGCTTCCCCTCTACGAAGCGGCGCGACACGGATCCACGCGAGCACGAGCGCGAGCACGAGCACGAGCACGAGCACGAGCGCGAGCACGAGCACGAGCACGAGCACGAGCACGAGCACGAGCACGAGCACGAGCTCGGTCCGGTTGGCCGGTCATCGTGACGAGCCCCAAGATCGAGCACCAACCACCACTGCACGCGTCACCGCGCATTGCGTCACGAAGACACGAGCCGCGATTCACGTCGGCACCTCTCCCAAGACGTTCGTACCGCCTCACGCGCTGTCAACGAATCCCCTATGAACGCATCCGAACGTCCCATGCATGACTCGACGTCAGCTGCGCCAACTAGCGCGACATCAAGCCTCCGAACATTTAATGATGCGCACAAGTGAGCAAAACAAGTCACACACAATGAAATCCGTTGCCGCACCACCACGGCAGTGCTATCGAAAGTCCACTCAATGAACTTCGACTGGACACCGTTTCAAGTCGAGCACTACGAGCGCACTCTAGGCTTCGCACGAGCGTTCCTCGCCCCCCGCGAGCGAGAACGACCGCTCTCCCGCGACGAGTGGCGCAAGTGTGGCGACTTTGGACTACTGGGATTATGCGTACCCGAGGAGCATGGCGGCCTCGGGCTCGACACGCTCACCACCGCACGAGTCATCGAGGCACTCGGGCGCGGATGCCCAGACATGGGCCCATTATTCGCGATCTCGGCCCACCTGTTCGCCGCGGTCATGCCGATCGCGGAGTATGGAACCGAAGATCTCAAGCGGTCGATTTTGCCCAACCTCTGTAGCGGCCTCGCAATCGCCTCCAATGCAATTACGGAGGGCAATGCAGGCTCCGACGTCTTCTCGCTGAGCACGCGTGCAGCCTCCGATGGTGATTCCTACGTGCTCGAGGGGACCAAGAGCTACGCCACCAATGGGCCGGATGCGGATTTCTTCGTGGTCTACGCAACCACCAACCCTGCCCATGGCTACCTGGGCATCACCGGCTTCCTGGTCGAGCGCGAGACCCCGGGCCTGCGCGTCGGCCGTCCGCTGTCCACGATGGGCCTCAAGGCCGCCCCCGCGTGCGCCGTGTACATGGAGGGCGCTCGCGTGCCCGCGACGCGACGCATCGGACCCGAGGGCGGCGGAGGGGGAGCGTTTCAGGCCTCGATGCAGTGGGAGCGATCGTGCCTGTTCGCCGCCTACATCGGCATGATGGAGCGCCAGCTCGAGCAGTGCATCGCCTACGCCAGCCAGCGTCGCCAATTCGGTCGCGCCATCGGCAAGAACCAGGCCGTCTCGCACCGAATCGTGGACATGAAGCTGCGCCTGGAAGCGGCCCGCGGAGCGCTGTACCGCGCCTGCTGGCTGCGAGACCGCGGGCAGCCAGCCACGGCCGAGGTCTCGATGGCCAAGCTCCTGATCAGCGAGGCCGCGAGGCAGTCGAGCCTCGACGCGATCCAGATCCATGGATCGAGCGGCTTCGCGTCCGAGCTCGGAATGGAGCAGGCGCTGCGAGACTCCGTCCCCAGCACGATCTTCTCGGGCACCTCCGAGATGCAGCGCGACATCATCGCGAGAGAGCTGGGCTTGCCATGATCCTCCGCGATCTGGTCATCGAGTCGGCACGGCGAGCGCCCGAGGCCGTGGCGGTGCGCGGGCCGGAGGGGGCGCTCTCCTACGAGGCGCTGGATCGCCTCGCGGACGCGCTCGGATGGGCCCTGGCCGAGCGAGGCGTTGGCGTGGGCGATCGGGTGGGGCTGTGGCTGGAGAAGTCGGGGCTGGCGATTGCCGCGATGCAGGCGTGCCTGCGGCTGGGGGCCGCCTACGTGCCGCTCGACCCCACCAGCCCGTCGAGCCGCGTGGTCACGATCATTGGCGACTGCGAGCTGCGAGCGCTGGTGACCACCAGCGCGCGAGCCGAGCGGCTGTCGGAGGCGCTGCCCACCCTCGCGTGCCTGTGCGTCGATGACGAGCGCTGGCGCCACGGATCCCTCGACCCGCTGCCGCTGGCCCCTCGCTCGGCCAGCGACCTGGCCTACGTCCTCTACACATCCGGCTCCACGGGTCACCCCAAGGGGGTGTGCATCAGCCAGGAGAATGCGCTGGCGTTCGTGCGCTGGGCCGCCCAGGCGCTGCATGCCAGCGCGAGCGATCGCTTCGCCAACCACGCCCCGTTTCACTTCGATCTCTCGGTGCTCGACCTCTACGTGGCGTTCTTGGTCGGAGCCACGGTCTCGCTCGTGCCGGAGGGCATGTCATACATGCCGGCGCAGCTCGTGCGCTTCGTTGC
>JBFIJN010000518.1:0-6181 GCA_041600735.1 Nannocystaceae bacterium
TCATCGTGGCCCAGCTCGGCGTGCGGCACGTGGGCCTCTACTGGCCCACGTGGAATCACGTGGTCGCGGTGTGGACCGTGACGAAGGACCAGGAGAAGCCGGTGCGCATCGTGGTGCCCACCTCGCAGATCTTCCTCACCCCCGACGACAGCCTGGGCACCGAGGGCTTCGACCCTTGGAGTCAGCGCACGATCTACGAGTACCGACGCCGCGACGTGAAGGGCTCGCACGTGATCGATGTCGAGCTCGCCCGCTTCTTCGTCACCCAGGCCCGCCGCTACGCCGGCCTGCCCCAGCTCGAGCTGCAGCGCCGTCGCAATGCCCGCGAGCACGCCATGTCGGAGGCGCCCGCCCGCGGCTAGCCGCTAGCCGCACATCGCCGGCATCGTGCCGTTCTGGTCGATCGACGATTCCCCGCACGCCTGCCCGGCGGGGCAATCACCATCGACCGCGCACGGGCTGCACACGCCGAGGTCCACGATTCCGAGGCCGGCGACGTCGGTCACGGCGCAGCGCCCCGAGATGCACACCGAGCCATCGCCGGCCCCCGTGGGCAGGACCGGGCACAGCGCGCCGTCGGCCAGGCTGCTCGGCGGCACGCACTGCAGCGAGCCCTCGGAGATCGCGATGCCGCCGAACTGAACCACCGGGACGCACGTGTTGCCCGGGGTGCAATCGGCCGAGGTCTCGCACTCGCTACAAAAGTAGTCGGGCAGGAAGCCCGCCGTGTCGAGGATCTGGGCGCAGAACAACCCCGGCTGGCACCCGCCGCTGTCGGCCTGGCACATCACGCCGAGCTCGCCGTTGGTGCAGCGCGCATACGGAGGATCGAGCAGGAAATCGGCCGAGCACGTGCCGGGGCCTCCGCCCATCATGCACTGCGAGTCGTTGGTGCACTCCGAGCACGCGCTGCCGAGCGCGATCGTGAAGCAGTTGCCCGAGGCGCAATCGCAGGGGTCATCACACGTGCCCCCCAGCGCCACCGAGCCCGGCATGCCCACGCACGCGCCCGTGGTCGTCCCCGGAGGTCCATCGGTGCTGCCACCGCCCGTCCCGTCGGCGCCCGAGCCCTCTCCGCTGGCCGACCCGTCGAGCGTTCCGCCGCTGCCGCTGCCGCCCTCGCTCGTGGCCACACCGAGGCCGGGTCCAGTGAGGGCGGGGTCGTTCGCGCCCACCGTGCACGCCGTCAGCGAGAGCCCCACCATCCACCCACCGCATCGCCACACCATCTCGAACGATGATGTCACGCGACTCCAGGGCGGAGCAAAGGCCATCTGTCGCGCCCCCAGCCGGGCTCGTGCGCGTGCGGCATTCACCGACCCGCGCCCGCGCTATACTGGGCCCGTGCCGGAGCCAACCGAGGTCCGCATCGACAAGTGGCTGTGGGCGGCGCGCATGTTCAAGACCCGCTCGCTCGCCTCGGATGCGTGCGGGGCCGGCCACGTGAAGATCGACGGGGTCTCGGTCAAGGCGGCCAAGGCCGTGCGCGTGGGGGCCCGGCTCGAGGTCCGCACCGCCGCGGGCCCGCGCATCCTCGAGGTCGCGGCGCTCGGCGATCGACGAGGCCCAGCCGCGGTCGCGCGCACGCTCTACGTCGATCACTCCCCGCCGCCGCCGCCCAAGGAAGAGCAAGCCGACTTGGGCGTGCGCGACCGCGGCACCGGTCGGCCCAGCAAGCGCGACCTCCGAGACCTCCGACGCCTGCGCGGATTCTGAGCTCCGCACTTCCCAATCCTCGCCGCTCTGGCCCGGATCGCGCGAGATCGAGCGGCGCGCTCTCCCCTCGATTCCTCTCGCCCCCCGACTTGGGTTAGCGTCCGCGACCGATGAGATACTTCGTCACGGGAGCGACCGGATTCATCGGCGGCCGCGTGGTCCGTCAGCTGCGCGAGGTGGGGCACGAGGTGCGTGCACTGGTCCGCGATCCGGGGCGAGCCCGGGATCTCGCCGAGCTCGAGGTCGAGCTCTACCCCGGTGACATCCGCGAGCCTTCCACCATGCGGCCCGCCATGGACGGGGTGGACGGAGTGTTCCACATCGCCGCTTGGTACAAGCTCGGTAGTGACGAGGCCGCTTATGCCCAGTCGATCAACGTGGGCGGCACCCGCAGCGTGCTGCGACTGATGAAGGAGCTGCGCATCTCCAAGGGCGTCTACACGAGCACCGTCGCCGTGTTCTCCGACACCCAGGGCCAGCTGGTCGACGAGAGCCATCGCTACGACGGCCCCATGCTCAGCGAGTACGAGCGCACCAAGCACGAGGCCCACTACAAGGTCGCGCTGCCGATGATCGCCGCGGGCCTTCCCTTGGTCGTGGTCATGCCGAGCGTGGTCTACGGCCCGGGCGATCGCGGGCCGCTGCGCGACGTGTTCGTCCAGTATCTCCAGGGGCGCCTGCCGCTGGTGCCCAAGGGTGCGCGCTATTGCTGGGGCCACGTCGACGACATCGCGCGCGGCCACGTGCTCGCGATGGAGAAGGGCCAGGTCGGCGAGAGCTACATCTTGGCGGGGGAGCCCTACGGGCTGCTCGACACGCTCGATCTCGCCGAGGGCATCACCGGCATCAAGGCGCCGCGCGTGCGCGTGCCCGCGGCCACCATCAAGGCCGTGGCCTCCGTGATGGAGAAGGTCGAGCGCTATGTGCCCGTGCCCGCCACCTACCGCGCCGAGTCGCTGCGCGGCAGTGCAGGGGTGACGTACACCGCCCGCAGCGACAAGGCTCGTCGCGAGCTCGGCTGGCACAGCCGCCCGCTCGAGGAGGGGCTGCGTGAGACGCTCGCGCTCGAGATGTCTGCGCTCGGCCTCGCGCCGCCCTCCTGACGATCGGCTGCGGGCTCCCTCACGATCGCCCAGCCCGCGGTCCGGACCCGGGTCTCACCAGACCCCGCGCGCCAGTGATGCCCAGCGGACGCCGTTTCCGCCCGCCAATGCAGCGAGCGAGCCCTTGGCCCCCCCGTGGACGACGGTCCGCGAATTCTGCCATCGTGCGCCGCATGGGAGCCCCCAAAGGCCAACGCCGCGCGCCGTCCTCCTCGCTCACCCACATGGCCTTCGGGCTCTTGCTCGCGACCGGTTGCGACAAGCTGACCGGCGGCGAGGAGGAGAAGAAGGAAGGCGACGCGGTGCCGGCCAAGGCCGAGGACGACGACGCCGCCAAGAAGAAGGCCGAAGAAGAAGCGGCCAAGAAGAAGACCGCAGAAGACGAGGCCAAGAAGGCCGACGAAGGCGGCGACGCGAAGGCTCTGTCCGCGGACGAGGAGGCGGCCAAGAAGGCCAAGGAAGAGGCCGAGGCCGCCGCGAAGCAGGCCGAAGAAGAGGCCGCCAAGGCCGCCGAGGACGCCAAGAGTCGCCCGGTCAACCTCTCCGACATTCAGGTCAAGACCACGGGGAGCATGTTCGGCGGCTCGGGCATGCTCGAGATCACCGCGAAGGCCAAGCTCAACCAAGCGCTCGGCAGCTCGACCTACGTGCACATCAAGTCGCTGTGCAAGAAGGACGATCGCATCGTCGCCGACGTGGGCTACCTCAACGCGCACTACTCCAAGCCGCTCGAGCAGTACGCGGTGGGCGAGGAGGCCGACGTCACGGGCCACCTCTATGCGCAGGGCCTCAAGTCCGCGCTCTCGCCGTGCCAGTTCGAGTTCCGCGTGGGCGGGATGGGGGGTGGGCTCTCGGCCAACGTCGGCCACGCGTGCTGGGACGGCTCGACCGTCACCAACGGCATGTGCGATCCGGCGCTCGCTCCAGTGGCGATGTCGGGGGCGAGCACCGCCGTCGAGGTCACCCAGCTCGATGTCAGCCGCGGCGGGGGGCTCGGCGGGAGCAAGGGCCTCGATCTCGTGTTCATGCTCCAGATCAACGAGGTGCAGAGCAACGACGTGCGGCTCACGTTCAAGACCGCCTGCCGCGTGAACGGCAAGACGTTCGCCGACCTGGGCCAGGGCAACCTCATGGCCGGGCCGTTCAACTACGAGTCGGGCGAGATCGTGGCGCGCGCCGCCAACCTCTACTGGAACTCGGCCTACGAGCTCACCGAGTCGCCCAACGACTGTGACATCAGCACCTCGCTGTGGAAGAACAAGGCCGGCACGTTTGGCGAGTACGAGGAGATCCGCATCAAGGACTCGTGCTTCAAGGACGAGAAGCTGAGCGATGGCCGCTGCAATCCGGCCGCTCCCGCGGTACCGCCCGCCTCCCCGCTCGTGGCCGACTCCGTCGTCGTCGACGAGGTGCGGCTCGAGCTCGCCGAGCCCTACGGCGCGACCGGCAAGTTCCAGCTCAAGATCCAAGCCGACCTCACCATGGCCAAGACGGTCACCCAGACCGACGGCGTCACCGCCAAGGTCAGCTGCAAGGCGGGCAAGGAGAATCGGGTCGAGTCCGCCTACCTGTTCGGCACCGAGCTCTACTACCTCGAGCCCGGCGAGACCGCGCGCATGACCGCCAACGCGTTTGGCAGCCCCCCGCTCGACGCCAAGCCCAAGACCTGCAAGGTGGAGTTCTTCGGCGGCCCGCGCTTCTCGCCTTCGGGCGCCGACGGGGTGGATCTCGGCACCTTCTGCCTCAAGAAGGACAAGGTCACCAAGGGCGCCAAGGGCTGCTGAGCCCTGCGCTCCGCCGCCTCAGAAGCGAGCGCGGAGCATCGCACCGACCTGCCCGGGGCCCAGCGCCGGAGCCAGCGCAGTGCGCCGCTCCGCGCGGTGGCGTGATCCGAGCGACAGCAACACCACGCCGGTGATCGCGTAGGCACCAGCCGCAATGCCGGCGCCGATGCCCAGCTGATTCATCGTGCGCGCGCGCTGGTCGAGGCCCTCGCGGCGGGCGACGGACGCTTGCTGCAGGCCGATCACCGTGGGCACGACCGCGACCGCGGCCACGCCGAGCGACAGGAGGCCCGCGCGAAACAACATGCGCTCGTCGGCGCGCAGACGTCGGGGATCGGCGACCACTTCGCGCGAGCTGTCACCCCCCAGCGCCTTGCGGGTCTCGGGCGCGGATCGGACCGGGGTTGGGCGCACCTCGACGGCGGGCTCGACCTTCGGCTCGCCTTCCGTCGCCGTCGCCTCGCCTTCTTCCGTCGGCTCGCCTTCCGTCGCCGTCGGCTCGCCTTCCCTCGCCGTCGGCTCGCCTTCCGTCGACTCGCCTTCCGTCCGCTTCGGCTCGCCTTCCGTCCGCTTCGGCTCGCCTTCCGTCCGCTTCGGCTTGGGCTCCGCGCTCGCCTCCGCCTCGGGCTCGACGACCTTCGGCGCAGACGCGGGCGCCTGGGCGCGAGCCGAGGTCGCGGGGCCGAGCGCCATGCCGGTCGCCAGCGCAAGAACGACCAGCCGGTGCGCGTGCCGCGGAGCCATCATCGGCCGGAGAGTAGCCCGAGGCCCCCGCCGCCCACCAGCGCCCTGCCACGCACCGCCGGTCCAGCCGCCCTCACCGCCCTCTCCGGCCCAATTACCCGCGTCTACCCGGCCGGCCGGACGTGCCGCGCCCTCTTGGTGTCCAATGGTCCTGGAGCCGCTCGTGTATCGATCCCTTCGCCATTTCCCTTCGTCGCTCTCGCTCGTTGCCCTCGCTACCCTCGCCGCCTCGATCGGTTGCTCCGGTGAAGACGGTCGCGCCGGTGCCGACACCGATACCGGCATCATCACCGCCGGTAGTGCCACGACGAGCACCGGTGAGGACACCGCCAGCAGCGGCAGCGGGGTCGTCGACGGCACCGCCGGCTCGACCGGAGCGACCTGCCAGGACACGTGCGAAGGCGAGTGCATCGAAGACGTGTGCTGCGAGGCCGAGAAGGCCTGCGCCGACGTGTGCTGCGGCGACGTCGAGGTGTGCTCGTTCCAGGCCTGCGTGGTCCCGGGGGCCGAGTGCGTCGACGCGAGCGAGTGCCCCGAGGGCAACTACTGCGAGTACTCGCTGGGCGAGCCCGGCCAGGGCGGCGGCATGGGCATGTGCCAGGGCGGGGCCTCGCTCGCCACGGGCAAGTGCCTGCCCTCGCCGCCCGAGTGCCCCCCGGGCGTCGAGCCCGACGAGAACGGGCAGATCGACTGCCTGCCCCAGTGCGAGGTGATCCCCGAGACCAGCTTCGCCCCGGTGCTCAAGTACCACTGGGACCTCGAGAACTCGATGATGGCGCCGATCGTCGTGCAGCTCGACGATGACAACTGCGACGCGGTCGTCGACGAGCGCGA
>JBFIJN010000519.1:0-6124 GCA_041600735.1 Nannocystaceae bacterium
GGGGTAGGGGCCGAACGTGGCGCCGATCGACCAGGGGCGGCCCGCACGGGTGGATCTCGCGCCACCGGGGTGCTCCCCGTTGTGCTGGGCCAGCCGCCGCGGCACGTCGTTCGTGACCCCCACGTAGGTCCGGCGGCCGTCGGCGGAGACCAGCACATAGACGTGCCAAGGGGTCACCGGCCCCGAGCGTCGCCGATGCGCGGGTGGGCTGTCCAGCGCGCCGCCGCGGGCTTGGTATCGTGTGGGTGCGTGGCCATGGATCAGATCCTGGGTCCGCTGCTCCGGCGGGCGGCGGCGGAGATCGGCGGCCCCGAGCAGCTTCATCGCTCGCTCGGGGTGGTGCTGGAGCGAGCGGCTCGGCGAGCGGTGGGCGGCGACGTCGACATCGAGCTCGACGTGAACGCGGGGACGTTGTCGGTGCTCGCGTTTCGCAGCGTCGTCGACCGAATGCCCGAGGCCGACGAGATCGGACTCGAGGAGGCGCGAGCGATCGACTCCGATGCCGAGCTCGGCGACGAGCTCGGCTGCGTGGTGGAGCTGGACGCCCTGGCCCCACACCTGCGCGGAGCGATGCTGGTTCCCGCCGAGCAATATCCCGCGCTCGAGCGGCTGCTGAGCGATCTGTTGTGGGACCTCGAGGTGGTGCGCACGCTGCCGCGCCGCCCGGCCGATCTCGAGACCGCGGTGGATCGGTTGCTCGAGGTACTGCGCACGAGTGGGTTCGGCCCGCAGCTGCGGCCGGGCTGCGACGCGGTCGAGATCGAGGCGCACGAGCTGATGCTCGGCGGCTCGCTGCCCACCGCGCTGCGCCAGCTGCTGGCCGGCACCGCGGGGATGAACGAGGCCGGCCCGCGGCTCTCGCTCGGTCGGCTGGGATACCGGCTGCTGTCGCCGCTCGAAGCCCAGCAGGAGCACGCGGAGTGGTCGCGGCGGCGCGACGATGCGCCGCCTCGCGGGCTGTGGCCCGGGGGCGCGACCCACCCGGCCCATGCGTGGAACGCCGATTGGTTGCCGATCGCGGTGGGGTCGCGCGGGGCCGAGCCCACCCAGCTGCTGGCCGTGGATCCGATCGGCAGCGCGGCCGACCAGCCCGGCGAGCTGGTGTCCATCTCGCTCGAGGAGGCCGGTTGGTGGGCGCTGGGGATCGATGTTGCCGGGCTCGCGCGGGTGTGGCTCACGCTGCACGAGCACGGCCTGCTCGAGTATCGCGCGCCCGGAGCGGATCCGATTGCGACGGGCAAGGCCGAGGCGCTGGTCCAGCACTTGCTGCCGCGCCGGCGCTGGGTCGACGCGGGCTAGGGGTGTCCCTAGAGCTGGCGAGCCGCGGGTGGTCGGGTATGCTCGCGCCGCTTTGAAGGGTTCGCGCATGCACATGGGAGCTCGTGGCCTCGCCTTGGGCGCGACCATCGGCGCTGGTCTTGGCTGGGCGGGGTGCAATCGAGCGCCGACGCGCGGGACCGAGGATCCCGCGCCCGTCACCGCCCCCGCGCGGGTCGAGCCGGTCGCCGAGGTCGTCGCGGAGGAGCCGGCGGAGGTCGAGCCGGTGGCCGAGGTCGAGGCCGATTCGCTCGCTCCGCTGGCGCCCGAGCTGCGCCAGCGGCTTGCCGCGATCCGCCCCGATGCCGCGCCCGACCGCTTGGTCCGCGACACCCACTACTGGATCTCCAACGAGCAGTCGCACTTCTTGTGGCACGAGTACGTGGTGCAGATGGGCGGGGTGTTCATCGGCGTGGGGACCGACCAGAACTACCTGCTGGCTGGCTGGGCGCGGCCCGAGCTGCTGGTGCTGATGGACTTCGACGACGGCGTCGCGGCCCTGCACCGCGCGTATGGAGTGATCTTCCGCGACTGCGCGACGCCGGCCGAGCTCCTCGAGCACTGGTCGGCCGAGCGCGAGGCCGAGGTGGAGGCACGCCTACGCGCCGAGCTGAGCGCCGAGTGGGTCGAGGGCACGGTGCAGGCCTATCGCAGCGCGCGGCCGCTGGTCGCCGCTCGGCTCGCGGCCGTCGACGCTCGCTACCGGGCGCTCGGCATCCCCACGTTCTTGTCGGATCCCGAGCAGTACGAGCACCTGCGCACGCTGTGGCGCAACGGTCGCGTCGTTGCGGTGCGCGGTGATCTCACGGCCGAGGTGACGATGGCCGACATCGCGGCGGCGGTGCACGCCGCGGGACTCGAGGTGGGCGTGCTCTACCTCAGCAATGCCGAGCAGTACTTTCGCTACACGCCGCAGTTCCGCGAGAACATCACCGCGCTGCCGATGGCGCCCGATGGCGTCGTGCTCCGCACCCACGGCTGGCGACAGTTCCCCTACGTGGCCGACGAGGACTATCACTACAACGTGCAGCCGGCCTGGTACTTCGCCAAGCTCATGGCCAAGGGCGGGATGTGGGGCGTGGCCAAGCTGCTCGAGGGGCGGCGCAAGACCGGAACCCAGGGGCTCTCGCTGCTCGACGGGTACCCGCCGCAGGCGAGCCGCACGGGGCCGGACGCGGGCGGCTAGGGACACCCCCTAGGGCTACCGAGCTTCGAAGCACCCGCGAGCGGGATGGCACGACTCCGGCACGCACAAGCCCTGGTCGGGCCCCGTGATGAACTGCGTGCGCAGGCAGGTGTAGTGGCTCGAGCGGCTGGTCACGAACGCATCGGGCGTGTCTTGGCCATACACGTGCAACGCCTTGGTTCGCAGGTGGCGACACACGGGGGATCCCGCCTCGAGGTGAGCACGACTGTGATCGTCGAACGTGGGCATCTTGGTCTTCTCCGCTCGTCACTCGGGCAGGGGGATCCCCGCGGCTTGGTGTAGCGCCTCGCGCAGCACGCCCTGCACCAGCGGCACCTTGTAGGCGTTGCCGGGCAGCGGCTTGGCGGGCGCGGTGGCGGCCTCGGCCGCGCGGGCGAACAGCTCGGCGGTGGGGGCTTGACCCTCGAGCACCGCCTCGGCCTCCTTGGCGCGCCACGGGACCGGAGCCACGTGGCCGAGCGCGACCCGCACGTCGCGGAGCTGGCCGCCCTCGATGCGGAGCCGCACGCTCGCCTCGGCGAGCGGCCAGTCTTGCGACTGCTTCTCCTTGGCGAACGCATAGGCCGAGCGCTGCTCGGGCGGCGTCGCGGGCAGCTGCACCGCCAGCAGGATCTCGCCCGGCTTCAGATCGTGCTCGCGCATCGGATCGACCGCGGGGCCCACGAACAGCGCCTCGATGGGAAGCTCGCGCAGCTTGCCGTCGACCTGCAGCACCGTCACCTGCGCGTCGAGGGCCACGAGCGGCGACCCCAGGCTCGACGGGTGCACGATGTAGCTCGGCCCGCCGCCCAGGATCGCGTGGTAGCGATGGTCGCCGGTCTGGGCCAGGCACATGTCGCCGCCCTTCTTGAGGCACACGAGATCGACGTGGCGGTAGTACCAGCAGCGCGGGCGCTGCAAGAGGTTGCCGCCGACCGTGGCCGCGTTGCGAATCCCGGGCGTGGCCGCGTGGCTGGCGGCCTGCGCCAGCGCGCGCAGAGCTGGGGGCATCGCGGGCAGATCGGCGAGCTCGCCCAGAGTGATGAGCGCGCCCACGCGCAGGCTGCCGTCGTCACGCAGCGTGAAGCTGCGAAGCTCGCGGCCTTCTTCACCGCCCACCGCCTGCAGC
Source organism: Nannocystaceae bacterium (assembly GCA_041600735.1). GTDB lineage: Bacteria > Myxococcota_A > Polyangia > Nannocystales > Nannocystaceae > Paraliomyxa. Next base: position 3,633 of record JBFIJN010000519.1, read on the forward strand.
TCGACGAGCTCGTCGGGCGCGAGCAGGCCCTCCTTCATGTGGTCGATGAGGTCGATGCCGCCGGCCCGCAGCACGCGTCCCTCGCCCCCGCTCACGCGAGTGCTCGCGGCCTGGAGCGTGGGGAGTCGTACGATCGAGAAGCGGTTCATCGTGATCTCCCAGTGGTCGAGGGCTCGGTCGTCGCGAGCGTGGTGGTCGCGGCCGCCGGCAGGCCCGGGACCTTGCCGAGCGCGGCGAGCACGCGAGCGGGAATGATCGGCAGGCTGCGCACGGCCACCCCGAGCGCATCGAACACGGCACACGCGATCGCGGCCGCGGTGGGGATGGTGGAGGGCTCGCCGATCCCGATCGCCCCCGTGTTGTTGGCCCCGGTGTACGCCTCGGTCAGCATCACCTCGATCTCCGGCGTATCGAGCGCGCCGAGGATCTTGTAGCTCTCGAGGTTGGGGTTGAGCATGCGCCCGAGATCGATGTCGAGCACCCGCTCCTCCATGAGGGCATAGCTGGCGCCGAGGATCACGCCGCCGTTGATCTGGCTGCGCAGCGTGAGCGGGTTCATCACGCGACCGCAGTCGTGCACGGCCAGCACTCGCTTCACCCGGACCACGCCCGTCCAGGTGTCGACCTCGACCTCGGCAAACTGCGCGCCCGCGATCTGAGCCATGGGCCCGCCGGGGAACGCCATCGGCTCGTGGCCGTAGGTGTTGGGGCGGGTCGCCGTCGCGACGATGGCCTCGCCGTCGATCTTCTTGCACAGCTGCGCGAACGTGAGCGATGCGCCGCCGCTGCGGACCGTGCCGTCGCGGTCCCACTCGACCGCGCTGGCGTCGACCTTCAGCTGCTTGGCCGCGAGCTCGGTGAGCGCCGCGCGGGCCTTCTCGCAGGCGTTGCGGACCGCCGGCGTCACGCTCGAGGTGGTCTGCGAGCCTCCGCTGCCCACCGACGGGCCATGCTCGCTGTCGCCGTAGCGCACGCGCACGCTGGAGAGCGGCCGACCGAACACCTCGGCGCCGATCTGCGCGAGCACGGTGGGGATCCCGCCGCCGATGTCCTGCACCCCATTCTTGATCTCGATGGTCCCGTCGCGCAGCACCGAGGCGGTGGCCACCGCCGCGCCGGCGCGGCCGAAGTCGCCCCAGATCGATGCGGCCACGCCGACCCCGCTGCGCACGCGGGTGTTGCGAGCGCGTCGATCGGCCGAGCGCTCGCGCAGCTCGGTCCAGCCGAAGCGCTTGCCGCCCTCTTCGAGCTGATGGCGGCGCAGCGGGTGCTCGTCGTGGGCGATGCGCAGCGCCAGCGGATCGGTGCCGAGCTTGGCCGCGAGCTCGTCGAGCGCGAGCTCGAGCGCGAACGCCCCTTGCGGGTGCCCCGGCGCGCGCATGGCCGTGCCGGGCCCGCCGTTGGTGAACACGTCGCTCGACTTCACGCGCACGTGCGGGCAGCGGGTGTAGATCCCGATCGCGTTGCGGCCCACGCCGGCTCCGGTGCCGATGCCGGCGGTGCCGTAGGCCTCGATCTCGATCGCGTGCAGCTTGACGCCCTTGCCGCTGCGCTTGCCCCCGATCTTGACGCTCTGGCGCGAGTCGGGGCGATTGCCGGTGCACACGTGCTCCTCGTGGCGATCGCACATCAGCTTGACCGGAGCCTTGGCCTGGCGGGCAAGCTCGCCGGCAATGAAGCCCAGCCGGCTGCCGGGAGCCGATGCGCCGAACTTGGCCCCGAAGCCACCGCCGAGGTACTCGGTGATCACGCGGACATCCTGCGCGGCCAAGCCGAACACCTCGGCCAGCTCGTCGCGCACGCTGAAGATGCCCTGCGTGGAGGCCCACGCGGTCATCGACTTGGGGCCGTCCCAGCGCACCAGCAGCCCGTGGGTCTCGAGCGCGGCGTGGGTCTGCACCTGGGTCGTGTAGGTGGCCTCGTGGACCACGTCGGACTCGCGCAATCCCTTGGTCGCGTCGCCACGCTCGGCCGCGGGCAGCGGGCGCACGTTGCCGGTCGCGGCGCCGCCCTTGGCCGCGCCGGGCTCGTCGCCTTCGCTGCGCCGCTCCTCGACCGCCGTCGCGTGGACGAGCGGCGCCTTGGGGCGCATGGCGCCCACGGTGTCGACCACGAACGGCAGCCGCTCGTACTCCACCACGACATGCGCCAGCGCGTCGCGGGCCTGCTCGGGGCGCTCGGCTGCGATCGCGGCCACGTCCTGCCCCGCGAACAGCAGCTTGTCGCCGGCCTTGGCGACGGCGATCACCGCCTTCACGCCGGGTCGCTTGGCGGCCGCGCTCGTATCGATCGACTTCACGCGCGCCGCCGCATGCGGGCTGCGCAGCACGGCGGCCCACAGCATGCCGGGCAGCGCGACATCGAACGTGTACTTGGCGCGGCCGCTGACCTTGAGATGACCGTCGATGCGCGGGACCTCGGTGCCCACCACGGTGAGCTTGCTGTTCGCGTCCCAGGGGCGAGCCTCGCCCTCCGGCACGGTGATCTTCACC
>JBFIJN010000520.1:0-6080 GCA_041600735.1 Nannocystaceae bacterium
CGCGGACTTCTTTGGTGCGACCCACGTGGGTCGTGTTCGCGACGACAACCAGGATCAGTTCCTGGTCGCCGCGCTCGAGCGCGGCTTGCTCATCGAGGGCTCGAGCCTCCCGGCCGAGGCGGGCACGCGGATCACCGACACGCCGCAGGCGCGGCTGCTGATCGTGGCCGACGGCATCGGCGGGCACGGCGGGGGCGAGCTTGCTTCGGCGGTGACCATCGATGCGATGGCGCACTACGCGTTTGCGGCGATGCCGTGGGCGATGGGCACCAAGGAGGGCTCGTTCGAAGCGATCGCCGAGGGCCTGCGCGAGGCGGTGGGCCTGGCCCAGGCGCGGATGCGTCGCGTGGCGCGGCGCAAGAACGTGGCGCCCGATCTGGGCACCACGCTGACGATGGCGTACCTGGCCTGGCCGGATCTGCACGTGGTGCACGTGGGGGACAGCCGCGCCTATCTGCTGCGCGAAGGCACGCTGCTCCGGCTGACGCGCGACCACACCTTGGCGCAGCGCATGGTCGACGACGAGGCCATGACGCCCGAGCAAGCCGAGAGCTCGCACTACAGTCACGTGCTGGTCAACGCGGTGGGCGGGGGGACCGACGACGTCGATGTGGAGCTGCACCGCCTGCGCCTCGAGATCGAGGATCAGCTGATGCTGTGTACCGATGGGCTCTACGACATGGTGCCCGACTCCGCGATCGCCGAGCACCTGCGACGTACCGATCGGCCCGTCGACGATGTGGTGAACGGGCTGATCGCCGCCGCCAACGCGGCCGGCGGGCGCGACAACGTGACGGTGGTGCTGGCGCGGTTCTGAGGCGCTAGCCGGCCGCCGTCGAGGCGCAGCCGAACGCGATGCTGATCGAGCCGTTCTCCGAGCCCTGTAGCTTGTCGCAGGTCTGCGGGCACATCACGATCATCTGCGGTGCGGCGGGGTTGTCGTAGTACCAGCCGTCGATCACGTTGGGGCAATCGGCGGCCGAGTCGATGCGGCCGATCTCGATCACACCGCCCATGCCGTCGTGGAACTCGAGGTTCACCTTGTCGGGGTCGAACTCCATGTCATCGGGCGGCGGCGGGATCTCGAACTCGCAGGCGAGCTGGGTGCCGCCGACGACCTCGGTGGCGAGCACGTCGAAGACGGTCTGGAAGTCTTGATCGCACAGGTCGGCGGCGACGCCCCCGGTCATGTTCGAGAGGTCGATGTAGTCGGTACCGATCGCGGCCGCGCTCGGGCAGTTGGAGTGACAGACGACCGAGTGCTGGATGTACCCCGCGTAGCTCGGGTCGAGCGCCAGGAAGGCGGCGTCGAAGTCCGCGAGGTTCATGTTGGACTCGTCGTCGGTCACGATCACGAGGTGCTTGGACGACTCCTCGCGGATCGCGGGAGCCCACTCGGCGTGCGTCGCCAGCAGCACGGCCCAGGCGTTGTTGCTGCCGACCCGCTCGTCGACATGAGTGAACGTGGGCGGGTTCGCGTCGGCGCCGGGGCAGCCGCCGCCGCCGAGCGGCGGATCGATGCAGATCCCGTTGCCGTCGTTGGGGTAGCTCGACACGAGCACCACGTGCACATCGATCCCGCTGCCGATGATCTGCGCAGAGAAGTCGTTCATCTCGGCTTGGATCTGCGCGGCCTCGAAGCTCATCGAGCCCGAGTTGTCGACCACGAAGATGATGTCTGCGGGCAGCGGGACCAGCTCGGCGGCCTCGCTCACCGCGGCACACTCCTCGTTGCCGCCGGGAACGTCGTGGACGGGAACATCGAGCTTGATCCCGCCGGCCGTGTCATCGGCGGTGTCGCCTGCAGTACCCATGGTGCCGTCGGTGCCGGGCAGGGGGATTCCGCCCGAACCTTGGTCATCCCCACGCTCGCCGGTATCGCCGCAGGCCATGATCATGACCAATAGCGAGCTCGCTGCGATCTTCGTTTGCTTCTTCGTCATCGACACCCTCGCGCCTAGGATAACAGGCCGCAGTGTCATTGGGGGCTGGCGACATCGATCAGATCACGGACACGCTCGATGCCTTCGGGGCCAGGTGTGAGCTTCGGTCCGAGATCGTAGTACGTACGGATTTCGGGTCGACTGAGGATCGTTGTACTCGCGGTTAACAACTCGGCATCGGATCCGAGCTGAGCGAGCAACCAGTCGAACACATCCAAGCGCGCTGCATCGACGCCGCGACGCAAGGCGATCGCTTCGGCGAGCTCGGGTCGGGCGCGTAGCGCCGTGAGGGTCGCGCCACCGTCTCGTAGCAGCCAAGCCATGAGTCCTTCGGGGCCCAGCTGTCGTCGAAGTGCGTCCATGTCGTCACGGGTGGCCGAGTCCTTCGTGGCTTCGAGCATCGCCAGGTGGAGGAGCGCGCTCGCATGTGCGGTGGTGTCGAGGCCGTCCCACTGCGCGTGGGCGGCCGCGAAGGCCTCCACGGCTCGCCGCGCCGACGGCTCGTCCTTGCGCAGCACCGCGAGCCCCTGCAGGGCGTCGGCCTTCAGCCACAGCAGCGCCGCGTGGGTGGGGCGGTGGCCATGACGCTGCACCGCGCCCTCGAGGGCCTCGTAGTTGGTGAGCTGGTGCTCGAGATCTTCGAGCGCCGTCGCATCCATGCTTCCCGCGATCGCGGCAGCGCGCGCGGCGGTCTCGTCGGTGAGGTCGACCTTGACGCTCTCGACGGTGCGCGCGAGCTGGGCCAGCGCGCGCTCATCGGCGCGCCGCGAGTGCCAGCGTAGCAAGCGCCCGTAGGGCGAGGCGCTCTTCGGCGCGAGGACCTGCTCTTGTTGGATCATGTCGAGCGCGCGTCGCAGGCTCTGACTCGTGCTCATCGCCTTGCGCAGGCGCGCGTGCTCTGGGCCATGGAGCAGGGCGATGAGGAGGTCTTGGACCTCGGCATGGGACAAGCGCAGCCGCTCGGGGTGTAGCGAGAGCTCGAGGAGCTCGACCGAAGCGAGCAGCTCGATCGACGAGCCGAGGTTGCCCACCACCAGCGCGTTGTCGGGGGCGAGGCTGCGCGAGCGCTCGAGCAGCTCCACGGCCTCGCGGAGCCTCGCGATCTCGCCCGTGCACTCGTAGCGCGAGAGCACGGCGAGCGCGGCGTTGTTGGCGGCCGTGCTGTCGTGCTTCGATTGCTCGCCCCAGCCCGCGGCCACTTCGGCGAGCTTGGCATCGGCGCCGGCGTAGTCGCCCTTCTCGACCAGGTCGGACGCTTCGAGCTCGAGCAGCCGCCAGCGCACGCTGGCTTGGCTCTGGTCGCAGCGACCCAGCCATGTGCGGACTTCGTCGCGATCGGTCGCCATCACTGCGATCAGCTGAGCGGCGGCATGGGTCAGCGGCGGCTCGGCTGTCTCGTACACGTGCTCGGCCACCTCGCGGGCCCGCGCCACCAGCCCGAGCTCGCGGTAGGTGCTGGCCACGGCGAGCTGCACCTCGAGCGGGTCGTCGTCGAGCAGGCTCGCCAGCTCGCGCTCACCCTCTTGCTCCTTGCCCATGCGGTAGTAGACCTGCCCGAGGCCGAGGTGGTAGCTGGGGACTCCGCTGCCCTCGCGACCGATGGCCAGGAAGGCGCGCTCGGCCCCGTCGAGCAGCTTCTGGCGCGCCTCGCCTTCTTCGGCGTTGGCGCGGCGCAGCTTGATGGTGCCCCACTGGATCGCAATACCCACCACGCCCGCGAGCGCGGTGTACTCGTCGCGTAGGCGCGAGAGCTCCCGGTCTTGCTCGATCTGCTCCTCGAGCCACTCGCCGAAGATCTTCTGCTGCTGGGCCTCGCTGGCGTTCTGCAGCTTGCGCATGATCGCGGGCGGGAGATGGCCCTGCTGAGCCTTCTCGAGCAGCTGCTCGGAGAGCGCATCGGCCTTCTCGACATACATGCGCTGCGCCGACTCGAACGCGGGCAGCCGGCTGGTGAGCACGCGCTCGAGCAGGGCATCGGCCTCGGCCTCGCGCCCGGCCGTGGCGTAGGCCGAGGCGAGCGAGGCCTGTGCCTCCAGCACCATGCGACCGGGCGGGCCGATCGCGGTCAGCACCGCCAACGCGCCCGCAGCGTCGCCCTCGGCGAGCTTCAGATCGGCCAGCGCCACCGCGAGCTCCTGGTCACCGGGGGCGGCGGCAACGACGGCGGCGAGCGCCTCGGGCTCGGTGAGCGCGAGCGCGGCGAGCCGAGCAGGATCGATCGCAGCCGCCTGGGCCGCGGCGCGCTGCTCGAGCACGAGCTCTCGGGTGCTCGCGACCGCCGAGTGGCGGGCCCCGCCCTCCCAGCGATCGATGGTCGGCGAGAGCTCGAGCCACACCGACATCGAGGGCTCCTCGCTCAGGCGCTCGAGCAGCGCCCCGGCGGCGGCGACCGCCTCGGGATCCTCGGGCATCGAGGCGTACTGCCGGATGGCCTCGAGCGGCCACTCTGCGGCGAGCCCCGCGGCCAGCATGCGGTTGAGCTCGCGGCGGCGGGTGTTGAGGCGGTCCGCCTCGCTGGGGGTGGCGAGCGCTCGCGCATCGCCGAGCAGCTCGATCGCGCCCAAGATCGGCTCGGGCCCCTCGGTCCCCAGCTCCTGCGCCCACTGCTCGAGCAGCGCGACCATCGGCTGAGCCTGCGTGGCCGAGTGGGCAACCTCGGGCAGCGCGCGGTAGCGCATGGCGATGCGCTTGACCTCGGCCAGGTGCTCGACGGTGAGCGGCGATGCGACGTCTGCGGCCGAGAGCCGCACGAACGCCTCGATCACCGGGCGGAGCTCGGTCGGGCTCGCCTCGGGGAACTCCATGAGGATGGCCTCGTACTGATCGACGACCGCAGCACGACCCTCGGGCCCCGCTTCGGCCTCGGCCTGCTGCGCCGACTCGATGGCGACCGCGAGACGATGCCCCGGGGAGGTCAGGTAGTGATGCACCAGGCCACCGAGCACGCCGACGACGAGCGCCACGGCCATCAGGCGTCGCCACCAGCGCGTCACGGCCGAGAGCGACTCCTTGCCGAGGAAGTACCAGCCGTCTTCGGACTTCGACACGCGGAAGGCATCGAGGGGGAGCACCGGCACGAACAGCGCCGTCACGTAGCGCGTGGTGACGTAGGTGCCGTCGGGGCGAGGGTCACGCTCGCCGTAGACGCGCACGCCAAAGCCGTTGATCCCCCACAGCGCGGGCGCCGAGCTGATCGGGCGCGGGGCCTCCACGATCTGCCGCACCGAGTTGGCGATCGCGGAGGGTGCGTCCTCGCTCGCGGCGCGGGCCACCGCGATGGCCTCGTCGCGTCGCTGCTGATGAATCAACCACCAGGCGCGCGTGACCAGCACGAAGCGCTCGGGATCGACGAGCCCGGCGGCGACCAGCTCGGCGACGGGCCCCGGGCTCGCGGCCGCGCAGGCGCCCTGCAGCAGCCGGCGGGCGGGCTCGCGCTGCTGGGCCGCGAGCAGCAGGCCTGCGGCATCGCCAACGCGATCGGCACAGAGGTTGCGCACCTTGTCGCGCTGCTCTTCATCGTCGCCGAGCTCGGTGAGCGCCTCGCCGAGCGGGGCGAGGATTTCCTGCTCGATGGTGGTGACGAGGGTTGCGAGCGCCTCGCGATGGAGCGCCCAGTCCTGACGCGCCGGATCGGGGTCGAGAGTAGGACGTCGCAGGATCTCGTTGATCGTGTTCAGCCCTTGGCCGACGCGCTCGATGGACATGCTGCGGACGCTAACAGGCGCGCGTGCCCGGGCGGAGGGCCGGAGGAATAACGGTGTGCCGACGCTCGAGCGGGCGATTGTTCGCAGTGGACCGAAAGGGCCAGCGCGGGAGCGAGCTACAGGCCCAGGCGAATGCCGCGATCGCGGCAGTAGTTGCGGATCTCCTTGCGTCGATCGTCGCGGCTCGGCAGGGCCTTCATCGCATCCTTGGCGGCCGGCTCGTCCTTGTTGCCGCACGCCGCCTTGGCCTTCACGGTCAGCGTCTCGTTGGACTTCTTCTTGTACTGGCTGCGCGTGGCCAGCCGGTAGGCATCGCGGTAGCGCTTCTCGGCGAGCGCCTTCTTGGCCTCCTCGAGCAGCTCCTCGGCGGTCATCGCCGCCTCGCCCGTGGGATCGGAGGTGGGCTTGGAGGACTTGGTGCTCGAGCGCTCGC
>JBFIJN010000521.1:0-6064 GCA_041600735.1 Nannocystaceae bacterium
CCGCCTTCACGCGCGTGAGCTTGTCGTAGCGGACGGAGTTCTCACCCCTCACGTCCTGGCCGTCGACCGTCACGATCTCCTGGCCCACCTGGAGCTCGGCCGCGGCGGCGGGGCTGCCCGGTCGCACGAACGCGATCACGTGGCGGACGTCCTCGGGCTCGGTGTCGGGCTCGGGGTCCTTGGTCTTGAAGCCGAGGTCGCCGGGCTCGTCGCCCCGCCCGAGCCGATCGCGCAGCAGCTCGAGGCGCCCGAGATCCTGCACCCGTGGCTCGGCGGCGACGCGGCGCCGGAGCCAGTTGTAGCCGTACTCATCTCGGGTGAAGCCGGGGGCCATGATGATCACGCTGATCTTGCCGGTGGGTGCGTCCTCGACCACGAAGCGGCCCTGGGCATCGGAGACATCCTCTTGATCGGCCTTGCCGGCGTCGCTGAAGCGAAAGCCACCGCCCTCGCCCCCCACCCTCACCTTGAGGCCGGGCACGGGCTCACCGGTCTCGGCGTCGACCAGCGTGCCGCGCAGCTCGACGCGCGGCGTGAGCACCAGCGGCACGTCGGTCACCTCGGCCCCCGCGGCCAGCTCGACCTCGGTCTTGGCGGTGCCCTCGGAGGCCTCGACGACGATCTCGAACTTGCCGGGCGGGAGATTGGTGAGCCGCCACTTGCCGTCGGTGCGCAGGAAGCTGTCGCTCTCGTAGACGCCGGCCACGCGAGCGCTGGCGATGATTCGAAAGCGCTGAGGCGTGCCGCCGCCTTCGATCTGGACCACGCCGGCCAGCACGCCCGTCTCGCCGATTGCGAGCTCCACGTCGCTGCCGGCCTTCACGTGCTCGCCGAGCGCCTCGCCGCCGCCCTTGCGGTTGGCGTAGACGGTGTAGACCCCTTGCTCGGCCAGCTCGGTCAGCTCGAAGCGACCGTCCTCATCGGTGAGCGTGGGCTGTCGCGACCACGAGCCCCAGCGCGCGCTCGCTCGATCGCCGCCTTCGGACTTGGTGGCGCTGTCGCTCTCGCGCACCGCCTCGACGAAGGCATCGGCGACGGGCTCGCCGCCCTCGCCCACCACGCGCCCGGTGATGCGACCGTTCTGCGACTCGACGACGAGCTCGACCTCAGTGGTTTCGCCCGCGCGCACCTCGACGCGCTTGCCGGCCTCGTCGTCGTCGCTAGCCCCCGGGGCGCGCATGGTCTCGCTCCAGCCGCGCTGGGCGGTGATGCGGTGCTCGCCGACCACGATGGCCGACATCACGAAGCGGCCTTCGTCGTTCGTGGTGGAGTTGCTCCAGCGCGGTCCGTCGAGCTGGACGGAGACGCCGGCCACCGCCACGCCCTTCTCATCGCGCACGATTCCCTGGATCTCGCCCGCCGCCAGCAGCGTGAGCGTGATGTCGGCGATGTCTTGGCCGGCCGGCACCTCGACCTCGAGCGGGTCGTGCGGCGAGGGATGATCGGCGTGGCTGGGGCGGAGCTCGTACGTGCCTGGCAGCAGCCCTTCGACCACGAAGCTACCGTCGGGCTCGGTGCGCTCGGCCCAGCCGCGCCCGAGGCGGGCCCGCGGGTCCGTGGTCGCCTTGCCCCGGGCCGAGACGCTGGCCCCCTCCACGGGCCGACCCTCCGCATCGAGCACTACGCCGCGGATCGTCTGGCCGGCGTGCACGGTCCACGTCTGACCCTCGAGCGAGGCATCGGCGACGACCAGATCAGGGTACGTGTCCTCGGACACGAAGCCATCGCAGCTCACGGTGACCTCGTAGGTGCCTGGCAGCACGCCCTGGATGAGGATGCTGCCGTCGTCATGGCCCTTCGCGCTGCCGCGCCGCTCGTCCTTGTTCTCCTTGCCTTGCAAGCTGACGGTGGCCTGGGAGCACGGCGTCTTGGCGTCGATCAGCACCGTGCCGCGCACTGCGAAGGCGGGGTGGACCCGGACCACCACGGGGTCGGAGGTCTGACCCAGGCCCACGTGGACCTTCTCGGCCGCGGTGCCGGTGAGCTCATCGCTCGAGGCGTGGATCTTGTAGGCCCCGGGCCCGAGCCCCTCGAGGCGAAAGCTGCCGTCCTCGCCGCTGAAGGCCGATTCGTCGGTCGCGGGGCCGAACGTGAACATGGGTCCGCCACCGGCCACGACCTTGGCCCCCGCGACGGGCTTGCCGCTGTCGGCCCACACGACCTTGCCGAGCACGACCGACTCGGGGGTCAGGAAGATCTCGACGAAGCTGCCGGGGATGGCCGCGCTGCGCGAGCCCTGGGCATAGCCCTCGGCGAAGGCCGCGACTCGACTGCTGGGCGGCGCGACCCACAGCGAGAAGCGACCCTCCTCGTCGCTGCGGCCGAACGTGGTGCCGGATTGGCCCCAGGGGCCGCTGCCCGCGGACACCCACGCGCCCTCGATCTCGCCGCCCGCGATGTCCTTGACGATGCCGGCCACCTCGACGCCGCCCTCCTCGAGCACGAAGTCGATGCCGTCGCGGGTGCTGCCTGGCTGCAGGTCCATGCGCGTCTCGAGCCGCTTCTGCAGCCCGCGGCGGCTCTTGTGGCGCATGGGAAGGTAGCCGCGCGCCGAGGCATGGAGCTCGTGCTGGGCCCCGAGCAGGCCCGCGAGGCGGTAGCTGCCATCGGCGGCCGTGGTCGTGCACTCGGGAGGATGGCGATCGGTGTTGGCGAGGTCGCGGTCTCGAAGCTTGGCGCAGACCTGAGCGCCCGCGATCGGGCGAGCCCCACCGTCGCGAACCGTGCCCGTGACCGTCGCGCGCGGGGCGGTCGACACATCGATGTCGCTGCCGCGCCGCGGCTTCACCAAGGGGGCGGAATCGGACCCCGTGGTCGCTTGGCCGGAGGTGGCGACGCTCTTCGCATCAGCGGCCGCCGCACCCTCGTCTTCGCGGCCCAGCCACCAGCGCAAGGAGAGCACCAGCGCGGCGACGGCCGCGAGCACGTAGAGCTTGGTCTTCGGTTGCATGAGTCTCGGTTGACTCTATGACACCACAAGCGGGCGGGCGGGTTCCCAATGCACCGCCAACCGCGGTCCTTCGCGGGCTACGGGACCGCGAGGACGCCATGCCACCGCCGGTTCGCGCGGGCTGGCCCATTTGGGCCCGGCCTCGCGAGCGGCTCTACGACGCCCGCTCGAGGCTCACGCGATACGTGGGCGTCTTGGTGATGCGCCCGCTGGCGTCCTGCACCCGCACCACGAACTTGCGTGCGCCCGCCGTATCGGGGGTGAGGGTGAAGGTATAGAGCGACCCCTCGCGGCGGCACTCGAACGGGATCGCAGCTTCCTTGTCACCACAGCGCAGCCGGTAGCCGCGACGCGCGTACCAGAACAGGTCGACCTGCTCGAGGTTCGCATCGCCTACGTCGACGGTGATCGAGAACGGCTGGCCGGCGACCGCCTGGGCCGAGCGGCGCACCTCGATCGTGGGCGGCCCGGAATCGACGGGTGCCGGTGCCTTGGGCACGACGCGTCGCGGACGCTCGCCGACGGCGGCGATCAAGCGCGCGAGCGAGCTCTGCCGCGGATGGTCGCCATCACACGTGCGGTCCTCCCACTCGCCACACGGGGCCGGCGCGAGCTGGAATTCCTTGGGCCCGCACGCCTCGTAGCTCATGATGTCGGTGCACTCGCGCGTGTGATCGAGCCCGAGGGTGTGGCCGATCTCGTGGGCCGCGGTCTCGCACAGCGCTCGGGTGGGCGCGCCCTCGGGCTGGAACACGAACAGCACCGAGCGCTCGAGCACCCGATCGGCATGGGGCGCAATGCCGCCCACGGTATCGGCATAACCGAGCAGCTCCGAGGTCCCGCCGACATAGGCCAGCGTGTAGGCGCCAGCGCTCGGCGGCTCGTCGACGATGTCCACGGCGAGACCATCGAAGCGTTCCTGGACACACTGCACGAAGCTGCCCCAGTCCTCGTCGCTGCCGCGAAACGCCGGGATCGTGGTCGAAGCAATGCCCTGGCGCGCCAGCGTGCCCGAGAGGCCCAGCGCGGGCACATCGTCGGGGGACGCGTGTACTTCGCCCCCGTGGCGATGCAGGACGATCGTGACCGGACCGACCGGGCGCCCAGCCCCGGCGAACCCCAACAACGACCAGCCTTGCTCTCGGGCGATCGCGACGGTGGCGACTCCAGTCACCGCGGTCATCGCCGTCACACCGAGTAGCCCAAGCAACAACCTCACATGAAGCTCGACGCCGCCGGGGGGGGTCGAGATTCGCAAAGCGAACGAAAAGCGGCGACAAAGTCGACGGGGGTGTGCGCCCCGGGGGGCGGGACGCACCTACGCTGGCACGATCACCCGCTCGTCACCCCGCCACATTGCACTCGATGGAGCCATGGGCGCGATTGTTCTGCGTGCGACACTCGACCCACGGATGCGGTGGCATGCCATCGTCGACCACGACCCACACCTCGGTCTCGCCCATGCGCAGCGCGGCGCTGGCGTCGGGTAGCTCGAGCACCACGTCTTCGGCCTCGGCCGGATAGAGGATCTTGGTGGTGAGCTCGGTGCCGAGCAGTACGCCGCCAGCGGAAGGATCACCCTCGTAGAACCCGATCACCACGCCCTGCGGCACCGCGGCGCGACCCAGGTTGCGCACCCGGGCGATGACCCCGAAGTCGGTGGGAGAGCAGATGCCGACGACGGTGGCGACGAGGTCGGGGGCCGAGAATTCGCCCTCGGGCTGCACGTTCTGGCGGAAGTTGTTCAGGCCGCCGACCGACCAGTTGGCGCTCTCGATCGTCGGGATCGTGCCGTCTTCCTCTACATTGGTCACGTGGTAGGCGTGCTGGTTCCAGACGCGACGGGTGCGGACCCACTGATCATCGCCGAACACCCGCAGCCCGCGTTGCTGCGAGCCGTCGGTGGGGCACAAGATGCTATGGTAGTCGTTGCTGATCACCACGATGTCAGCGTGGCCGTCGTTGTCCACGTCGGCGACCAGCGGGTACTCCTCGAGGGTGCCCGTGGTGTTGCATTCCTGGAGCACTACGGCCCCGGTGGCTCCGTCGTAGATGCGCAGGTACTGCTCGTCCCCGTAGACCACCTCGGCGCTCCCGTTGCCGTCGAAATCGAACACCGACGAGCCGGTGCGCCGCGAGGAGCAATCTTGGGCGGGGGTGATCCACATGAGCGTGTCGGGGTTTGCCACCGCCGGGTTCATGAGCGCGGCCCCGTCGAAGACCGCGTAGCCGACGCCGGCCGCCACGCCCACGTCGGGCGTGCCATCACCATTGAAGTCGGCGATCGTCGGGGGCCCCCCGCCCGTGTCGCCGTTGCAGGCCCCGAGCGCGCCGTTGATGTTCACGCCCTGGCGGATGAGCTCGGCACCCCCCGGCATCGCCGGGTTCACGCGCCACAGGTAGAGCGTGTGGGTGCCGTTGTGGATCACCGCGATCTCGGCCCCGCCGTCGCCGTCGAAATCGGCGACCGCCGCGTGGTGCCCGGCGATGCCCACGTCGGCGACCTGGGTGCCATCGGCCTCGAACACGTAGCGCGGGCCCACCACCTCGAGGCGACCGTCGCCGTCGACGTCGGAGGTCACCACCGAGAACTGCGTGGGGTAGGTGGCCTTGGTCATGCCGGTGGCGCCGTCGATCACGCCCGCGATCTCGATGATCTCGGGGGCGCCGTCCTGATCGAGGTCGGCGATCGAGGGCATGAAGCAGCCGCCCGCGTACTCCGACACCCACAGCTCCGAGCCGTCGTGATCGAAGGCGCGCACGCGACCGGTGTTGGTGCAGGTGACGATCTCGTTGCCGGGAGTGCCGTCGATGTTGCCGCCGGCGATCGAGCGTCCGGGGTGGATCTGATCCGCGCCCACGTTCATGCTCCACTTGTCCACGATCGCACCGTCGACGATCGAGATCGCGTGTAGCGTGCCGTTGTTGTTGTAGTCGCTGCCGGCGAACGTGGAGAATACGATCTCGGGGAGGTCGCGCTCGTCGACGACCGCGTCGCAGTTGTCATCGTCGAGCTGCACGACGATCGGCGCCATCATCGAGTTCTCGAGGTCCCAGTGGTACTTGAGCACCGGGGCGAAGCTGGTCTCGGGGATCACCTCGCACTGGGGCAGG
>JBFIJN010000522.1:0-6052 GCA_041600735.1 Nannocystaceae bacterium
CACCCGCCCTCACGACTCAGCAGCGCCGAGCCCCTCGATCGCTACCTCGGTGGAGCGCGCCTCGTCGCGGTGTAGGAGCCCATGCATACCCAGATCTACGACTCCATCGACCTCATCGGGCCCGAGCGCATCGAGCCGCTCGAGGGCTCGCCGGTCGACTTCTCGTTTGGCCTGCTCCGCGCCATGGAGCGCTCGCTGTGGGGCGACGTGCGGGTGCGCTACGTGTGCGTCGAGGAAGCGGGCGACCTGCTCGGCTTCATCCCCGTGTACATCGGCACCAACATCGAGTTCATGGCGCTGATGCCAGGCCCGATCAAGGCCGGCTACGCGGGGCTCGTCGAGCACATGGGGCTGGGGCAGGCCTACGGCGTGGCGGTGGCGGGCTCGCTGATCTCCGATCGCGGCTTCATTCCGCTGCGACCCGGCTGCGATCGCGACGCGGTGCTCGACTCGATCATCGCCGCCATCGACGTCATCGCCGACGAGCATCGCCTGCACCTGGCCTTCATCAAGGACGTCCACCAGGACTTCCCCGGCATCGATCGCTTTCGCGCCAAGAGCTTCGCCGAGTGCTACTCGCTGCCCACGGTGGCGGTCGACACCAGCTTCACCTCGCGAAGCGAGTACATCGCCGGCCTCACCCCCAACGGGCGCAGCAATGCCCGCAGAGTGCTCAAGAACGCCGCCCGCGAATTCACGCTGCGGTTCGTGCCGATCGAGCCCGAGCTGGTGCCGCGGATCTACCCGCTGCTGCGCGCCACCTACCTCAAGGCGCCGTTCAAGCTCGAGGAGCTGCCGCCTCGCTTCATCAGCGAGAGCGCGGCCGTCCAGCCGCCGTCGTCGGAGGCGCTGCTGTGCGAGCGCGGGGATCGAGTCGTCGGCGCGTATCTCATCTTCTTTCACAAGGGGCAGCAGCTCAACAAGCGCGTCGGGATCGACTATGGCGATCCGCAGAGTCCGCTGATCTACAATGCGCTCAACATTCACGCGCTGCTGCGTGCGGCGGAGCGCTCGATCCCGCTGTCCTACCTGGGACAGACCAGCTACACCCCCAAGCTGCGGCTGGGCGGCCGGCTGGAGAACCAATATCTATTCATCAAGGGCTACCGCGCGTCGGTACGCATGAGCCTGCCCCTGCAGCGACTGTGGATGCAGCGCTTTCGCGCCGAGGGCATCGAATCTGCGGTAAAGCAAGGGCGATGAGCACTCATGTCGATCTCCAAGCCGAGGCGCTCACCCGCCTCCCCGACACCTCACTCGTCCAAGAAGCGCGGGGGATCCTCGAGCGCGCGGCCTCGCCCACGCTCGTGCACCACAGCCTGCGCACGTTCCTGCTGGGCCGCGCCTATGGCCGCGCGCGCGGCCTCGACTACGACGAAGAGGGGCTGCTGCTCGCCGCGCTGTTCCACGACCTCGGCTTCTGCCCCGAGCACCGCAACGGGAAGCTCCCGTTCCAGGTGGTGGGCAGCCGCGCCCTACGCAAGTTCCTGGCCGACCAGGGCGCCGACCCGCAGCGGATCTCGCCGCTCGTCGACGCCATCGACTTTCACATGCAGATGTGGCCGCGGTGGTCCAAGGGGAACGAAGCCGGCCTGCTGCAGGTGGGCGCGTGGATGGACGTCACCGGGCTGCGGCGCTGGTCGCTGCGACACGAGGCGCGCGCGATCGAGCACGCCCACCCACGCCACGGCATCGGGTTTCGCTTCTATGGCTTCTTGTTCGCGAGCTTCGGGAGCGTGGGCTCGTGCGTGGGCACCATGTTCCCCGGCTCGTTCCGCGAGTGACCCACACCGCCCACTGGAGGCGCCACGATGAGCGAGCAACCCCCTCCGTCGTTCCAGCCCGAGAGCATGAAGCGCCCCGCCCTGCCGCGCGCCTGGTATCGCCCCACCGCGATCGGGTTCGTGGGCTTCTTGCTCTACACGCTGATGTGGCTGCCGCTGTTCGGGTTCGTGTCGATGACGATCGTGGACAGCGGCCTGCCGCTCCCCGTGAAGCTGCTGCTGTTGGTGCCGAGCATCGTGCTCGCGGGCCATGGGTTCCACATGCTGGGGTGGTTCGCGCACGAGGGTGTGCACCTGTCGCTGCTGCCCAACAAGTACTGGAGCCTGGGCGTCGGCTGCGTCTTCGGAGCCGCGGCGTTCTTCCCCCTGCTCGGCTATGGCGTCACCCACTGGACCCATCACCGCTTCACCAACCAAGAGTCCGATCCCGACACGCAGATCTACTCGCGCTACAAGACGTTCTGGCCGCGCTTCTTCTTGGGGCGGGTCGTCGCCAACCGCGGGTACATGCGCAACACGCTGCTCGCGGCCAGCAATCGCCCGCTGCCCAAGAGCTACCGCCTGCCGTTCCGCCCGCCCTGGGTGCGGGGGTTCGCGATCATGACGCTGGCGCTGTTCGTGGGCTGGGCCGCGGTCTACGTGACCTTCGCCGTGCTCGCGCCCACCCACTTCTTGGTGTGCGTGCTGCTGCCCTACCTCACTGCCATTCCGGCCTCGGGCCTGCGGATCTACCTCGAGCACAATGGCACTGGCGCGGGCATCTTCCGCGACACTCGCAGCTACGTCTCGCGCTTCTGGACGGTGGTGATGTTCGGCAACAACTTCCACCTCGAGCACCACCTCTATCCCACGGTGCCCTCCTATCATCTGCCGCGGGTCCATCGGCTCATCCGCTCCCAGGGGCTCTACGAGCGCCACGGCGCGCACATAGCCCCTGGGGTGCTGTCCCCGCTGCGCTACCTCGGTGGTCGCTACCAGTATCCCGAAGCACTCATCGATGATCTAGACGCCGATCCGTTTGCGATTTCGAGCTAGACCACCGCGCTGTGCAGAGTGTTGTGGCCCCAAGGGGGTCGAGCTACCATGCGCGCCCCCAAAACGGAGCAACGAACGGAACATGGCGATTCAGGAGCAGAAGATCGAGATCGAGACCACGGACGGGCGCACGCTCTCGGGCCTGTTGGTCGCGCCGGCGGAGCCCAAGCTCTCGGTCCTGGTGTCCTCGGCGGTAGCGATTCCCAAGGAGCGCTATCTCAACTTCGCCAAGGAGCTGGCCGGCCGCGGCGCCGCCGTGCTCATGTACGACTATCGGGCCCAGGGGGCCTCGGTGAAGGGCCACGTTCGCGAAGATCTCGCCGGCATGTCCGACTGGGGCCACCTCGACATGGACGCCGCGATCCGGCGCCTCGACGCGCTCTACCCCGAGCTCGAGATGGCTGCGGTCGAGCACAGCGTGGGTGCCTGGATCCTCGGGCTGTGCGAGCACCAGCACCGCATCTCGCGTCATGCGTTCATCTGCGCCGGCTGGGGCTACTGGAAGCTCAAGCCGCTGCCGTTCCGCTACGTGGAGATGTTCTTCTGGCACGTCTACGGGCCGCTGCGCATCAAGCAACATGGCTACATTCCCAAGGGCGGGCTGTGGAAGGGTGAGGCCATCAATCCCAAGTTCTTCGCCGAGTGGAAGGCGTGGTGTCATAGCCCCACGTGCACTCCGGAGCTCATCGCTGGCGGGCCCGATCAGCCGCAGTTCTTCGACAAGGTCGAGGCTCCGATCCGCAGCTTCGCCTACGCCGACGATCCGATCGCCAATCCGCGCACCGTGCCGATGGTCCTCGCGCTCTATCCCAAGGCCGAGTCTAGCGAGGTGTGGGCCTCGCCCAAGGATCACGGCCTCGCCAAGATCGGGCACGAAGGGCTCTTCAGTCGCAAGGCCCGCCCCGCGTGGACCCCGGTGTTGGACTGGGTCGCGCCAGCCTGACCCCACGGGCGCGCCGATCCGGGCAGGATTTGGCGTCCCTGCACGAGCGCGGTAAGAACGTGGGCATCGCGATGCTCCGTTCCTCGACGCTGGCGACCGTGCTGCTCGCGGGCCTCCTGCCCGGCTGCCACGACGCCCCCACGCTGCCGCCGGGCCCGAGCTCCGGGCCCGCCGACACCCGGGCCCCTGGCCCCGAGGAGCTCGACGACACGCTCGATCACGCCACGGTCGTGCGCGTGGTCGGCAACGAGATCCGCATCGACGATGAGCTCGTCGCCCAGGCCCGCCCCGCGGCGGCGCCCGGCGGGCTCGACGAGGAGCTGCGTGCGACCTACGTGCTCGCGCCGCTCCGCAAGGCGCTGCGCGAGGCCGGGCGCTCCGCGGCGACGGTGGTCGTGCTCGCGCCCGAGGCACCGCTCGGCCACCTGCGCGCCGTGCTGACGAGCGCCGCCGGGCCGGTCCGCGTGCTCCTCGATCGAGACCCCGCCCGCGCCGCGCTCACCACCACCCACGCCCTGCCGCGGGTGCAGCTCGCGGGCCCCGAGACCGAGCCGCCGCCGGAGCTCGCGATCGAGCTGCCCGACGATCGCCCGGTGGGCGCGGTCGAGGCGCTCGCCGTGCCCACGGCCGAGGCGCCCACGCTCGTGCTCGCGACCGACTTCGCCCCGTGCGTGGTGCCACCCGCGGGCATGAGGTGCATCGCGGGCAGCGGCGCGGCCGAGCACCCCACGTTCTACATCGACGAGGCCGACGTCACGCTCGCGCAGTACGAGGCATGTCGTGAAGCTGGCGCGTGTCGGGGGCTCGGCGGTCGCAAGCACCGCGCGCCCGCATCGGTGAGCACGAGCCCCGAGGCGCCCGCGAGGCTGGGCTTGGATCCCGAGCGAGCGCAGGCCTACTGCGCCTGGGCCGGCAAGCGCGTGGCCACCCCGAGCGAGCAAGCCACCGCAGGGCTCGCCCACGAGACCGAGGCCCTGCGCTGCGCCACCGAGCACCCGTTCCTCACCCGCTTTCCCCCGCGCATCCTCGAGGCGCCTCGTTCCCCGCTCGCGCTGCCCGAGCCGCCTACCCCCGAGGAGCTCGCCATCTTCACGCGCGTGGTCGACGACCCCGTGCAAGACAAGAAGATCTGCGGGGCCAAGGTCCGCGCGAGCTGGCACCCGTCACAGCTCGACGGCGGTCGCTCCGAGCCCGGCTGCCGCGATCCGTTCACGTACCTCACCACCAACGAGCCGCGCGGCTACGTGTGGCACGCATACATCCGCGACATCGGGGGCGCCTACGTGGGGATCGGCAGCGACCAGAGCTATGCCTTCATCGCCGTGGCGCGCTCGCGCTGGGCGTGGGTGATGGACTACGACCCGCGCGTGGTCCAGAACCACCTGCGCCTGCGCGCCTTCATCCTCGCTTCGCCCACGCCCGCGGACTTCGTCGCGCTGTTCGCCCCCGAGGGCAAGCGGCGCGCGCTGGCGATCCTCGACGAGGCCTACGCCGACGACCCGCGGCTCGGGATCCTGCGCTGGGGCTACGTGGCCACGCGCGAGGACCTGCACCCGTACTTCGTGGCCCAGCGCAAGCCCAGTCGGCGCCAGCGCATGGCGGGCAAGCCGATGGGCTGGCTGCGCGACCCCGAGGCCTATCGCTACATCCGCACCATGTTCGAGCAGGGCCGCATCGCGATCAAGGCCGGCGACCTCTTGATGGACGGCGCGATGCAGCAGATGGGCGCGGCCGCGCACGAGCTCGGCGTGCCCGTGCGCATCTACTACACCTCCAACGCTCCCACCGCGTGGGGCGGCCAGATCACCCCGGCGTACCGCCGCAACGTGCTCGCGCTGCCGTTCGACGTGGAGTCGCTCGTGCTCCAGACCACCGATGGCGGCGGCAGCCTGCTGCAGAAGACCAAGTGGCACCACAACGTGCAGTGGGGTCGGCTCGTGCACGAGCGCCTGGAGCAACCCGGCTACGACGACGTGTGGAAGCTGCTCGAGGGGCGCATTCCCGGCGACGACCAGGCGCTGACCGTGCTCGGCCTACCGAGCGGCTGAGCCCGCGCTCCCGAGCCGCTTCGCCCCGAGCCGCTTCGCCCCGAGCCGCGAGCCCCGAGCCCCGAGCCGCGAATCGTGGCATCCTCATCGCGATGAGGTCGGGGCTCGCTCGTACGTTGGGATTGGTGCTCGCCGCGAGCCTCGCGCTCGCCACCCCGGTGGCCGCGTTCCCCGACTTCGATGCCAAGCGCGAGCAGATCGTGGTGGGCCGCCTGCGCACCAGCGACGCCGTGGTGCCCGGC
>JBFIJN010000523.1:0-6044 GCA_041600735.1 Nannocystaceae bacterium
ACGCAGGGATCACGAACGCAGCGACCAGGGAGAGCGCGGTCCACCAAGGACCGCGTACTCGTTGCATCGAGACTGGGACTCGGTCTCGTGCAGCGGAGTTTCGCTCGCGTGATCGACGATGCGCTAGTCGTCGAGCCAGCCCTCGCCGCTGTCAGCGATTGCCCGAGCCCGCGCCAGCGCCTCCGCCGGCCAGTCTTCGACCACCACTTCGAAGCGAGCGTGATCGAAGGGCTCGCCGGCGGCGGTTTCCACCTGGACGATGCGCTCGCGCTTGCCACGTGACATGAGCTCGAGCGCGCGGTGGTGGCAGATTGGATTGTTTCCGCGGCGACCAAACAACACGTGGCCCGTCCACGTGCAGCCAGCCTTGCAAACATCCGCGTAGTAACAAGTCGCGCAGAAGCCCCAAAGATCCTCGGTGCCGCGACCGCGAGTGAAGCGAAGCGCCTGCGAGCGCTCCCACACCGCGAGCAATCCGTGCTCACGCACGTTGCCGCCGACATAGGCATCGCTGGGGAGTGAGGGACAGCCCTTGATGTCGCCATTGGCCTCGAGCCCCAGCGTGTCGCTGCCTGCGCCGCAGCCCTTGCCGTGCCCGGCCGGGGTGTAGCGGCGCAGCCGGCTCTCGTAGGGACCGAAGTAGCCGATGTTGGTGCCGGGCCACAGCCGCACGCCCATCGCATCGGCGCGCGCCTGCAGGCGCATGACCATCGGCATCACGTCGATCATCTCGTAGGGCTGCAGCAGCAGCTCGGGCTCGTCGGCGGCGCGGCCCATCGCGACCGTGATCTGCACCTGCCACGAGTGGATCCCGAGCGGGTGTAGCTGTTCGAACAGGGCCTCGAGCTCGCGACGATTGGGGCGACAGATCTGGGTGTTGACCGAGATCGGCATGCCTACCGCAGCGAAGTGCTCGAGCGCCCCGATCGCCGCGCGGTGGCTGCCCTTCACCGCGCGCAGGTGATCGTGGGTCTCCTCGAGCCCATCGATCGAGACCGAGACGGTCGAGAGCCCCGCGTCCTTGGCTCGCTGCGCGCGCTCGCGGGTGATGCCGCGGCCGCCGTTGGTCATGCTGGTGTCGATGCCGGCCGCCACCAAGGCGGCGGCGATCTGATCCCAGTCCTCGCGCAGGTAGGCCTCGCCCCCGATGATGGTGATCTCGCGCAGGCCAAGCTCGGCGAGCTGGCGCACCATGTCGAGCGCCTCGGCGGTGGAGAGCTCGTCGGGGCGAGCGTGGCCCGCTCGCGAGCCGCAGTGGCGGCACGCGAGGTCGCACTTCAGCGTCAGCTCCCAGACCCCATAGATCGGGCGCACCGCATCGGCCGGGCGAGCCTGCGGAGCCAGTGGCAGCCGCTTGCGCGAGGGCTTGGCGTGCGGGGCGATCGGAAGCAGGCGAGGACGGGGGCCGAGCTCGGTCATGGGACGCCGATCAACCGAGCGGGTCCGGCTTGGGCGGCGCGCCGTACTTCTTGGCCGGGCGCGGATCGATCCGAGGAGGGGCGCCGTACTTTCGTGCGGGGCGCGTCTCGGGTTCGGGCATGAGCACGGGCCCCGGGCCATCATCCATCGCCGGCGGCGCGCCGTACTTGGTGGTCATGATGCGCTCGTCGTCGGGGACCGTGGGCTCGTCGATCTCCGCACCGTCGTCGGCGGGCACGCTCGGCTGCGGCGGGGTACCACCATCGTCGACCGGCGCAGGCTCGACGATCGGCGGCTCGACGACGACGGGGGTCGGCTTCACCTCCGCTGGCTTGACCTCCGCCGGCTTGGCGTCGGCCGGCTTGCCCGCGGCCGGGGCCTCGCCGCCGCTGCACGCCATCAGCGTGAGCGGCAGGACGAGCGCGAGCACGCGCGCCGGAGCCGAGATCGTGGAGGGTCGCCCGCAGAAGGGACAGCGCCCGTCATCCACCCGCACGTGACGAGTGCAGCCCGCACACTCGAGGAGCTTGGTCATGCCCCCGAGGATACACGACTCACTCCTCCTCGGGCGGCCTGAACTTGAACCGCCGCCCGACCGCCGGCTTCTTGCCGGTAGGCTCGTCGTTCTCGAACACGATCACCTCGCGCTTGCCGTCCTCGTCCACGAGGATCCAGCGCCCTTCCTTCTTGTCTTCCTTCCACTTGCCCGAGGCCTTGAGCTTCTCGCCCTCGTACCAGTACTCGGCTGCGCCATCGCGCTCGTCGTTGCGGTACTCCTCGTGGTACTCGCGCTCGCCCTTGGGGTACCAGCCCTCCCAGGTGCCCTGCTTGTCGCCGGTCTTGTACTCGCCGTCGGCCTTCTTCTGGCCGTCGCCATACCACCAGTACCACATGCCCTGGCGGCGGTTCTTCCAGTACTCGCCCTCGACCCGCTTCTGGCCGTTCTTCCACCAGGCCAGGAACTCGCCCTCGCGCCGGTCGAGCACGTACTCCACCTCTTCGCGCGGACGGCCGTCGTCGTAGCGCTCGATCCAGCGCCCGTCCTTCTTGCCGTCGAGGTAGCGCCCCTCGAGCTTGACCGCGGCCGATGCACTGGTGCCGTGCCACTTGGTGTAGGGGCCGTTGCGCACGCCATCGGCGCGCTCGCACCACTGCTCGGCGCCCTCGGGCGGAGCGGCGCCCTTCACGACCAGGCCGTCGGGGCACACCGAGCTGGCGGCCGCGGTCGCGGCCTTGGTGCCCTGGTCCCACTGCTCTTCGGAGATCTGCTTGCCGTCGCGATCCCACTCCGTCCACGTGCCGTGCTTGTTCCCGGCCTGGTAGGTGCCCTCGATCGCGCGCTGTCCGTTGTCGTGCCACCTGCGGTAGGGCCCGTCCTGGCGATCGTCCTGGTAGCGGATCTCCTCGCGCGGGCCACCGCCCTCGTCGTACTCGGTCCACGTGCCCTGGCGCTTGCCCGCGCGGAACTCCTCTTCGCGGCGCTTGGTGCCCGACTCGGCGAACAGGGTCCAGCGACCGTCCTTCACGTCGTCGCGGTACTCGCCCTGCTCCGAGAGCTTGCCGTTGGCAAACCAGCTGAGCGCCGGACCGTGCTTCTTGCCGTCGCGGAATTCCGTCTCGTGCCAGCGCTGGGTCGTGCCTTCGTACCAGCGGGTCCAGCGACCGTGACGCACCGAGCGGCCGTCGACCTCGCGCTCGCACCACGCCTCGGAGCCCGCGGGCGGGACGGCCCCCTTGGCCGTGCCGCCGTCGGGACAGTCGATCGCGGGGCCCGCCGCGGCCCCACCGTCGGCGGCGGCGACCTCGGTCCCCGCGTCGGCCTTGCCGTCCTCGGCCTTGCCGTCCGCGGCCTTGCCGTCCGCGGCCTTGCCGTCGGCGGCCTTCGAGTCGGCCCCGGCCTCGGCGGGCTTGGCTTCCTCGGTCTTGCTCTCGCCGTCACCTCCGGTGAGCCGATCACAGCCGCTCCCTCCCAACGCGAGGGCAGTGAGGCCAACGAGCACGAGCGAGCGGGCGGGACGAGCAGGCGAACGCATGGCGCCGGCCACACTGCCATGATCACCAGGGTGGCGCAAAGCCGTCCTCGCGATGAGGTAAGATGCGCCCCATGTGGACCCGGATCTTCGGGATCGGCCTCCTGCTCGCCTCCCTCGTGGGCCTCGTGTTCGCGAGCGCCTCAACCCTAGACTTCGTGCAGCACCTAGACCGGCAGGTCCACGAGCTACACTGTTCCTTCGTCCCCGGGCTCGTCGAGCCCGACGAGCAATCCACCGGCTGCCAGGTCACCCTGCTCAGCCCGTACTCGTCGATCATGCGCACTTCGCTGTGGGGCGGGATCCCGATCTCGCTGCCGGCCATGGCCGTGTTCGCGTTCCTCATGTTCCGCGCGATCGAGCTCATCGGCGCGGCCGCGCCCAAGCGGCGCCCGGCCGCCGCGATCGCCTTGGTGGCCACGCTGGTCCCCGTGCTGGCCTCGGCCGTCATGGGCTACCTGGCGTTCACCGAGCTGCACGCGGTGTGCAAGCTCTGCATCGGGATCTACATCAGCAGCGGCAGCGCGTTCGTGATGGCGCTCGCCGCGTGGATCGCCGCGCGTAGCGAGGGCGTGGTGCTCGCACCCGATGGCGTGCCCACCCCGGTCAAGGCGGCCCCGATGTGGCTCGCGGCCGCGGGCCAGGCCTTCGGGTTCGTGACCGTCCCCGTGGTGGCCTACGCCATGCTCGTGCCCGACTACTCGCGCTACATCGGCACTTGCGGCGCGCTGCTCGAGCCCGACGATCCCTACGGGGTGATGGTGGCGCTCGGGCCCAAGGGCGCGAGCAATGCCGCCCCCGCCATCGAGGTGTTCGACCCGCTGTGCCCCTCGTGCCGCGGGTTCGAAGAGCGACTGCGCGCGTCGGGCCAAGATCAGCTGCTCTCGCGCAAGGCCGTGATGTTCCCGCTCGACAGCGAGTGCAACTGGATGGTCGGTCGCTCGCTGCACCCCGGCGCCTGCCGGGTGAGCCAGGCCGTGCTGTGCGGCGCCTCCACCCCCGCGGTGGGCCCCGACGCGGTCGTGCAGTGGGCCTTCGAGCAGCAAGAGGCGCTGCTCGAGGCCGGCAAGAAGGATCTCGACGGCGTCAGTCGCATGATCGCCGCGCGCTTCCCCGAGCTCACCGCTTGCGTGGGCTCGCCCGAGGTCGAGTCCCGCCTCAACAAGTCGCTGCGCTGGGCGGTCAAGAACGAGCTCCCGGTGATGACCCCGCAGCTCTATGTGTCTGGGGTGAAGCTGTGCGACGAGGACTCGGACCTCGGCATGGACTTCACGCTGCACCACATGCTGAAGCGCTTCACGGCCGGCCAGCTGCACGCGACCACCCCGGCGGCCGCGCCCGCCGAGCCCACGCTCGTGCCCGGGTCCGAGGCCACCCCGCGCGCGCCCAGCAAGGCCAAGCCCACCAAGACCAAGCCCACCAAGGCCGCGCCGACTCCGGCCGCCCCCACCCCGGCCGCGCCCACCAAGGCCAAGCCCGCCGAGCCGACGCCGAGCGAGCCCATCACCGAGCCCAAGCGAGTCCCCCCGCCGCAGCCGCTTCCCGATGTGCGCGACGAGCCCGCCGACGGTCGAGAAGACGCAGGTGCCCCATGAACATCGCCATTCGCATCATCCTCGGCCTCGTGATCGCCGCGCTGCCGCTCGGCATGGCCACCTCGTGGGTCGCCAGCGCCAAGGAACGCTTGGTGGCGCTCGAGCAGGGCGTGAGCGAAGAAGCCCCCGCCGTCGCCACCGCCCAGGCCGCCAACGAGGGCTACTGCACGCCGCAGCTCAAGCAGGTGCTGCGGCGCGTGCTGCTCTCGTGCGGGCTCGCGGCCGACGGCCAGGCCCGCGGCTGCCAGCCGGTCGATGCCAAGAGCGTGGCCACCATGGAGGGCGAGGACTTCAACGCGCTGTTCCTGCCGCTGGCCGAGCGGGTGAGCATCATCCAGTTCGACCGCAACGACAGCGAGCTCGACGCCAAGGACATCGAGCTGCTCGACCAGACGTTTGCCGACCAGCGCGGGGCCAGCTGGTTCTTCGCGGTGGCCCGCAGCTCGCCCGACGGCGGCGTGGAGCACAACCGCGAGCTCTCGCAGAAGCGCGCCGACGCGGTCATGGCCCACCTGCGGGAGCGCTTCGCCGACCCCGACCTCGACAAGGAGGTGGGGCTCTTGTGGCTCGGCGAGGAGTATGCGCAGCTCGACGAGAGCTTCTGCGACTGGCGACGCAGCGGGAACCCCGACCAGTGCAAGCCCGAGCACATCAACCGGAGCGCGTTCGTGGCATGGATCGACTGTCGACTTTGATCGGAGCCGCGCTCGGCGGGCTGGTGCTGGCGACCGCCGCGTGTGACGGTGGGAGCTCGGGCGGGACCCCGGCGGGCTCGCGCTCGCGCGTGGAAGCCGTGCAAGCCGCCACGCCCGTCCACGTCGATCCCAAGGAGTTCTGCGAGACCTGGCACGAGGCCGAGGCCGCGCCCGCGCTCTCGCTGCCTCCGCTGCTCGCGCCCGCGCCCAGCGCAGCGGGCCGCAGCCGCTGGATCAACGTGTGGGCCACGTGGTGCAAGCCCTGTATCGAGGAGCTGCCGCGCCTGGCCAAGTGGCGCGACGAG
>JBFIJN010000524.1:0-6032 GCA_041600735.1 Nannocystaceae bacterium
AACACGCGGTAGACCATCAGCGGGGTCACGCGGAATGCCTGCGGCCCGCTGCGATCGGTGATGGTGTAGCCGCCGTCGATGTCGGAGAAGCGCAGCCCGTAGGGCTTGTTCTGTCGCTTGATCTCGGCGACCAGCTGCTGGCGGAGCTCGCGGCTCGACGAGGTCTTGCGCGAGGTCACCACCAGGTTGCCCTGGCGGGCGACGGTCTGGTAGCCGGGCTCGCGGCGCCCGTGGCCGTTGCTCTGGCGAAACGGGAGCACGGGTGAGCGGCCGAGCAGGAAGGTCTTGAGCTTGCCGCGATCGACCAGCACCGTGCGCTGCGCGGGCACGCCCTCGTCATCGACGAAGTAGTGCCCCGACAGCGGGATCCCGCCGAGCGTGGTCACGGTGGGGTCATCGACGACGTCGAGGAACGAAGGCAGCACGCGACGATCGAGGCGGTCGGTAAACGTCTGGCCCTCGAGGTCGTCCTTCTGGCGGTGGCCCTCGAGTCGGTGGCCGAAGATCTCGTGGAAGAACACCCCGGCGGCGCGGCCCTCGAGGATCGCGGGCCCGGTATACGGATCGGCGATGGGGGCCTTGCGCAGCGCGAGGAGCTCGGTGCGCAGGCGGGTGGCGGTGGTGCGCAGGCGGGCCATGTCGGGCAGCTGCTCGGGCACGTGGGCCTCGAACGTCTCCGTGCGCTGGAGCACCATCCCGTCGCTCGCCTGCGCGCGCGCCTCGAGCAAGATCCGCAGGCGGACGCGGCCGGTCTGCACGCGGGTGCCCTCGGTCGTGACGATGAGCTCGTTCTGCGCCGAGGCGGACAGCGAGACCGAGCTGCGCAGCACCAGCGGGTCGTCGCCGAGCTCGGCCGAGATCTCGGTGATCCTGTCGCGCCAGGCCTCGCGCACCGTGGCGAGGTCGAGCGCGCGCTCGGGCTCGATGTGGACGAGCGGCTTCTCCTTGCTGAAGTCGGGGCTCGCGGGGTCTTCGTTGTCGCTGCGCAGCTGCTCGCTGCTCTCCACGTCGCGAAGCTTGGCCACGGCGGCCTTGTACTGCGACTCGGTGTCGAGCCAGATCGCCTGCGAGAGCGAGAGCTCCACGTCGCCGAGCGTGATCGGCAGGCCAGAGCCCAGCCCGTTGCCGGGCCCGTAGTCGCCGCCCTGGCTGTGGCTGTTGTCGAGCCGTCGATCGCCCACGCGCACGTCGATGTCGAGCACGCGGCTGCGGTCCTTGTCGTCGCGCAAGAGCGTGCCGTCTTCGGCCTCGAGGTAGATCTCTTCGCTTCCGGTGACGGTGTAGCCCAAGAAGTACGCCGGCGGATCGAGCTCCGGCGACGACAGCGCGATGAAGTTGCGATCGAGCTCCGTCTCGAGCATGTCGAGCAGCGTGGCGGGATCGCCCTTGTCGGCGACGGCTCGGTTCATCACGATGCGCGGGCCCTTGCCGCGGCTTCCTCCCCACACGACCGCGTCGGGCGGATCTCCAGCGCGCGGGTGGCAGGCGAGCACGAGCACGCCGAGCATCGCAAGGGCACCGAGGGTGCGGGCGGAGGACATCGAATGCAGGGTATCATCGTCGTCGTGATGACGAAGTTTGGGCGCACGGTGGTGTCTGGGGCGTTGGGGGGAGCACTGAGCCTTGCAGCGGGATGTTTCGAGTCGCCCACGAACATCGACCCCGGCTCGACCGGAGCATCCGGCTCGGGCGACTCGGGCGCCACGACCCCTGGGACCGGCCCAGACCCGACGACGAGCCCGGATCCCTCCACGGGCTCGACCACCGCAACCGCCTCGACGGGGCTCGATGAGTCGACCGGTGCGCCGCCGCTCGAGTGCGTCGACGGGGTGCTCGAGCCGTCGCTGGGCCAGGGCTTGGTCGAGGTGCTCACCGGTCCGCAGGGCGACGACTTCACCGGTAGCTGCGGCGGCGCCGGCTCGTTCGATGTGGCGTATCAGTGGAACGTGCCCTACAGCGAGTTCTTCGTGCTCGATACCGAGGGCTCCGACTTCGACACGCTACTCTACGTGCTCGATGATTGCGGGGGCACCGAGCTGGGCTGCAACGACAACGTCGAGGGCTCCGTGTCCTCGCGGGTGGTGGCCCCGTTCGAGCAGGGCGATCGGCTGGTCGTGGTCGTGGATGGCAACGCGGGCGAGAGCGGGACCGCAGTGCTCAACATCAATCCCGTGGAGTGCCCGAGCGCCGATCTCACCGGCCAAGCCTTGCCCGCGAGCTTCTCCAACGTGGCCGGGGCCAATGAGCACGGGGGCGCGTGCGGGGGCGCGGGCAGCCCCGAGCGCGCGTTTCGCTGGCAGGCCCCGCGGGCTGGGCTCTACGCGTTTCGCGTGGGCTCCGAGGCGTTCCAGCCGGCGGTCTACCTCGAAGCGGGGCCGATCTGCGGCGGGCCCGAGCTCGCGTGCAATGGGGCTGCGTTCGGTCGCAGCGAGGTGATGCGGGTGCTCGATGCGGGCCAGTACGTCACGATCTACGCCGACAGCGAGGGCGGGGCAGGGGACTTCGACATCGACATCGTCGAGCTCCCACAGACGTGCCCGGGGGCGATCCTCGATCAGAGCGTGGTCGCCAACATCAACGACTTCCCCAACGTGATGAGCTCTTCGTGCGGGCCCGCGGGCTACGAGGAGAGCGGCGTGTTCGATCCCTACCGCGATGCGACCTACGCGTGGACCTCACCCGGCATGATCGGTGCCAATAGTGGCTGTGATCTCACGGTGACCTCGGGGTTCCCCGTCGCGCTATCACTACAGAGGGGCGCGTGCGATGGGCCCGAAGTGCAGTGTGCGCAGGGGACCTTCGACAACGCCTTGGGGGCCTATGTTGCGACGGTGAGCGTGGGCCATATCGTCCCCACCGAGTTCACCGTGACGGTCTCGCCCTCGGCTCCGGCCTTCGGGTGGGTGGGTGGGCCCTCGTTCACCCTCGAGGTGGGCTGCTTCGCCGTGGCGTGAGCCAAGGCTCGATTTCGTACCTGCGGGGCAGGGAAGGCCTCGGGAAGTGAGTTCTTCCGGCCAAATTTCTGCTTGAAAGCCGCCGTCCCTACCCTTACAGTGTCCGCAGGTGTGGGATGAAACGCTAGTGCGCCTCCCTACCTAACGATCTCGAACACACGAGGGTCCGGGGGCCATCGTGACACCGAAAGCAGTAGAGACATCGATGCAACGTCAGTGGATTCGCAATGGGGTGGTTTCGAGCGCGATCTTGGCGCTGAGCGCTTGTGCGGGGGATCAAGACGATCTGGGACCGAGCGATGACGTCGACGCGCAGATCGAGGCCGAGGTCGAGGCCAAGGCCTACCTGACCGGTCAGCTGTTGGACAGCGACGAGCAGCCCGTGGCCAATGCCGAGGTGGTGCTGGCGATCGGCTCGGTCCCGGTGACCGAGCCCGTCATGACCAATGCCGAGGGCTTCTACACGATCGAGGTGCCCACCGAGGAGGTCCACGACGCATGGGCCGGCTCGCAGGAGGTCACCGTCATGTTCCACTCGCCCACCGACGACCGCGAGCCGCTGGGCACGGTCGAGGGCGACTACATTCACATGCTGCCGGCCTCGCTCGACGAGCTGGTGCCCGCGGTGGAGCTGGTCGCGGGCCGGCACCTCGGCGTGAAGACGGCCTACGTGCCGCGCCAGGGCCAGGGCTTCCCGATCACCGACGAGCTGGTGGCCAACGGCGGCGAGCTGACCTGGACGACCGACGACTCGCAGTACGGCCCGGGCTTCAGCGTCACGCTCATCATCGAGCCCGGCTCGATCCACAAGGGTGACTACCCGCAGGACGAGATCACGCTGACGCTGCTCGAGCAGACCAAGGCCCCGATGGCGATCCCCGAGGGTGGGTTCGGCCCGATGTGGAGCATCCAGCCGCGCGACATCGAGTTCGATCCGCCGGCGCGCGTGCGCATCGAGGGCGATCGCTTCCCCGTGCTCGGATCTTCCGAGCTGGCCGAGGGCGAGCGCGCCGATCTGTTTGGTGCCTCGCTCGAGACCGGCTGGAAGCTGTTCGGCGACATCGAGCTGGTCAAGGAGTCCGAGGGTCGCGTCACGCTGGAGACGCCCGAGGGCGTGATCTCGCACGGCGCATGGGGCCACATCTACGCGGGCTCGGGCAACGACTACGGCATGCTGGTCGAGTGCTACAGCCAGGCCACCGGTGCGCGAGTGCGCTGCGCGGTGCTCAACGACAACGCGTACTGGTACCAGGACCCCAACAACTACAACAACTGGAACATCACCAATCTGTGCCAGAACCCCAACTTCGTGCCGCCGCCAGGCGTGGGCGGGGGTTACGACGATGGGTTCCTGACCTGTGATCAGTACGACTTTGGCACCGCCAGCCACAACGGCAATGCCATGGTCTACGGCTCGGATGCCGAGACCCGCTGCCGCACCTGCGGCGGGCTCGTGGCACCGTACGTGCTCGCGGTGACCGCCGGCGAGACGCTCGGAGGCTCGACCGAGCCGGTGTGGGGCGCCGTCACGGCGTTCCCGCTGTGCCCGTCGGAGTACACGATGACCGACATGAACGCGCTGTGGAACAACATCTACCAGCGCCTCGGCCTCGACTGGGCGCAGGGCGCCGCGTACCCGTGGGAGAACAGCGGGCTGACCGGCGTGGTCACGGCGGAGCTCAACTGGCGCAACTTCTCGACCTACGCGCAGGTGTACCTGCCCGAGCCGGCCAACTGCCCGCAGTGAGCCTCACGACGTGCGAGCGATGAACGAGCGCCGCATGTCGTCATGGAGGGCCGCCAGCTTGGCGGCCCTCTCGAGCTCGTTCCTTGGGCTCGGGCTCGGGTCTGGCTGTGCGGCCGGGCCCGAGGACCCCGCGAGCATGATCGAGGCCGAGGATGCCGCCGACGCGCCCGCCACCGCGCTCGCGCTGGGGCGACTGGGCGGAGGCCGCGTGTTCACGCCCTTCGAGCCCGGCGAGGTGGTCGAGATCCACCAGGGCATCCAGGGTGGCTTTCACGTGTTCGTCGACGCCGTGCTCGACGGCGAGCCGCTCGACGCCGAGTGCCTGGTGACGCTCCGCATGATCCGCGACGACGACGGCTCCGACGTCGCCACGATCCAGCACCTGCGCGAGCCCGATCTGCGCCGCGACGCCGCCGGCCGCGAGACCCTCGAGGAGCTGATCGTGTTCATCCCCGATCCCGACGCCGTCGTCGGCGTGGACGTGCGGGTGATCGCGGAGCTCGCGTTCGACGAGCTCAGCCTCGACGGCGACGAGGTGCTCCTGCACCTGCGCCACGCGGACGAGTAGCGACTCACGCCGGTGCTTCGAACAGCACCTCGACCGTGGTGCCCTCTTCGATCGGTCCTGGCGGCAAGCTCTGCATCACGGCGATTCCGGTGCCCTGCGGTCGCACGTTGACCTTGATGCGCTCGGCGACGTCGAGGGTCTCGGCGAGGGTGAGGCCGGTGAGGTCGGGGAGGCCACCGCTCACGCTCGGTGCGCGCTGGCCGGGCAGGTGGGGCTCGACGTCGGTCACGGGCACGAAGCCCTCGACCAGCATGGTGCTGTTGGCCATCAGGCGGATCGGGTCGGGCGCGGGGCGGGAGCCGTCTTCGCGGGCGACCCCGAGGTGGGTCATCACGCGGGCGCCCAGCCGCGCGAACGCGGGCGCGGCGACCTCGTTGCCGTAGTGGCCGCCCTGCGGGCTGTCGACGGAGACCAGGATCACCACCCGCGGGTCGCGGGCTGGCACGGCACCCACGAAGGAGGCGAAGTAGTCGTCCTCGGCGTAGCCGCCCCGATCGTGGTTGGCCTTCTGTGCGGTCGAGGTCTTGCCGGCCACGCGATAGCCATCGATCGCGGCGTTGCGACCGGTACCGAGCTTGGTGTGCACCACGCTCTCGAGCATCTCGAGCACGGTGTCGGCGGTGGAGACACGAACCACGCGCTCGCGCTCGGGCTTGTCGATCGGCACGGGGTTGCCCTCGACGTCGATCACCTGCCGCACGATCGTGGGTGGGTTGTAGATCCCGCCGTTGGCCAGCACCGAGAACGCGGCCGCCACCTGCAG
>JBFIJN010000525.1:0-6019 GCA_041600735.1 Nannocystaceae bacterium
CCGGCGAAGTCGACCGTCGCATACACCTTCGCCGCCGCATGCCGCAGCCTGGCGGCCAGCACCTCGTGCCCGCCGACGCGCAAGACATCGGGAGCAACCCCCGCCGGCGTGAACGGAAACGAGACTCGTCCATGGTCATCCGCACCCGGAGTCCCCGAGTCCGCATGCCACTTGCCGCTGCGCGTGCTCCACGTGAAGCAGTGCACATCGAGCCGGCCCTCTGCGAGATCGAGGCGCCCCACCGAGAACCCGTGATACGGGTCCTGCCCGAGCCCGCCGTACGCAGCCCCGGCCCCGATCTCCACGTGAGCCGCGCCTGCGGCCACGTGCAGCTCGGTGTGCGCCTCGTGCACGTGCCCGTGGAGCACGATGTCCACATCTCGCTCCAGCCGACCGCGGATCGCCGAGTGCTCGCCATCGTGCAGCCAGTGCATCGGGTGATGCATCAGCGCCACGACGAGCTGCGCACCGCCATCGCGGGCCTCCGCGACCATCTCGTGGAGCTGCCGCTCGCCGAGAATGAGACTGCCCTTGCGGTCCTCGGGTCCGCTCGCCCACGCCGTGCACAGCGAGAGCACACCCACCAGCAAGCCGCCCACCTCGACCACGTCGCTGCGCCACGGCCTCTCCAGGCTCACCGACCGCGCGCGACCAACGAGCTTCTCGGTGAAGGCGCACCACTCCTCCAGCCGCTCACCGTAGTGCACGAACTCCTTGGCATCGCCCAGCAGCTCGCCCACGGCATCGCGCAGCTCCTGCGGCCCGAGCTTCAGCAGCGACGCATGGTCGCGCTTGGCCAGCCCACCGATCTTCCCACGGTCGACATCGTGATTGCCTGGTACCACGAACACGTGCTCGCGCCGCTCCAGGCCCAGCTGCTTCGTGAGCTCGTCGATCACGATGAACGCCCCGTCGTACTCCGCTCGCCGCCCGCCCGCCGCTACGTCGCCCGTCACGAACAACAAGTCCGGGCGCAGCCCTCGCTCCTCGAGCAGCTGCGGCAGGTCTCGCAGCAGCGCCCCGAGCACGTGGTCTTGCTGCCAGCTCTCGCCCTTCACATGCAGATCGGAGAGGTGCATCCACGTGAGCGAGCCCTGCTGTGTCACGAGGTTCTCGAGGGTGTCGTCGAGCAGCAGCACAGTCGACATCAACGACGCCAGATCCGGAGCCCGCCGGCGCACGAGCTCGTGCAGCTCCGACGACCCTGCCAGCACCACGTGGCAAGGGCCGTGCATCTGCAGGGCATCACGCGTGTGATTGAGCACCACCAACGCATCGATCCACTGCATGTCCTCGGCGGGCGACGAAGCCCCCTTGGGCGCTTCGATCCACGCGACCGGCAGCTTCTCGCCCTCTGCCCCGCTCCTGGCCAGCTCATGAACCGCGAGTGTCACCCCCTTGCCCGGCTCGATCACCGCAACCCTCGGCGCCATCGCCTCTACCCGCCGGCGCACCTCGTCCCGAACATCCCGCGAGTCCGACGCCACGAGCACGATCACGCCGCTACGCTGGCTCAGCACATACGCCGCGCGCAGCCGCTCCCACTGCGCCTCGCCCGGTCGGCCCAGCGAGAAGCTCCGCGCGGTCATTGCGAGTGCTCACCCGGCGACGAAGTCTCGCGCGCTCGCTGGAGCTTGCGCGCGACAATCGGATGCGCGTCGTACCAGAAGTCGCCGTTCCAGTAGCAGAGCATCAGGTGCTGGTCCATCACCCCGGCGAAGGCGCCCAGTCGGTTCTTCTCCACCGGGCCCAGATCGCCGAACTTGCTCACCTCGAGCAAGATGTCGAGGTCGTCCTTGAGGAGGTTGCCCCGCAGCGCGCTGCTCTGCGTAATCGCAGCCTCGACCTCCCGCATGCCGAGCGGCAGATATCGCTGGAGCCCGATCTCGATGATCGCCCGCATGAGGTCGGAGAGGTCTCGCAGGTGGCCGCCGCTCGCCAGCACCACCCGCTGCATGCACGCGTGTCGTGCGGGGCCAAACAAGCGATCGAGGTCCACTCGCTTCTCCATCGCGTGAATGAGGGCCTCGACCCCGTTGGCATGGGGCTCTCGCTCGGGCGGGCGCCCTTGCACCTTGATGTTGGGCAGCAGGTGCACGTGATTGGCGAAGGCTCCCGTGATGCCGGGGTTCAGGAACGCGAGGTACGGGGGAACGGTGTAGATCGCGTGGCAATTGGGCAGCTTGAGCAGGCTACCGTGCAAGAAGAACAGATCGGCCATCTGCTGGTAGACGGAGGCCACGTTCATCGTGGACACCGTGTACTTTTCGAGATCATCCACGATGACGACGAGCTGGCGCGGGCTGATCCGCACGGCGAGGTCGAGCACGAACTCGTGGACGAAGCTGCGCAGCTTCTCGTGGGCGCGCTCTCCGAGCGCCTCACGAAGCTGGTCGCGTAGCGCGGTGCCGCCGCGGAACAGCGCCGGCCGAATGTCGGCGATCCCGAGCTTGAACGTCACCTGACCGTCGAGCAGACGGCGCATGCGGTCGTGGATGCTCGTCCAGATCTCACCCTTCTCGAGCTTGGGCAGGGCTCGCTCGCCCAGCGACTCGAGCGCGGCCTCGCCGATCCCCGCGACCAGCAGCACCGCCATCTCCTCGATGGAGAGCGCCTCGCTCATGCGGTGGTAGTGCTTGGCGCTGATGCGCAGGACTGCGAACCCCGGGGACCACGCGGGATCGCGGAGCGCCCGCGCGAGCCGGTTGAGCTCGGTCGTCTTGCCGGTTCCGGGGAAGCCCGCGAACAGGTGGGTGCTGGCGGGCGCGGGCTGTCGGGCTGCGAGTCGAATTGCGCTGAGGACCTTGTCGACCACGGCGGGGCCGCGCAGGGCGCAGGGCTCACCGTCCTCCCCCGGCCAGCGATCGAGATCGACGTAGCGCTGGCGGTCTTCCTCTGCGTCGGCATCCAGCGCGTGCGGCTCGAGGCGACCGTACCAAGTCGCCAGTAGCTGCTCGGTGGCTTCGTCGATCATGCGCTCGTTAGTGTAGTCGCTGTCGCGAGATGTCGACCAGAACAGCCGCGCGCGTGTCGAGACGACAGCCAGCGGCGCGCCGAGGGCGAACGCGGGAGCTGGGTCGCGACGTACCGGCGTGCCTGGATGTCAGCTCGACTTCGATCGGCGCGGGATGCTTGATCGCGCCCAGGCCGGCTAGCGCCGCCCTTGTCCTTGCCCTGGCCCCGGACCGGGCCCCTTGCCCTTGCCCTTGCCCTTGCCCTTGCCGCCGCCAAACGCGTCCTTGAGGCTGCCCCACGCGCGGGTGAACGCACCCTCGCGCCCGTTGTTGGTGAGCACCAAGAGCCCGGGTCGCGAGGGCATGTACGTGCCGAAGGCGCCGTAGAGTCGCCGTAGATCGTTGACCAAGTAGCTGATGCCCACGGTGGAGATGTCCCAAGCCTGGCAGTAGCTGTCCGGCTTGTTGCGGATCATGGCCTTGGCGATGACCCGCATGATCTCCTTGTCGATGAGCTCCCCATTGCCGTCGAGATAGTGCTTGTAGCTGAAGAAGCGATCCGCGGGGGCGACCACCGGCTGATTGTTCTCGTCGACCCGGGGCGTGCGCAGGCTGTTGATCACCGAGTACTCGTGCTCGATGTACGAGTCGACGAGGTTCTGCCCCTCGCCCGGCTGGTCGCTGCCGTCGTACTCGATGAACTTGTGGAATGCGTCGTAGAGGGTCTTCGGGTTGCCGTAGGCGCCGGAGATCAAGTAGTAGAACAGCGCGCCCAGCGAGTAGATGTCGGCGGCCCGATCCACGCTCTTGAGGATCTGCGCGCGCACGTTGCTCTCGCTGCGGTCTTCGTAGGGGCGGTCGAGCTGCAGCCGCTTGCGGCGTAGATCGGCGCCGATCACCGTGTAGCGGGCCCCGCGGTTGAACAGCTGGAACGTGTCGTTCTGCGCGATCGCGATGTAGAAGTCTTCGAAGTATGTGACCTCGGCCGAGCCCTGGGTCATATTGACCAGCAGCTCGAACATGTTGGTCTCTTGCTCGGGCGACTGGAAGAACAGGGTGCCCGGGACCGCCTGCATGCGGGTGACCGAGAGGTCCTGCTCTTGCTCGCGCACCTTGCCCACGTTGAAGTCGGCGAGGCGCACGTCGAGGGTGGAGCCCTGCAGGCGCGGATTGGGCAGGCGAATGAGGATGTTGCCGGGCTTGATGTCGCGGTGGCAGACGTTGCACTCGAGGTGCGCATACTCGACGGCGGCGGCGATCGGCAGCATGTACTCGAGCACGCGGAACAAGCGGTCGCGCAGCGGCAGGCGCAGCAGATCCTCGCGCTCACCCCCGCGCGTGCCCTTGAGCCGCTCCTCGAGCGACATGTCGCACAGCTCGATGATCATGAAGTCGTTCTCGACGGTCTCGCGCACGTAGGGCGGAATGAAGCCCTCGTTGTCGGACTCGCCCGAGGCGAACAAGTGAATGATGTTGGGGTGGCCCTGCACCCGCTCGAGCAGCTCCTTCTCCATCTGGAAGCGCAGCGCGTCTTCGGGGCTCACGCCGCACTGGAGCATCTTGATGGCCACGTGCCGGCGAAACGCGGTCTTCGATTGCAGCCAGTGCTCCTCGCCCAGGAAGGCCTTGCCCGAGCGGCCCGAGCCCAGCTCGATCGGGAGCCCCTGCTGGTCGAGCACGAAGCGGTAGGCACGAGAGCGGGTGATGTTGGGCTGGTGGCTGGCCGGCGCTTGTCCGCTGATGGGCCCGGTCGCCGCGATGGGGCGCGAGGGGTGGTCGTAGACGATCTGGGGCGCGCCCATCTGCGGGCCCACCGGGGCCATCTGGCCCGCGTAGGGCGCTTGCTGGGCTTGATACTGCTGGGGCGGGTGTTGCTGAGGCGGGTGTTGCTGGGGCGGATGCTGCGGCCCGGGGTAGTGCTGGGGCTGCGCCGCGGGGTAGCCGACCGGCGGGTGCGGCCCGCTGGGCGACTGCACGGCGGGGTAGGGGCCGCTCTGGTTGGGCGCGGGGTCGGGGCCCTGCTGCTGCGCGGGCGGGTGATAGCCCGGCGGCGGCGGCAGAGGGGGTCCTCGGTGATTGTGCTGGGAGCTCATCGTAGACCTTGGGACCGCCGGACTAGCGGTAGTGAGGGGCGTAGATCAGCAGCGTGTCGCGACCTCCCCCGGACTCCAGCACCACCACCCAGCGGGCGAGGGCAGCCGGCACGGCCAGGATGGCGTCGGAGAGCTCGATCTCGTGGTTGCCATCGGGACGGATCCCCATGGTGATGCGCAGCGTGCCGCAGACCCCGGTCTGCGGATCGAGCACTTCGAGCTCGCGCGGCTGATCCACATCGAGGCCGCTCGAGGGGCGGCCCCCGATCGTGCGCAGGAAGCAGTTGAGACCCTTGAGGTGGACCTGGCCCGCACCGAGCTCGCGCGGGGTCACTCGCAGCCGTGCGGGGCGGCCGGCGATCGCCTCGGGCAGCTCGATCGGTGCGTCGCTGACCTCGCGCACGCGCACGCGGCAGTGGCCGACCACGATCTGCGGCACATCGAGCGTGGCGACCTGCAGCCATGGCTTGCGCGGGGCGCTGCCCTCGGCGGAAGAAGAGGGGGAGACGGGGGGCAGCAGGTGCGGCCCCGAGCGACGGGTGGAGGTGCGGATCGGCTCGGTGACCGAGGGGGTCGAGGGCACGTCGCTCGGCTGCAGCAGCGCGTGCTGATCGGTGGGCATGTCGTCGTCGAGCAGCTCCTCGGCGGCGCGCTCGGCCTCGGCGAGCCGCTCGGTCTCGATGGCCGCGCGCAGCAGGTCGAAGAAGGCCTCGACGGTCTGGGGCCGCTGCGACGGATCCTCGGCGCTGCTGTGCAGCACCAGGGCCTCGAGGGCGGGGCGCAGGCCGAGCTCGCGGATCGCGGCCTCGCGATAGCGTGGCCCCTCGCTGCGCAGCGAGTAGAGCGCCATGACGTCCTCGCCCGGATACACCAGGCGCTCGGTCAGCAAGTACGCGGTCAGCAGGCCCAGCGCGAACACGTCGGCCGGGGGTCCGATGGGACCGCCCCCGATCTGCTCCGACGCCGCCCAGG
>JBFIJN010000526.1:0-6013 GCA_041600735.1 Nannocystaceae bacterium
GCTGATCTCGACGCGTTCGAGCTCAGCGAGCCGGGAGCCTGGCGGCGGGGCACATCTATTTCGAACGACGCGACGAGTCGCGTCACACGTGGGGTTGGAGCATGCGCGCGAGCACGGGGCCGATCGAGCCCCAGCTCGTGAGCCACACCAGGCGCACGCCGAGGTGAGCCACGCTGGCCTCGATCCACGTGCGAGTCTCTGCGTCCTGCGGGTCGAGGTTGAGCCACAGGTGCTGGGTGGACACGGCCCCCGGCTGCCCCACTTGCTCGAGCTCGTTCACGCGGCTGTCGTGCACCCATGAGAGCCAGCGACGCATGTTGGCATCGGAGAGCGAGAGGCCTACGAACACCACCCGTCGTGCGGCGCAGGTCTCGAGGAACGAGGTCGACTGCCACGAGTACACGGTGCCTGCGAGCTGGAGGTAGGCGGCCTCGGAGAACACGAGCTTGTCGGGTGAGGCCGCGTGTTGGGTGATCTCGGCTCCCGGCACGGGCAAGAGGCCGTGGCAGAACACGTAGGGCACCCGGCCCATGGTGCGATTGGAGATGCCCCGCACCAGCCGATCGATGCGCTGCGGCACGCCCGCGTCCTCGTCGCCGTTGCAGGCCTGGTTGGCATTGAGCACGGCGAACAGCAGCGGCTCGGCGTTGAACGAGAGGATCGCCGCCGGCGATCGCGGGGTGCCCAGCGTGTCGCTCACCACCGATGCGATCGAGAGGCACGACATGCGGTCGCCCCAGCGCCCGCGCAGCAGCTCGAGAAAGCGGGCCCACGTGCTCGGCGGGAGGTCGCCCGGGCGCACCGCACCGAGCGCTCGCAGCACCAGACGTCGCTCTCGATCCTCGAAGCTGCCCAAGAAATCGCGGTAGAGCTCCGTGGTGAGGAGGCCGGCAAAGCCCCCCTGATCCTGGGCGCCGCGAGCCGCGGACGCTTGGATCAGGGCATCGGCGGAGAACAGGCCGGAGAGCTCCTTGGCGAGGCGATCCGCGTCGTTGGGCGAGAACGTCGCGATCAGTCGTCGCACCAGGCGATTCCAGTCGGGGAAGGCGGGCAGGGAGGTGCCCGCCCCCACGCACAGCGCCCAGCCCGGCCCTGGTGCCGCGCTGGCCAGCAGGCCATCGACCTTGTCCTCCGTCAGCCCGGGCTTGATCACTGCGCCGAGAGCCTATCAGCCCCACTCGCGCACCGCTGCGGCGAGGCGCTCGAGCTCGGCGGTGGTGCCCACGCTGACCCGCAAGCAGCGCTGCAAGCGGGGCAGGTGCGAGACGTCCTTGACCAGTACGCCGTGGGCGGCCAAGTGAGCGGTGAGCCGCGGTGCCTCGTCGTCCCCGCGCAGGCGCACGAGCACGAGGTTGCCGGCCGAGGGCAGCACGGTGGCGCCCGGAATCTCGGCCAGTCGCTCGCGCAGGTGCGCGCGATTCTCGAGCGTGCGCTCGACCATCGCGGCTTGCTCGGCGCCGAAGCGCTCGAGCACCGCCTCGGCGATCGCGAGGCTCGTGGCCGACACGTTGTACGGGTGGCGCACCTTGTTCATCGCGGCGGCCAGCGCGGGGTGGGCGATGCAGTAGCCGACGCGGAGGGCCGCCAAGCCCACCTTGGACAGCGTGCCCATGTAGACATGGTTGGTGGGTCCGTTGGCGGCCCACAGCGAGCTACCGGGCGGTGCGTAGGCGGCATAGGCCTCGTCGATCACGAACACCACGTCGGGGTGGTCGCGCAGCAGCGCGCGCACCCGCGTGGCGCTCCACAGGCTGCCGGTGGGGTTGTTGGGGCGCGCCAAGAAGCACACGGCGGCCCCGACGAGCGCGTCGTCGAGGGCGGGTCCGGGCAGCTCGAGCTGTTCATCGAGCAGCACCTCGCGCACCTCCATGCCGAGCACGCGGGCGGTGTGGCCGTACATCACGAAGGTCGGCGCAGGCGTGACCATCACCCCGGGGATCGGTCCCGGCGAGGTGAGGGCCTGCAGCAGGAGCGCGATGATCTCGTCGCTGCCGTTGCCCAGCACCACGCGGTCGGGATCGCAGCCGTGTCGGCGAGCGAGCACGGCGCGCAGGCGTCGGCCCGAGGTGTCGGGGTAGCGGCCGAGCTCGACCCCCTCGATGACCTTGCCGAGCGCGGCCATCACCGCGGCGGGCCATGGCTCGGGGCACTCGTTGGCGTGCATTCGTGCAAAGGTGGGATCGGCCGGCGGCACGTCGTAGGCCGACATCGTGGCGAGCGTGGAGCGCAGGTGTCGGGCCCACGCGGGGGCTTGGGAGGGCTCGGCGCGTTCGGCAGGACTGGTCATCGTGGTCGCTCCGGGGCGAGGCGTCGCTCGACCGCACGCGCGTGGCCCTCGAGACCCTCGGCGCGCGCGAGGGTCACGATGGCGTGCGCCTGCGCGAGCAAGGCAGCGCGCGAGAGCGCGAGCACGCTCGTGTGCTTGACGAAATCCCACACGCCGAGCGGCGAGCTGAAGCGGGCGGCGCCCGCGGTAGGCAGCACGTGACTGGGGCCCGCCGTGTAGTCGCCGGCGGCCTCGGGCGTCCACGGGCCCACGAAGATCGCTCCGGCGCCGCGCAGCCCGTGCGCCAGCTCCTCGGGGTGCTCGACGAGCAGCTCGAGGTGCTCGGGGGCGTACTCGTCGGCGACGCGCGCCATGGCGGCGCGGTCGGCCACGAGCACCGCCGCCCCGTGGTCGTGCAGCGCAGTGCTGGCGATCTCGCGACGCGGCAGGTCGGCGAGCTGGTCGGCAAGCGCGGCATTGGTGGCGTCGACGAGCGGCGGGTGATCCGTCACGAGCACCGCGCATGCGAGCGGGTCGTGCTCGGCTTGGCTGATGAGGTCGGCCGCCACGAGCTCGGCGTCGGCCGTGGCATCGGCCACCACCAGGATCTCGCTGGGCCCGGCAATGCCGTCGATGTCGCACAGACCAAAGACCTGGCGCTTGGCGGCGGTGACGTAGGCGTTGCCGGGGCCCACGATCTTGTCGACTCGTGGCACCCGCTCGGTGCCGAGCGCGGCGGCGGCGATGGCCTGGGCGCCGCCGATCTCGAACACGCGATCGATGCCCGCGAGCTCGGCGGCCAGCAGCACGACGTCGCTTGCCCGCGGGGTGAGCAGCAGCACCTCGTCGACGCCGGCGACCTTGGCCGGGATCCCAGCCATGAGGACCGAAGAAGGATAGGCCGCGGTGCCGCCGGGGGCATAGACGGCCACGCGGCGCAGCGGGGCGACGCGACTGTGAAGGCGCTCTCCCTCGCGCTCGAGGCCGGTCGTGGCCTGGACCTGAGTCTCGTGGAACTCGCGGACGCGCCGCGCGGCGAGCTCGAGCGCAGCGCGAACCGGGGCGGGGACGCGTGCGGCCGCGGCCGCGCGGCGCTCGGGGCCAACCTCGAGCTGGTCGGGGTCGAGCGTGCGGGCCTCGAAGCGCTCGGTCAGCTCGATGACGGCTGCGTCGCCGCGCGCTCGTACGTCGGCAATGATGTTCCGCGCGGCC
Organism: Nannocystaceae bacterium; assembly: GCA_041600735.1. Lineage (GTDB taxonomy): Bacteria > Myxococcota_A > Polyangia > Nannocystales > Nannocystaceae > Paraliomyxa. Next base: position 3,479 of record JBFIJN010000526.1, read on the forward strand.
TCGTCGGCCGGGCCTCCGAGGCCGGCCGAGCGGGCGCAACGCTCCCTCCACGCGTGCCGAGCGGGCGCCGACACTCCTTCTGCGCCGGGTCGCAGATCGATGCGCGCGAGGCCTCCGAAGGGCATGGTCATGGACGGACGCTACCACGCCTTCGTGTCCTGTTACGCTCGCGTCGATGGCCGCGGTCGACCGTGAAGCGCAGCGTGCAGGGCACGGCACCGGCCTCGCGCTGCTGCTGTGCCTGGTCGCCGGCTGTCGCGACGCGGCCAGCGACGGAGGCGACGACGGACCGATGTCGCTGTCGACGACCTCGGGGGCCGGTGAGGCAAGCACGGGCGACGTCTACGAGCCCAGCGAGGACGCGACCGATCAGTGCGACCTTGCCCCGGTGGTGGGGGCGGGGCGTCACCACGGGACGTTGCGGGGGAATGCGCCCGAGCTCGGGGGGGCCTGCGGACTGGGAGGCCCCGATGCGTTCTTCCGCCTGGCGGTTCCGCGGCGCAGCGACGTGTGGCTCCAAGGCTACGGCGTGGGCTTCGTGCCGCGCGTGGGCGTGCTGCCGTACACCTGCACGACCGACTGGACCCATCGCACGCTCGCCTGCACCGAGGGCGTGGGGACCTGGCTGCTCGACGTGGCCGCGGGCTCGAGCTTGGTGGTCTCGGTGGGCGTGGACGAGGACGACCCCGTGCTCGATGGTGCGCCGCCGAGCGACGGCGCGGATCCGCTGAAGTTCGCGCTCGACGTGCGGCTGCGCAACGTGCTCGAGCCCGGCGATGCTTGCGAGCCTGCGGGCATCGGCCGCTGCGGCTCCGGCAGCGCCTGCCTGCCCGCGCCCACCGACGATCCGGAGGCTGGCCCCGGCCCGTCGGTGTGCACGACGCTGCTCGGCGACACGTGCCAGACGGCGGTGCCGGTTGCGCTCGACACGGGGGTGACGGTGCTCGAGATCGATCCCGCCACGCCCCAGACCGACGCGCACGTGCACTCGTGTGGCGGGGCGCGAAGCCGCGAGCGGGTGCTGCGGCTCGAGCTGCCGCACGCCGGGGCGCATGCGCTCGAGATCCGCACCGATCATGCGGAGGTCGGGCTGGCGTTGCGGGCCCCGGGGTGCCTGCCCGAGGACGAGCGAAACTGTGTCGATCGCGACACACCGCCCGCAGTGCTCGTCGCGCAAGTGAGCGGGTCGGTGGCGTGGCTGTTCGTGGAGCTTCCGGCCGAGGCGGACGAGCCCGACGCCGGGGGATCGTCGGGGGGCAGCAGCGGCGGCGACGACCCGGGTGAGGAAGCTCCGATCGTGGTGGAGGTCGAGCGGAGCGAGCCTCCCGCCGGACCGCCGTAGCAGGCGCTGCTTGCCCCCGTTGACGGCCGCGGCCTATCCTGCCGCGAAATGTCGCGCAGCCTGTTTACCAGCGAGTCCGTTACCGAGGGCCACCCCGACAAGATCTGCGACAAGATCAGCGACGCGGTGCTCGACGCCATCATCGCCGCCGATCCCACTTGTCGCGTGGCTTGCGAGACGCTGGTGAAGACCGGCTATGTCAACCTCGCCGGCGAGGTCACCACCAGCACCTACGTGAACCTCCCGCAGATCGTGCGCGCCACGATCCGCGAGATTGGCTACACGAGCTCGGCCATGGGCTTCGACGCCGATAGCTGCGGCGTGCTGGTGGCGCTCGAGGCTCAGAGCCCCGACATCGCGCTCGGCGTAGATGGCAAGGGCGTCTACTCCGACGAGCAGGGCGCGGGCGACCAGGGCATGATGTTCGGCTACGCGTGCACGGAGACCACCGAGCTCATGCCGCTGCCGATCAGCCTCGCTCACAAGCTGACGCGGCGGCTGGCCTACGTGCGCAAGCGGGAGGTCGACAGCTTCCTGCGCCCGGACGGCAAGAGCCAGGTGACCGTGGAGTACGGCGACGACGGGATGCCGCTGCGCGTGGACGCGGTGGTCGTGTCCACGCAGCACAGCGAAGAGGTCAGCTACAACACCCTCAAGGAGTTCGTGATGGAGGAGGTGATCAAGCCCACCGTCCCCGCCGATCTCCTCGATTCCAAGACCAACTACTACGTGAACCCGACGGGGCGCTTCGTCATCGGCGGGCCGATGGGTGACTCGGGGCTCACCGGGCGCAAGATCATCGTCGATACCTACGGCGGCATGGGCCGGCACGGCGGCGGTGCGTTCTCGGGCAAGGACCCGAGCAAGGTCGACCGCAGCGCCGCGTACTACTCGCGCTACATCGCGAAGAACCTGGTCGCGGCCGGGCTCTGCACGCGCTGCGAGGTGCAGCTGGCCTATGCGATCGGCGTGGCCAAGCCGGTGTCGATCCGCGTGGAGAGCTTCGGGACCGGCAAGGTCAGCGACCAGCGGCTCTCGGAGATCGTCGACAAGCACTTCGATGCGCGGCCCGGCCGGATCATCGCGGAGCTCGACCTGCTCAAGCCGATCTACGGCGCGACCGCGGCCTACGGGCACTTCGGGCGCGAGGACGAGAAGAAGGGCTTCAGCTGGGAGCGTCGCGACCGCGTCGA
>JBFIJN010000527.1:0-5992 GCA_041600735.1 Nannocystaceae bacterium
GCCGGGTCGCTGCGCGGGGGAACGGCGGCGGCCGGATCGGCCTCCGGCGTCGCATGGGTGCAGCCCAGCGTATGGGAGAGCCCGAGGGTGAGCACGAGGGCAAGGCTCGCCTGGAACGACGCGCGCATTTGGCAACGGCGGGGGTCGAGCATCGCGGGGGGCCGCGACGTGCGCTCACGCGCACGACCCGGGCTCATGCTCGCATGCGCGTGGCCCGGCGGGCAAACCAAGGCGATCTCCCGCTCGGGGTGACGCGTATCTTCGCTGGGCGTGCGCCGTTTGACACCTGGCGAGCGCCGCCACTACCGTGCACTCGCCCCACGAGGAAATTCCCCATGCCCTTCGCCAACGCCCTCGCCCGTACCGCCATGCTCTCTGTCGGCCTCCTGCTCGCCACCGGCTGTGGTGAGCCCAAGCCCGCCGCGACGACGACCCCCGCCTCCGACGCCAAGACCGCCGCGGCCAAGCCCGGCGATGCCAAGGAGGCACCCGCGGCCGCCAATGCGGGCGGCGACAAGGTGAAGGTGGTCGAGGGCAAGGCGCCGGGCACCGACGATCGCTACGCGCTGGTCATCGAGCCCCCCGCCGATGCCGCGACCGGCAAGGAGTCGGAGGTGATGGTGCGGGTGGTGCCCAAGGCGCCGTGGCACATCAACCTGGACTTCCCGACCTCGCTCAAGCTCACCCCGCCCGCGGGGGGCATGGTGCTCGCCAGCGACAACCTCCAGAAGGCCGATGCGCGCAAGCTCGACGACGAGCACTGCGAATTTGCCGTCAAGGTCACCCCCAGCGCCGCAGGGGAGCACGCGGTGACGGGCCAGTTCAAGTTCGCCGTGTGCCAGGACGAGGCCTGCTCGCCGGTTACCGAGACGGTCGAGTTCAAGGTCGCGGTCAAGTAAGATCGCGGGTCCGTGAACGACTCCGCGCCCTCCGACATCGATCCGGCCTCCGTCGCTCGCATCCAGGCGCTCGCCGCCTCGGTGTCCGATGAGTTCAAGGCCACCCGTCGCCTGCTGAGCTTCGACGAGTGGTTTGCGCTCTTGTCCTCCGACCCCACCGTGCACGCGCGCAGCGGGGCGCAGTACGTGAGCGACGCCTTCGATCACTTCGGCGCCCGCATGGTTCGCACCCCCAAGGGTGAGATCCGCCGCTACAAGCTGTTCGACAGCGAGCACGACGGCTGGCACCGCCTGGTCGGCCAGGAGGAAGCGCAGAACGAGCTGGTCGAGGCCATCGAGGGCTTCGTGCGGCTCGGGCGGATCAACAAGCTGCTGCTGCTGCACGGGCCCAACGGCAGCGCCAAGAGCACGATGCTCGAGTCGCTGCAGCGCGCGCTCGAGGTCTACTCGCGCACCGAGCGAGGCGCGCTCTACCGCTTCGCCTGGGTGTTCCCCAACCGCCGCAAGGCCACGGGCGGCATCGGGTTCTCGGCCGACGATGCGCTGCGCGACGCGCTGGGCGAGGACACGTTCGCGCGGCTCTCGGGCGACGAGATGGACGCGCGCGTGGTCGACGAGGTCAAGGACCACCCGCTGTTCCTGGTGCCCGTGGCCGCGCGCAAGCGCCTGCTCGCGGACATCCTCGCCAAGGAGCCCAACTTCGTCACGAGCGAGGTCATCCTCCATGGCGAGCTCTCGCACCGCAACCGCCGCATCTTCGACGCGCTGCTGACCTCGTACGGCGGTGACATGCGCAAGGTGCTGCAGCACGTGCAGGTCGAGCGCTTCTTCCTCAGCCGGCAGTACCGCCAGGGGCTGGTCACGGTCGAGCCCAAGCAGACCGTCGATGCCCGCAGCTTCGCGGTCACGCCCGACTCGGCCTTCTCCGCGCTCCCCGCCTCGGTGGGTAGCCAGGCGATCTACGCGGTGGGCGGCGATCTGGTCGACGCCAACCGTGGAATCGTGAATTTCGCCGATCTGCTCAAGCGCCCCTACGAGCACTACAAGTACCTGCTCACCGCGACCGAGACCGGCCAGGTCGCGCTCGATCACCTGGTGCTGGGGCTCGACCTCATGTTCACCGGCAGCGCCAACGACGTGGAGCTGCTGCAGTTCCGCGTGATGCGGCCCTCCGAGTATCAGAGCTTTCGCGCGCGGCTCGGCCTCATCCGCGTGCCGTTCCTGCTCGACTACCGGGTGGAGCGCAAGATCTACCAGGAGCAGGTGGGCGACATCCTGCGGGGCGTGCACGTGGCTCCGCACGTGACCAAGATCCTCGCGCTGTGGGGGGTGATGACGCGGATGCGTCGCCCCGACGCCAAGCTCTACCCCAAGCTCGCCAAGGTGATCGGGGGGCTCACGCCGCTGCAGAAGGCCGACCTCTACGCCTACGGTCGCGTGCCGCGGGGGCTGTCGAGCGAGGAGGCGCGCGAGCTGCTGGCCGCGGTGCCCGACATGTACCAAGAGACGTTCCCGCACGCGATCGTGAAGGCCGAGGGCAGCGAGCACCCGCTGGGCGACTACGAGGGCAGCTTTGGCGCCAGCGTTCGCGACCTCAAGGCGGTGCTGCTGGGCTCCGCGGCCGATGCGGCCACCTCGTGCGTGACCGTGCCCAAGGTGTTCAAGGAGCTGCGCGAGTACCTCGGCGACATGAACAATTTTCGCTGGATGCTGATGCCGGCCGACGGCTCGTTCCACCTGCTCGACGGCAAGCCCGAGTCGATCACGCAGCAGTGCTGGGAGCGCTGGCTCGACTGGTCCGACTGGGACGTGCGCGAGGCGCTGGGGCTCGTCGACGAGGCGCGCTACCTCGAGCTGTTTCGCAAGTACGTGGTGCACGTATCGCACTCGATCAAGCGCGAGCGCTTGTTCGACGAGGTCACGGGCGAGCTCACCGACCCCGACAAGAAGTTCATGGCCGACATCGAGAAGACCATGATCCCCGATGTCACCACCGATGCGGCCCGCACCAAGCACCGCGAAGAGGTGCTCTCGCGCATCGGCGCGTGGGCGCTGTCGCACCCCAACGAAGATCCGGCCTACGACGAGATCTTCCCCGACTACTTCGCGCTGCTCCAAGAGGACTACTACAAGCGCCAGAAGGAAGCGGTGGGCAAGAGCGTGCAGGCCATGCTCGGGCTGCTGAGCGATCGCGACGAGCGACGCGCCGACAAGACCGCCGGCCTCGATGCCGTGGCGCAGGCCGCCGCTCGCCACGCGATGGAGGTGCTGCTCGGCGAGCACGACCGAGAGGACCAGCGCCGCGAGCGACACACCCGCGAGACGCTCAAGGAGACGCTCGTGAACCTCGCGCGCTACCGCTACTAGCGAGCGGAGCGGTCGCTACCCGTGGTCTGCGAGGCGGAGCTTGCCCTCCACGCGGCGTAGACCGTGCTGCTCGGCCAGCCGGTTGCGCCGCAGCCTATCGTTGGGGTGGCGCTCCACGTTGCTGAGCTGCCACACGAATCTGCGTGGCAGGGCGTCGAGGCGCGGCGCGTGCTCGCGGAGCCATTGCTTGAGCCACGCGAGCTTCTTGAGCACCACTTCGGCCTCGCCGCTGGCGGCGTGGTGGACCTCGAGCCACAGCACCACCTCGCGCCGCTCTGGGCCCGGCGGGAGACCGATCCCGTAGTCCCAGCGGTTGGCGTTGGGGTGGGTCGCTACGAGAGCATCGTCGAGCGCGATGCTTCCCGTTGCGCGCTGTCCGTCGATGATCCGCTCGCGGTCCGCCTTGGTCAGCGCCCGCAGCCCGTGCTCGTGGGCGTAGCGAATCGAGGGGGTGGCCGCAACGGCGGCATGGAAGGTGGTGGCCGTCGGTGTCCGCCCGCGCTTGCTCTTGCGCTTGCTACCGGCGCGGGCCATCGGAATCCTGCGAATTGGCCACGAAGTCGGCCACGGTGTCGGAGACCCGGGCACTCCACTCGATGAGCCCTCCCCAGGTGGTCTCGGGAGCTTGCGATGAGTCAGGATCCAGGCGCGAGATGTCGGTGACCTGGCCGTGATTGCGGTCGAAGTAGTAGACGCTCACGGAGCGCTGGAGGACGTCTGCTGCGAGCTTCTTGCACTCTGCGTTCCGCTTCATGCCGAACAGCTCGAGGATCTGGGCGGTGCCGGCTCCCTTCTCGCGGAACACCCGGAGCGCCCAGACGAGATCGAGGATGTGCGGCGAGTGGGTCGACAAGCAGACTCGATAGCCGCGGCGCAGTAGCTCGAGCAGCAGTAGCAGCACGGTCGTGATGGCCTTCGGGTGGAGCCCCATCTCCGGCTCCTCGATGATCACCCACTCGATCCCCGCGCGCCGGTCCGTGGCCTTCGGCATGAGCCAGTCGAGTCCGATGAGCAGCGGGCTGAGCTCGCGCTGTCCGGCAGACCAGACCATGAAGGGTAGGGGGGGCTGTGCGCCGCGCTGCAACACCAAGCGCTTCTGAGGCGAGCTCGTGTCGAGGCGCAGCTCGTAGTCGCCGAACACCCCCTGCTGAATGAGCTCGCGTGTGACCGTGGTGAGCGGCTTTCCGCCCTGCTGGAATACGCTGGCGTAGCTTCCCGATGATTCCATCAGGTTCCTCAGCGTCTCGCTGAAGTGCCGCACGACGAACGGATCGCCCGGAGAATAGTCGCCAAAGTGCCGAGGCCAGCCGTTCTTGAGGGTCAGCGCGCGATGAGCCGGCACGTAGAACACCGACGAGGACGGCAAGGCACGGGATCGGGACTTGGCGAGCTTCGCGGGATCGATCATCCGCTTGGCGCCGAGCTGCCACTGCACGATGGTCTTCGCCCCCCAGATCGTCCGCATGCCTTCCCCAAAGTAGAGATCGAGCAGCGTGGGCGCGTCGCCATGCCAGTCCAGGCCCTCGCGACGCAGGCGGGCGATGATCGCTGGATGGTCGATGGCGAGCTCGAGGGCCTGGAGGAAGATGCTCTTCCCCGACGCCTGCGGGCCGACCAGGATCGTGAGATCGGCCAGCGTGACCGAGGCCTGGTGGATCGGCCCGAGCTCGTGGACCGTGAGCCGCGGCGGCGGTCGCTTACGAGGGGTCTTCATGAGCGCACGATCATCCTAACCCAGCCCACGACCGCCTGCCTCTAGCCGCGCAGCCTGCCGTGCGGGGTGCCTTCGTGCAGCCCGCCGCTCGTCTGCACGCCCACCACCACCTGCTGGCGAAACGCGGGCAAGGTGGTGGCGCCCACGTAGGTGAACGCGGACAGGAGCCCGGTGATGGTGTCGATCATGATGTCGCCCACGCTCTGGAAGCCCTCGCGCAGGTAGATCCGCGAGGTGGAGATGCCCTCGCGAAAGAAGCCCTTCTTGGCGCGGGTGAACGCGTCGTCGCCCTCGCTGCGGTCTTGCACGGCGCGGGCCGAGGCCATCCCGTAGTTCTCCTTGTAGAGCCGGCCCTCGCGGTCTTCCTTGATGTCGCCGGGGCTCTCGAACGTGCCGACGAGCATCGTGCCGACCATCACCCGCGAGGCGCCCGCGGCCAGGTAGAGGGCGACGTCGCGCGGGTGACGGACGCCGCCGTCGGCCCACACGTGGCGGCCCATCGCGTGGGCCTGGCGGGCGCACGCGAGCACCGAGCTGAAGCTGGGGCGGCCCACCGCGGTCTGCATCCGCGTGGTGCACATGGCCCCCGGGCCCACGTTGACCTTGACGATGTCGGCCCCGGCCTCGATGAGCGCGCGCGTGCCCTCCGCGGTGCACACGTTGCCGGCCACCAGCGGCACGCGCTCGCCGACCGCGGCGCGCACCTCCTGCACCGCCTCGAGCATGCGGCGCTGGTGGCCGTGCGCGGTGTCGATCACCAGACAGCCCACGCCCAGCTCCACGAGGTGCGCGGCGGTCTTGGCCGTATTGCCCGCGATCCCGAGCGCGGCGGCCACCATCAGGCGCCCGGCATCGCCCACGGTGGCGCGCAGCAGCTCGCTGCGCACGGTGGCATCGCGCTCGAGCACGCCGCACAGGCGCCCCTCGGCATCGACCACCGGAGCCGCGCGCACGCGGGCCTCTTGCATGCGCTCGAACGCGCGGCGGTTGTCCTCGTCGGCGCCCAGCGTGA